>NZ_CP053939.1:1589112-1906934 GCF_013267835.1 Neisseria mucosa
AAACAAACAACAAGGCCGTCTGAAACCTGATCACACCGGCGTTCAGACGGCCTTCCAACGACAGACTTTTCCCCGATATGCTGATTATCCGCAACCTGATTTACTGGTTCATCCTTTCCTCCAGCATTATTTTGCTGTTCCCCTTTATGCTGCTTGCCCTGCCCTTCCAAGGCGGCGCACACAAAATGGCGCAAATTTGGGTACGCATCCTCAACTGGTCGCTCAAGCACGTCATCGGCTTAAACTACACCTTAAGCGGCGCGGAAAACATTCCCGACCACCCCGCCATCATTTGCGCCAAACACCAAAGCGGCTGGGAAACCCTCGCCCTGCAAGAAATTTTTCCGCCGCAAGTCTATGTTGCCAAACGCGAACTTTTCAAAATCCCTTTCTTCGGCTGGGGCTTGAAACTGGTTAAAACCATCGGCATCGACCGCAGCAACAGCCGCGAAGCCAACAGGCAGCTGATAGAGCAAGGCCTTGCGCGTAAAAACGAAGGCTATTGGATTACCATTTTCCCCGAAGGCACACGCTTGCCGCCCGGCGAAAAAGGCCGCTACAAACTCGGCGGCGCGCGTATGGCCAAAATGTTTGAGATGGACATCGTCCCCGTCGCGCTCAACAGCGGCGAGTTTTGGCCGCGAAATTCCTTCCTCAAATACCCCGGCACGGTCAGCGTCATCATCGGCAAACCCATTGCCTACAGCAGCGGCAACGAAGCCGAACTCATGGCCCAATGCGAGCAATGGATAGAAAGCCAACAGCCCCTGATTACCGGACAAGGTCCGTTCGCGCCACAAACCAAATAAATCATTCCATCGGGTGGGTCGCCATGCCCGCCCCTTTCCCTCAAACACCATGCCCCGCCTCCATACCCACACCCTTTCAGACGGCCTGACCATTCATATCCAGCTCAAACGCAGTGCCAAGAAAAACCTCATCTTGCGCCCCGTTTCCGCCGATACCGTCAGCATCAATATCCCGCCGTTTGTGACCCAGCGCAACTTTACCCAATGGCTGAACGACAACGAGGCCATCCTGCGCCGCACCCTAAACAAAACACCAGCCCAGCAAAAATCCACCGACACGCTTCCCGAATGGATTTGGTATCAAGGCGTTCAGACGGCCTTGTCCGTCCACACAGCAAACCACATCCAAATCAGGCCGTCTGAAATCCTGTTGCCCGAAAAAGAAACCGCCGCCCAACTCACCCATTTGCGCCGCTTCCTGCTCGAACGTGCGCACGAATATCTACTGCCGCGCCTCGAAAGCCATATCCGAAGCACCCGCCTGACCCCGAGCGCCATTTCCCTTTCCAACGCCAAAACCTTCTGGGGCGTATGCCGCCACACCACCGGCATCCGCCTCAACTGGCGGCTCATCGGCGTGCCCGAATATGTCGCCGACTACGTCTGCCTGCACGAACTCGCCCACCTGCGCCACCCCGACCACAGCCCTGCATTTTGGGCGCTGACCCGCTCGCTCACACCGTATGTCGATCAAGCCAAACAATGGCTGAAGGCACACGGCGGCGAATTGTTCTTTCTCGGCTAAGCCTTTACTTTCAGTATTTTTCTGCAAGCAAACACCGGCCCAAAGCAAAGAATCAACGCCTTCCAAACAAATCATGTAGCCGCGCGTAAAATCGAGTTTATCCGCTTGCCGCCCTACAGGCATGCCGATAAGATGATGTCGTTCTCCAAACCCTTTTCAGAAAGGAAAACCGATGACCAAAGCAAAATCGTTACTGGCCACCGGCATTTTGGCTCTTTTCTCCGCCACGGCATTCGCCTCCCCGCTGCCTTCCGAAATCTACCGTCCGGCAGGCTCACACACCATCAAAGCCGACCATCAAGGCGACGGCGAGTTTGAATACGAAGCCGAACTTTCCGGCCGACACAATTCCATTCCTTCCCTGGCCAAAAAAGTGATCGCCCACGCGCGCAGCAAAGGTTTCCATGTGGTCGAGTCCGAAATCAAACACGACGATGCCGATCTGAAATTCAAACGCGGCAAACAAGAGCTGGACGTTTCCATCGAAGACAAAGGCCAAGGCCGTATCGAATACAAAGCTGATTTAGATTTGGACAAAAACTAAATCCAAACCGTAAACAAAGGCCGTCTGAAATCCCATCAGGTTTCAGACGGCCTTTTGTCGCCTTGATTCAGATAAAATGACCGTCAGTTTACAAAATTTCCAACTCAAAACATTGTACAATCTGCCCACTTATACCGATAACATCCCCAACATTGCCATGAAAAAACGTCTGCTCCTCCTTACCATCCTGCCCCTTTCCCTTTACGCCGCCGATGTGCCGCCCAACGTAAAACCCGAGCTTCAAGTCAACACAGCCGAACCCCTGCAACCCGAAGCGCACAACATCCCTGCCGAACAGACAAACAGGCCGTCTGAAAAAATCATCAACGTCGATGCCGACACCCTGCTTGCCAACACCGAATTACTGGCACGCGCCATGTATTCCGCCGTCGTCGCCCACAATATCCCCGGCATCAAAGCCGTTTTGCCAATTTACGAACAATGGCCAGAACACGACCGCGCCATGGCGCGCTATGCCAAAGGTTTGCTTGCCCAATCCGAAGGGCGAGCCGCCGAAGCCATCGGCCATTACCGCCGCTTTATCGCCGAGCAGCCCGACGCTTCCGCCGTCCGCTGGCAGCTTGCAACCGCCTTGTTTGAAGACAAACAAAACGAAGCCGCGGCCGACCAGTTCGACAAACTGCAAACCGAATCCCTCCCGCCCGCCTTGCAAGAACGCATCGAAACCTACCGCAAAGCCCTGCGCGAACGCGACTCATGGCAATTCAACGCCGGCCTGAACATCACGCGCGAACAAAACATCAACCAAGCTCCCGGCCAACGCCGTCTGGGCAACCACCTGAACGACGAACAATGCCGCGCCGTGCGCCTTGTCTATCCTGACGACGACTGTTTCCGAGGCTGGACATTCCCCGAACCCATCGATGCCACCGCCGTCCATTACCAAATCGGTGCAGAAAAAAAATGGTCGCTGCCCCGCGGCTTCTATGCCACGGCAGGTGCAGACCATTACGGCAAAATCTATCCCAAACACACCAACTACAACGACCTCACCACACGCTTCTCGGCAGGCATCGGCTACGCCGACCAGCGCAGCGATATCGGCATTACTCCGTTCCACGAACGCCGCTTCTACGGCAACGACCCCTACACCTACACCAACGGCGCACGCCTTCACTACAACCATTGGTGGCAACCCAAGCTGCAAACCCTCAGCGCATTTGAAGCAGGCCGTCTGAAAAACAGCCGCCGCGAACATTCCGACAACACCAGCCAACTGCTCAGCAATTCCATCATTTACTACCGCAACGCGCGCCAATACTGGGTAGCCGGTATCGACCTCTACCGCGAACGCAACCGCGACGACAAAAGCGACAGCTTCAACCGCTACGCCCTGCGCGGCACATGGGGACAAGAATGGCCCAAAGGCCTCTCCACCGTCCTACGCCTCAGCGCCGCCCAACGCCGTTACCAAGCCCCCGGCTTCTTCAGCAACGAACAAAACCGCCGCGACAAAGAAGCCTCCGCCTCCCTGAGCGTATGGCACCGCGCCCTCCATTTCAAAGGCATCACCCCGCGCCTGACCATTGCCCACAACAAAACATGGAGCAACGACAAATTCTACGAATACGGCAAAACCAAAATGTTTGTCGAATTGAGCAAAACGTTCTGACAAGTAGAAACCAAAGCCATATTGCCCACACTGTGATGCAATCTCTATTTTGACTGTTTTAAACTCACAAGGCCGTCTGAACTTTTTCAGACGGCCCATATTTTCGATAAACCCTTAATTTTTCCATTGTATAAACGAAATTTTATAACAGCATTAAATATCAATTTGAACAAATAAACTGATTTTAAATTTCATAAAATAATTAAAATAAAGAAATTTTAGAATAAAATTGCTAAAACAAAAAATCAAGCCTTGTTTAATTCTGCTAAAACCTGTAACCTGTATCAAAAATAAACAAGAGAGTCCATCATGTCCCAACACCACCCTACTGACGATATTAAAATTAAAGAAGTCAAAGAGTTATTACCTCCAATCGCGCATTTGTATGAGCTGCCTGTTACGCCTCAGGTTGCCAATTTGGTTTATAAAACACGTCATGAAATTTCGGATTTGGTTCACGGCCGCGACAACCGTTTGCTGGTCATCATCGGCCCATGTTCGATTCACGATACCAAGGCGGCGGTAGAATATGCGCAAAAATTGCTGCCCTTGCGCAAAAAATATGAGAAAGAGCTGCTGATTGTGATGCGCGTGTATTTTGAGAAACCGCGTACAACCGTTGGCTGGAAAGGCCTGATTAACGATCCGCACTTGGACGGTACGTTTGACATCAACTACGGCCTGCGCCAAGCGCGTCAATTGTTGCTGACTTTGAACGAAATGGGTATGCCTGCTTCGACTGAATTCTTGGACATGATTACGCCGCAATACTACGCAGACCTGATTTCTTGGGGCGCGATTGGTGCGCGCACGACTGAAAGCCAGGTACACCGCGAATTGGCCAGCGGCCTCTCCTGCCCTGTCGGTTTTAAAAACGGTACGGACGGCAACCTGAAAATCGCCATCGACGCCATCGGCGCCGCCAATCATCCGCACCACTTCCTGTCTGTAACCAAAGCCGGTCATTCCGCGATTGTCCACACCAGCGGCAACCCTGACTGCCATGCGATTTTGCGTGGCGGTAAAGAGCCTAATTACAGCGCGGAACACGTTAAAGACGCGGTTGCGCAGCTTCAAAAAGCCGGCGTGAGCAGCAAACTGATGGTGGACTGCAGCCATGCCAACAGCCGTAAAGACTTCCGCAAACAAATGGATGTGGCGCGCGATGTTGCGGCACAGTTGAAAGCCGGTGAAGAAAACATCATGGGCGTGATGGTGGAAAGCCACTTGGTTGAAGGCCGCCAAGACAAGCCTGAAGTTTACGGTCAAAGTATTACGGATGCCTGCATCGGTTGGGATACGACCGAAGAATTGCTGGCCCTGCTTGCCGAAGCGAAAGGTTACCAAGCGTAAGTGCGAAAACATTAAAAAGACCGGATATGTTCCGGTCTTTTTTGTGTCTGTCATTTTGATTTCTTCACTCGAGATACCGAGCAAATTTTAGTCAGGTTTAACATCAAAACAGTATGTTAGAGAATATTCAGGCCGTCTGAAAACCCGATCATTCAGGTTTTCAGACGGCCTCTACTACTTTTCTTTTCAATTAAAACGTGTGTTTAACCGTCGCAGTCACACTACGCGGCGTGCCGTAGACGTGAATATCCGGCATGGTGCGGTAGCGTTTGTTGAACACGTTTTCAAAGTCCAAACCGATGCGGGTGGATTTGCCGATTTTGTAATGCGCGGTCAAGTCCAGCGTGGCGTATGGGCGTTGGGTCAACGCGGCCGCGGCAGCCGGATTGATGTCTGCAGGGTATTCGTCCAGTGTGTGGCTGCGGCTTTGCCAGTTGACGTTGGCACCCAAGTTCAAACGGTCGGTCACGTCATACGCGGTAAAGAGTTTAAACAAATGAACCGGGTAAGACGGATGCAGTTGAACCCCTTCGCTGTCTTTGATTTTGGAACGTGCATAAGACGCATTCAACAGCCATTTATCGCTCAGGCGGCCACCGACAGAGAGTTCCACACCTTTTGTCGTGGTGTTGTCGGCTGCACGGTAGTATTCCTCGCCATTTGCGAATTTACCTGCGACAACGCCCAAATGGTCGCGTTTGTTCATAAAGACGGAGGCGGAAGCATTCAGACGGCCGTCAAACCATGACGCTTTCAAACCGGTCTCGTAGGTTTTGCCGCGCTGCGGTTTGAGCGCCGCGCCGTCCTTAGTCAGGTAACGCACTTGCGGACGGAAAATGGTGGTGTAGGATGCATAGGCGGTCAGATTGTCGCCGATGTCGTAGGTTACGCCCAAATAAGGAATGAAAACGTTTTGTTTGTGGCTGCTGTGTGCGAATTTGTTACGGCTGGTGCTGTAACGGTAACGCCAATCCACAAAACGGCTGCCGCCGATAAAGGCGAGTTTGTCGGTCAGTTTGAAACGGGTCGAGCCGTAAACCGACAGGTTTTTCATGCGTGAAAAACCATCGCGCAGATACGGCATATCGGGTTTGGCGATGTTGCCGTCAAATTTACGCAAATCGGGAATCATCGACTCGCCTTCTTCATAGAAAGACAGGTTTTCTTTGTTGTCCTGATAGCTGATGCCGACATTGAACTCGTGCGAGCGGCCCAGCGCTGGATAATTGCCGTCCAAGGCCAGCGCAAAATTCTGATCGCGGTATTTGCTGCGGTCGCGGTCTGAAGTGAAAAGTGCAGAGTAATCGGGATTGATTTCAAATGTACCGGCAATGCCTGAAACGATGTCGTTTTTACCCGAAACATGGCTGTAATCACCAGTCAGTTTCCAGCCGTTGTCAAACTCATGGCTAAGGGAAGTGAATACTTCGGCACTGTTGTCTTTGCCGTATGCCCAGCGTGCGGAAGAATTGCTGCGTGGCGAAGATTCAAACGGTTTGAATCCGTCTTTGCGATTACCTGCTGCTGTCAGATAGCTGAAACGCGAGCTGCCGGTATTGCGGAAACGATGCAGCTCCGTACCGAGGCGCCATTGGGTTTGCGGCGTGATATCGTAAGACAACGTACCGTAGAAAGTGTGATTATGGCGCGATGTGTTCGGCAGGTAATCGCCTCCATGGTCGCTGACCAAAATAGCGCGGCCGCGCAAGGTATTGTCTGCATTCAGAGGATGATTGGCATCAAGGACGAAGCGGTAGTGGTTCCACAAACCGACACCGGCTTCTACGCTGATGGCAGGTTTGGCAGTCGGTTTTTTGCGTTCCAACGCAACCGTACCGCCCGGCTCGCCCATACCGCCGTTGGACAAACCGCTTGCGCCGCGCACGACGACGACTTGTTCGTACAACGTGCTGTCCAGATTATTGGTGCCGCGGCGGATGGCTTTACCGTCGTAAAGGAATTTGGGCGCGCCATCCACGGAAATGCTGTCAATCGCCTGACTGCGCGAAATAAATTGGCTATGGCCGGAGACGTTGTTGCCCATTTTGCTGTGGAACACGCCCGGTGTTTGTTTCAATACGTCCTGCAGGCTGTCCAAGCCTTGGTCTTCGATTTGTTTTGCCGTTACGACAGACAGGGACTGTGGCGTTTCACGCTGGGTCAGGCGGATGCCTGTCGCGGCGGAAGATGCGGGAATGGTGTAGTTGGAAGTAGTCTGTTTTCCGACACCTTGGACGGTAACTGTCGGCAAATCGACATGTTCTTGCAGCTGGGTATTTTCTACTTCAGTTGCGAAAGAATACGCCGAACACAAAGCCAGACTGACGGCAAAGCTTAATTTGCCATAGGGAAATACGGGTAGTGACATAGCTTCTCCAGTTAGCTGATGTTTTAATTTAGTGGCAGATTCTATCAAAAAGATGTAGTCCGATGAAACTATGTTCCAATCCCTATTTTCTAAGTAGTTTGTTTAATTAGAAATATTTATTTGTTTGCTAGTTATAAATAACTAAAAAGGCCGTCTGAAAACTGAATCATCAGGTTTTCAGACGGCCTCAATCTTTTTATCACAAAAAATCAGTCTGCCAATTTTCGTGCCAATTCTGCCAAACGTTTACCTTGTGCAAAGGCAATGTCGTTTTCTTCGGCGGTCAATGCCGGCTTGCTGTCGTGGCCGGAAACATGGCTTGCGCCGTAAGGCGTGCCGCCGCTTTGGGTATTGCTGAGCGCTGACTCGGTATAGGGAATGCCGCTGATGACCATGCCGTGGTGTAACAGGGGCAGCATCATGGTCAGCAGGGTGCTTTCTTGGCCGCCGTGCAGAGAAGATGTGCTGGTGAATACGGTGGCAGGTTTGCCGACGAGTTCTGCACCGAGCCAAAGGGGAATGGTGCCGTCGATAAAGTATTTCATCGCGGCGGCCATATTGCCGAAACGTGTCGGGCTGCCGAGCGCGAGGCCGGCGCAATTTTTGAGATCTTCGGCAGTCGCGTAGGGCGCGCCTTCGTCGGGAACGGCTTTTTCAACGGCTTCGCAAACGGTGGAAACTTTGGGAACGGTACGCAACACGGCTTCGCAACCGTCCACGCTTTCGATACCGCGCGCGATTTGGCGGGCAAGGTTGCGCGTGCTGCCGTTTTGGGAATAAAAGAGGACGAGGATTTTCAGGGGATTTGGGTTCATTTGGAGTTTCCGTTACAATGCTGTCAGGTTTCAGACGGCCTTTTGAATACTCGGGCCGTCTGAAAAGAAAAATTTCTATTCAAAAGTGGGAAAAGGTTATGCCGTTTTCGCAATGGTGGCAAGATTTTTTGAAAAGTAAGGGCGTGGCGTTTGCTTGGTTTGTCGTGCGCCGTTTTGATGACGAGCGTGTGCCGCAGGTGGCGGCAAGCATGACGTTTACGACGCTTTTGGCTTTGGTGCCCGTGTTGACGGTGATGGTCGTCATCGCTTCGGCCTTCCCCGTTTTCGACCAATGGTCGGGGGAATTTGTCTCTTTTATCAACCGCACCATTGTGCCGCAGGGCGCGGATATGGTGTTTGACTACATCAATGCGTTCCGCGATAAGGCCACCAAGCTGACGGCCATCGGCAGTGTGATGTTGGTCGTAACCTCGCTGATGCTGATTCGGACGATAGACAATGCGTTCAACCGGATTTGGCGCGTCAATTCGCAACGGCCTTGGATGATGCAGTTTTTGGTGTATTGGGCGTTGCTGACGTTTGGGCCTTTGTCTTTGGGCGTGGGGCTGTCGGTCGTAATCGGCCAGGTGCAATTGGTGGGCGGCTCGGAATGGCTGAGGGTTATCACTGCGGTTTCATTTATTACGGTGCTGCTGTGGGGCTTGTACCGCTTTGTGCCCAACCGTTTCGTACCGGCCAGCCATGCTTTGGTCGGCGCGGCCGTAACGGCGTTTTGCTTGGAAACGGCACGCTTTTTGTTCGCTTGGTACATGGGCAACTTTGACGGCTACAAATCGATTTACGGCGCATTTGCCGCAGTACCGTTTTTCCTGTTGTGGCTCAACCTGTTATGGACGCTGGTATTGGGCGGCGCGGTTTTAACCTCGTCCCTGTCCTACTGGCGCGGCGAAGCGTTCCGCCGCAGTCTGGATGCGCGTGGCCGCTTTGACGATGTATTGAAAATCCTGCTGCTGCTCGATTCTGCCCAACAAAACGGCAAGGCGTTGCCGGTGCAGGAGTTCAGACGGCATATCAATATGGGCTTTGACGAATTGGGCGAGCTTTTGGAAAAACTGGCGCGACACGGTTATGTCTATTCCGGCCGCCAAGGCTGGGTCTTGAAAACTGGGGCGGAGTCCATCGACTTGGCGGAGCTGTTCAAACTCTTTGTCTACCGCCCGCAAACGCTCAACAAAGACAAGGTCAATCAAACGGTTGACCACATCATGCAGCCCTGCTTGGAAACCTTGAACATGACGCTTGCCGAGTTCGGCGCCCATACAAAAAAACAATCCTCTTAAACCTGATGCCGTCTGAAAGCAAAAATATCAAGTTTCAGACGGCCTTTGCTATAATCGGCACACTACTGAATACAATATTCAACCTACAAGGAAAAATAGATGAAAACACCAGCCCTACTCTCTCTGCTCGGTTTGATTCCATCTGCCGCCTTTGCCGCCCACGGCGTAGGCCTCGGCCAACCGCCCAAATATCCGGCCAACTTCACCGCTTTCGAATACGTCAACCCCAACGCCCCCAAAGGCGGCACATTTACCACGCCTTTCCTCGGTGCTTTTGACACGCTCAACCCCTTTACCCTCAAAGGCAACCACGAATACGGCATCAGCATGCTGACACTCGACACCCTGACCGAGCAAAGCATGGACGAACCTTACGCCGTTTACGGCCTGATTGCCGAAGACATCGCCCTGGCGCCTGACGGCCTTTCCGTTACCTTCAAAATCAACCCCAAAGCCAAATTCCACAACGGCGACCCTGTTTTGGCCAAAGACGTTGCCGCTTCATTTAATATCCTGACCAAAGACAAAGCCGCCGCCCCCATGTACCACTTCTACTGGAGCGACGTGGCCAAAGTAGAAACGCCCAACGACCGCACCGTCGTGTTCCGCTTCAAGCAACGCAACTCAGAATTGCACATGATTCTCGGCAGCCTGCCCGTCTTCTCGCATAAAAGCTATCCCAAAGGCCTGGCCGCCGCGCCCAACAGCCTGCCCATCGGCTCCGGTCCCTACCGTTTTGCCAAAGCCGAAAATGGCCGCATCAGCGAGTTTGTCCGCGACAAAAACTACTGGGCGCAAAACCTGCCCGTACGCAAAGGCCGCTACAACTACGACCACATCCGCATCAAATACGTCAAAGACGAAGTCGTCCGCATCGAAGGGTTAAAAGGCGGCCAATATGACTTCGTACAAGAAAACGTCGCCCGCAACTGGGCGCGCGCCTACTCCGACGAAGTCCTCAAAAAACGCAACCTGTCCAAACACGAATGGCTGCAAAACAGCACCGCCGGCATGCAAGGCTTCGTCATCAATATGCGCCACAAGCCCTTGGACAATATTTACGTCCGCCGCGCCTTGATTGAAAGTTTCGACTACGAAAGCGTCAACAGCCGCATCTTCTACGGCGCATACCGCCGCACCGACAGCTTCTTCACCAACAGCACCATGGCCGCAACCGGCAAACCCGACCGTGCAGAAACCGCATTGCTCAAATCATTGGGCACCAAGCTGCCCGACGGCGTATTGGATCAAGACGTTCCTATGCCGCCGGTTACCGACCCCAAACTGGGCGTGCGCCCGAACCTGCTCAAAGCACGCGCCCTGCTTGAAAAAGGCGGCTATCAATACAAAAACGGCAAAGCAGTCGACAAACAAGGCAAACCGCTGACCTTTGAATTCCTCGCCCCAAGCAAAAACTACGAACGCATTACCGCCAAATGGCAGCGCGACCTCGCCAAAATCGGCATTACCATGAACGTGCGCACCGCCGATTCCGCCGTGTACCAAAAACGCATGAACGACTTCGATTTTGACGTAACCACCGGCTACTACGGCAACAGCGAAAGCCCCGGCAACGAGCAATACGACTACTTCAGCTGCGCCGCCGCCAAAACCGAAGGCAGCCGCAACCTGTCCGGCGTCTGTCATCCCGCGGTTGAAAAACTGCTGACCCATTTCAACAGCTTCACCAACCGCCAAGAGCTGCAAACCACCTCGCGCGCGCTCGACCGACTGATCCGCCACCAATACACCATCGTTCCAAACTGGTTCGCCGACCGCTACCGCGTCGTGTACCGTAACGATGTGGGCATTCCGTCCAAGCTGCCGAAATACTACGATCCCATCACCTTCGCCATGACCGCAGGCTGGAAGAAAAAGTAGTCGCATTTCGACAACACGCCCAAGCGGCCGAAGCCCTTGACGCATAGCTTTTGGCATAAAAACCCATTATTCGTTTAAAACCAATTAATCCATCCAAACCAAATAACCGCAAAAGAAAAAACAACTTAAAGCCAAATCAAAGGCCGTCTGAAACATCCGTCAGCAAAATCATCTGCAACGGAACATTTCAGACGGCCTTTTCGTCTCTTTTCAATCCAGTTTCGCAACCGAAACAAAATATCAAAAATTAACAAAAAAATTGCAACACAATACCCTCAAAATTTACAGAACCGTGTACACTTCCAACTTAAGATTTTGAATTATAAGAATAATCGTAATAAGAACTACAATCATCCCAATTTAACCAATATCAAGCGTTCATATAATAAAAGGAACAAAAACATGGAAATCAAACGTCTCTCTACCATTCTCAAACTGATTGCCAACCCCGAACGCATGGCCATCCTTTTCCTGCTGCTCGACGACGACCGCAGCATTACCGAACTGGCACAAGCACTCGGCTCTTCCCCGACCGGCATCGCCAACCACCTCGCACGCCTGCGCACCGAAGGCATCATCGATTTCACGCGCTACCACCGCATCATCGAATATCACCTCATCTCCGAAGAAGCCGCCACCATCCTCAATACCCTGCGTACACTCAAAGACCCAGCCGAATAAACAAATTATTCCACATCACAACAACAAGGCCGTCTGAAACATCAGCTTTCAGACGGCCTGCCCCTTTCAGCCCATATCGAAAAATAAACCAATCCGCTATACAATACCGCCCATGCCCACAGGCGCAATCCACCGCCCTCCCACCCAACAGCACACACGGAAACATCATGAAAATCGCCACTTGGAACGTCAATTCCCTCAACGTCCGCCTGCCCCAAGTACAAAACTGGCTGGCCGACCACCAAGCCGACATCCTCGCCTTACAAGAACTCAAACTCGACCAAGACAAATTCCCGGCCGCCGCCCTGCAAATGATGGGCTGGCACTGCGTCTGGAGCGGCCAAAAAACCTACAACGGCGTCGCCATCATCAGCCGCCACGAACCGCAAGACGTACATTGCGGCCTGCCCGCCCTCCCCGACGACCCGCAACGCCGCGTCATTGCCGCCACCATCAACGGCGTGCGTGTCATCAACGTCTATTGCGTCAACGGCGAAGCACTGGACAGCCCCAAATTCCAATACAAAGAACAATGGTTTGCCGCACTGACCGAGTTCGTCCGCGCCGAAATGGCCGCCCACCCCAAACTCGTCCTGCTCGGCGACTTCAACATCGCCCCGGCCGATGCCGACTGCTACGACCCCGAAAAATGGCACGAAAAAATCCATTGTTCCTCCATCGAAAGACAATGGTTTAAAAACCTGCTCGACCTCGGCCTGACCGACAGCCTGCGCAAAGTCCACCCCGAAGGCGCGTTCTACACCTGGTTCGACTACCGCGGCGCCATGTTCCAACGCAAACTCGGCCTGCGTATCGACCACATCCTCACCAGCCCCGAACTTGCCGCCAACCTTACCGACGTCACCGTCGACCTAGAAACCCGCGCCCAAGAACGCCCCAGCGACCACGCACCGGTAATCGCCGAGTTTGACTGCTAGATTTTGAAGCAATATAAACAATAAGGCCGTCTGAAAACTTTAAATGGTTTTCAGACGGCCTTATTGTTTGGCGTAGCCACTCAAGCATGGTTAGCAGAAATACATGGCTAATGAGTACCCACTTTACCTCACTGTGTTTTACTTATGCCACCATTTAAAGCGTATCTTCTCCCTCACTTTCCACGCAACGGATGATCCAATCTTCAAACTGTCGCCATTGGGCCTCTTCGGCATAGGTGGCGGGATTGGCAGCATCGTGGATAAAAATATCGAAGTTAGGTTCGGTACGGGAAAGGTCGAAGCCGAACCAATCTCCCATGCTGTGATGCGCTCCGATAATAAAGATTTCGCCTATGTCGGGGTGTTCGTCAGGCGGCAGGTCGTCAAGTTCTTCGCGCAATAGTTGTTGGTAATAGAGATTTTGTTCTTGCAGTTGGACGAGATTGTAGATTTCTATTTTGGGCGTTTGCGATACGGTTTGATCGATCATGCTGATGTACCACGAATAGAAAAAATCCCCCGTGCCACATTGCTGTAAAAATAAATAATAGCTTTCAGGCAGCTTGTTCTGCGTATATCCGCGTATCGCCTGCAATTCATCAGTTGAAAGGGGATGTACATTAAAATTCAGATGGTTGGCGTGAGATGCTTGGCTGTTTGCGAGCCAATATTGAAGTTGTTGCAAGGCTTGCGGATAGGTCATGATGGTCGGATTCTTTTTTTAAATGGATTATCGTTGGGCTTTGAATCAACTGGTGGGAATCAGCCTATGCGTTATTATATTCGTTGCCTGAAATGAAACAAAGGTCGTTTGAAAACGGATTCACGGTTTTCAGACGACCTTTGCTCTAAGAGTTTTTCAGACGACGTTTGAGGTCGTCTGAAAGTTTGAACCAATGGTTTGAACGGCAAAAAACGCGTGCGTGCGTACCGCACACACCCTACACCTCGGTTTTAAAGTTTGTGCCGTTCGCAGGTAGGGTGGCACGCGGTTGGTAGAGAAGCGGACTACGGCTTGCTGCTTTTTAATAACAAGTTACAAATGCTAATTCATCAATCACAATATATTTTTTATTATTTTGCGATATTTTTAAATTTCCCAAACATAAAATATAAGATCCCACTAAATCTTCCACATCATTGATATCAAATCGTTCGAAGAAAATTCGTTGCATTTGTGACGGCAAGCATAGACTAACATCATCTCGCGTACCAGAATTAAGCCAAATAGCCTCATAATTTCCCTCTTTAACATCAGCAATTTGCCCCCAGTATCCACAAAACCGGCCTATATGAGTTTGGTTAATCTCATGGAATGAGACAAAAAAATTAGATATAGTTCGAATTTCATCTTCAATTTCAATCTCTTGTTCTGAAACTCGAAACACTGGATTAATAACTAGGCTTCTTAACATAGTACTTAAACGGCGATGGGCTACTGCATTAGGACGATTACCATTTCCTCTAAATCGTACTCCTCTCCCTGCTCCATTTTCATTCATATCATCATTAATATGATTTACTGCTTCTGCTGCACCATAGTTAAGGTCTAATACAATCCGCTGCCCATCATTATGCAAAACATCTTCATCATCATTTTCTCCATTGATCAATCTACTTAATGGAGCACTTTCAATACACCCATCATTATGAGGGCGAGCTCCAAAACAGGCAGCCTGCCCATTTCTAGCCGCTTTTCTAAAAAAAGCGGGAGCATGGCAAGTCGGACATTCAAGGAATCTCCTTAATTGAGAGATAGTCCCTATATCAAGTTGAGAAAATTGATACGCATTGTAAGTTTGGTTATTTATAGTACAAAAAGCATTATCCATCACAGCTCCTCTAATTTATTTAGATTGAAGATCATCTGTATATAAATTGGACTATTTACATAAATTTCAAGAATAATATCAAACTTATCCGTCACTCTGCCCCAAACAACAAATTCTCTTTAATCCCCCGAATCCTATCCCGCAACACAGCAGCCTCTTCAAACTGCAAATCCCTAGCCGCCTGCTGCATGGCTTTTTCGAGTTTGGCGATTTCTTTAATCGCGTCTTCTTCGTTGTGGATTTCGCCGACTTTAACCTTGTTTTTGCCTTTCAGACGACCTTTACCGCTGTCTTCTTCGTGGTACACGCCGTCGATGATGTCTTTGACTTGTTTTTTAATCTGCTGCGGCACGATGCCGTGTTCTTCGTTGAATTTAATCTGTTTTTCGCGTCGGCGTTCGGTTTCGTCGATGGCGGCTTTTATGGAGTCGGTGATTTTGTCGGCGTACAGGATAGCGACGCCGTTCACGTTGCGCGCGGCGCGGCCCATGGTTTGAATCAGGCTGCGGTGGGAGCGCAGGAAGCCTTCTTTGTCGGCGTCGAGGATGGCGACGAGGGAGACTTCAGGGATGTCCAAGCCTTCGCGCAAGAGGTTGATACCGACAAGTACGTCAAACAGGCCGAGCCGCAAATCTCTAATGATTTCAACGCGCTCTACGGTGTCGATGTCGCTATGCAGGTAGCGCACTTTGATGCCGAGTTCGCTGTAATAGTCGGTGAGTTGCTCCGCCATGCGTTTGGTGAGGGTGGTAACGAGCACGCGTTCGCCTTTTTGGATGCGGTCGTTGATTTCGCTCATTAAGTCATCGACTTGGGTGGCGACGGGGCGGATGATGATTTGGGGGTCGACCAGCCCTGTGGGGCGGACGACTTGTTCGACGACTTGTCCAGCGTGTTCTTCTTCGTATTTGGCGGGGGTGGCGGAAACGAAGATGGTTTGCGGCATGACTTTTTCAAATTCGTGGAATTTGAGCGGTCGGTTGTCGCGTGCGGAAGGCAGGCGGAAGCCGTAATCGACGAGGTTTTGCTTGCGCGATGCGTCGCCTTTGTACATGCCGCCGATTTGGGTAACGGTAACGTGGCTTTCGTCGATGAACATGATGGCGTTGTCGGGCAGGTAGTCCATCAACGTGGGAGGCGGTTCGCCTTCTTTTTTGCCGGAGAAGTGGCGGGAGTAGTTTTCGATGCCTTTGCAGAAGCCCATTTCGTAGAGCATTTCGAGGTCGAATCGTGTGCGCTGTTCGATGCGTTGTTGTTCGACGGGGCGTTGTTCGCGGGCGAAAAATTCGATGCGTTCGCGCAGCTCTTCTTTGATGGACTCGCAGGCGCGCAATACGGTTTCGCGCGGGGTAACGTAGTGGCTGGACGGGAAGACGGTATAGCGGCCGACACGTTGGATAAGGCTACCTGAAAGCGGATCGAACATATCGAGGCGGTCAATTTCGTCGTCAAACAGGCTGATGCGTAGGGCATTTTCGGAGCTTTCGGCGGGGTACACATCAATCACGTCGCCGCGCACGCGAAAGCTGCCGCGTTTGAAGTCTAAATCTCCGCGTTCGTACTGCATGGAAACGAGCGTAGCGATGATGTCGCGCTGCTCGATGGTGTCGCCTTCTTTGACGGACAACACCATTTGTTGATATTCGGTCGGGTCGCCGATACCGTAAATGGCGGACACGGTGGCGACGATAATCACGTCGTCGCGCGTCATCAAGTTCTTGGTGGCGGAAAGGCGCATTTGTTCGATGTGTTCGTTGATCGCGCTGTCTTTTTCGATGAACAAATCGCGGCTGGGCACATAGGCTTCGGGCTGATAATAGTCGTAGTAGGAGACGAAATATTCCACTGCGTTTTCGGGGAAAAATTCACGCATTTCGGCGTAGAGCTGGGCAGCAAGGGTCTTGTTGTGCGCCATAATGATAGCGGGTCGGCCGCTTTGGGCGATGACGTTCGCCATGGTATAGGTTTTGCCCGAACCGGTTACGCCGAGCAGAGTTTGATAGGCCAGGCCGTCTGAAAGCCCTTCGAGCAGGCCGGCAATGGCAGTAGGCTGGTCACCGGCTGGGGGGAAGGGTTGGTGGAGTTTGAAAGGGGAATTTGGGTATTGGATGACTTCCATAAGACGACCAGTTTTATGTTCAGGGAAAGAGAAGATTATAACAAAGGGCCGTCTGAAAATTGATAGTGTGCCAATCTGATAAGACTAAATATTTCATCTCCTCTCTTTGCTACTTGAGGTTTATTCTGTTAGATCTCTCCTCTTCAATTCTCCTACCCCATAAAAGGCTTACACTCCGCATCATTACCCCTAAATATCTCCTCGCCGTCCGTACAACTGCCCTTCCCTTTCATCTTCCCGCACACCACCGCCGTCAACGACTCGTTCAAGCGCAGCACCCTCGGCTCCGCCTCCCTGTCCAGCGCCACCGCCTTCAAGGTAAACTTACCCTCCAGGATACCCTTAGCCTGGCCGCTCATCCTGATACAGAAACCGCCCGCCTCCTTCACCGGCAATTCCGGCCACTTCGTCGACGTCAGCTTAAAGCTGCCCTTTTTCGCATAGAACTGCTCCATAAAGCGCGCATTTTCCAGCAGCGCGGCATGCGCCGCACGCAGGTTGGCCGAGCGGACCGATTCCCGATAGGCCGTAAAGGCCGCCGCCGCCAAGATCGAAACCAGCAGCATCACCACCAACAGCTGTACCAAAGAATACCCCCTCTGCACAGTTGCCCCATTCCGTTTTCCGTCAAATGCCTTTAAGTACATATCTTTCTTCCCTTTATCTTTTATATCCCTATCCAATAGGCGTCCTATCCGTTTATCCCTTTACCCAACGGAAGCCCCCACTGGTTCAAGCTTCATCCCCGCCCCCAAACAAAGCCGCCCCGGGCCCAACCGGCAAACGGTTCGGCCGCAGGGCGGCATATAGGCAGAGTCCGGCTTATTTTTTCACGGCAGGCTGGGCGGCCTTAGGCGCGGCAGAAGAAACCGTCGCCTCCGCCTTCAACTTGTTCAGCACCGCATCACCGATGCCCTTCACGTTTTTCAGCTCCTCCACCGATTTGAACGCACCGTTCTTCTGACGGTATTCCACAATCGCCTTCGCCTTAGCCGGGCCGATACCCGGTAATGCCTCCAGTTCCGCAGAAGAGGCGGTATTGACGTTCACGGCAGCCAAAGAGAACGCCGTACACATGGCGGCAAATACACCAAATAAAAATTTCTTCATCAGGGTTTTCCTATAACGTGTCAGATTGAATCAACCGGGCCGTCTGCAGGACGGTTTTACCCACCCCGCCGACACTGCCACATCGACAGTAGAACACGGCCCCATTCCATATAAATGCATACGACATATTAACGCAAATACCGTTCGATTTCAAACATTCCAAACGGTTAACCGTAACTTTCGGTACTTTTGTGCAAGAATAACAACAGGATAAATATTTCCGATTCCAATACCAAGATGCACAAATACTCCATAAACACCGGTACATCACTATCCCAATGTTTGACCCCAACACCCATTATCCCAATTCTGCCGCCAAACCGACAGAAACGACAGGCATGTAAAAAGCCCCCGACATCAGTCGGGGGCTTCGGAATGGGTGTTTGGCGGTGACCTACTTTCACATGGAAGAACCACACTATCATCGGCGCTGAGTCGTTTCACGGTCCTGTTCGGGATGGGAAGGCGTGGGACCAACTCGCTATGGCCGCCAAACTTAAACTGTTACAAATCGGTAAAGCCTTAATCGGTATAAATGGTGATGACTGAATCAGTCAGTAAGCTTTTATTATTTGAAGTTCTTCAAATGATAGAGTCAAGCCTCACGAGCAATTAGTATGGGTTAGCTTCACGCGTTACCGCGCTTCCACACCCCACCTATCAACGTCCTGGTCTCGAACGACTCTTTAGTGTAGTTAAACCACAAGGGAAGTCTCATCTTCAGGCGAGTTTCGCGCTTAGATGCTTTCAGCGCTTATCTCTTCCGAACTTAGCTACCCGGCTATGCAACTGGCGTTACAACCGGTACACCAGAGGTTCGTCCACTCCGGTCCTCTCGTACTAGGAGCAGCCCCCGTCAAACTTCCAACGCCCACTGCAGATAGGGACCAAACTGTCTCACGACGTTTTAAACCCAGCTCACGTACCACTTTAAATGGCGAACAGCCATACCCTTGGGACCGACTACAGCCCCAGGATGTGATGAGCCGACATCGAGGTGCCAAACTCCGCCGTCGATATGAACTCTTGGGCGGAATCAGCCTGTTATCCCCGGAGTACCTTTTATCCGTTGAGCGATGGCCCTTCCATACAGAACCACCGGATCACTATGTCCTGCTTTCGCACCTGCTCGACTTGTCGGTCTCGCAGTTAAGCTACCTTTTGCCATTGCACTATCAGTCCGATTTCCGACCGGACCTAGGTAACCTTCGAACTCCTCCGTTACTCTTTGGGAGGAGACCGCCCCAGTCAAACTGCCTACCATGCACGGTCCCCGACCCGGATTACGGGTCTGGGTTAGAACCTCAAAGACACCAGGGTGGTATTTCAAGGACGGCTCCACAGAGACTGGCGTCTCTGCTTCAAAGCCTCCCACCTATCCTACACAAGTGACTTCAAAGTCCAATGCAAAGCTACAGTAAAGGTTCACGGGGTCTTTCCGTCTAGCAGCGGGTAGATTGCATCTTCACAACCACTTCAACTTCGCTGAGTCTCGGGAGGAGACAGTGTGGCCATCGTTACGCCATTCGTGCGGGTCGGAACTTACCCGACAAGGAATTTCGCTACCTTAGGACCGTTATAGTTACGGCCGCCGTTTACTGGGGCTTCGATCCGATGCTTGCACATCTTCAATTAACCTTCCAGCACCGGGCAGGCGTCACACCCTATACGTCCACTTTCGTGTTAGCAGAGTGCTGTGTTTTTAATAAACAGTCGCAGCCACCTATTCTCTGCGACCCTCCGGGGCTTACGGAGCAAGTCCTTAACCTTAGAGGGCATACCTTCTCCCGAAGTTACGGTATCAATTTGCCGAGTTCCTTCTCCCGAGTTCTCTCAAGCGCCTTAGAATTCTCATCCTGCCCACCTGTGTCGGTTTGCGGTACGGTTCGATTCAAACTGAAGCTTAGTGGCTTTTCCTGGAAGCGTGGTATCGGTTACTTCATGTCCGTAGACACTCGTCGTCACTTCTCGGTGTTAAGAAGACCCGGATTTGCCTAAGTCTTCCACCTACCGGCTTAAACAAGCTATTCCAACAGCTTGCTAACCTAACCTTCTCCGTCCCCACATCGCATTTGAATCAAGTACAGGAATATTAACCTGTTTCCCATCGACTACGCATTTCTGCCTCGCCTTAGGGGCCGACTCACCCTACGCCGATGAACGTTGCGTAGGAAACCTTGGGCTTTCGGCGAGCGGGCTTTTCACCCGCTTTATCGCTACTCATGTCAACATTCGCACTTCTGATACCTCCAGCACACTTTACAATGCACCTTCATCGGCCTACAGAACGCTCCCCTACCATGCCAGTAAACTGGCATCCGCAGCTTCGGTTATAGATTTGAGCCCCGTTACATCTTCCGCGCAGGACGACTCGACCAGTGAGCTATTACGCTTTCTTTAAATGATGGCTGCTTCTAAGCCAACATCCTGGCTGTCTGGGCCTTCCCACTTCGTTTACCACTTAATCTATCATTTGGGACCTTAGCTGGCGGTCTGGGTTGTTTCCCTCTTGACAACGGACGTTAGCACCCGCTGTCTGTCTCCCGAGGAACCACTTGATGGTATTCTTAGTTTGCCATGGGTTGGTAAGTTGCAATAACCCCCTAGCCATAACAGTGCTTTACCCCCATCAGTGTCTTGCTCGAGGCACTACCTAAATAGTTTTCGGGGAGAACCAGCTATCTCCGAGTTTGTTTAGCCTTTCACCCCTATCCACAGCTCATCCCCGCATTTTGCAACATGCGTGGGTTCGGTCCTCCAGTACCTGTTACGGCACCTTCAACCTGGCCATGGATAGATCACTCGGTTTCGGGTCTACACCCAGCAACTGTTCGCCCTATTAAGACTCGGTTTCCCTACGCCTCCCCTATTCGGTTAAGCTCGCTACTGAATGTAAGTCGTTGACCCATTATACAAAAGGTACGCAGTCACACCACAAGGGTGCTCCCACTGTTTGTATGCATCAGGTTTCAGGTTCTATTTCACTCCCCTCCCGGGGTTCTTTTCGCCTTTCCCTCACGGTACTGGTTCACTATCGGTCGATGATGAGTATTTAGCCTTGGAGGATGGTCCCCCCATATTCAGACAGGATTTCACGTGTCCCGCCCTACTTTTCGTACGCTTAGTACCACCATTGAGATTTCGAATACGGGACTATCACCCACTATGGTCAAGCTTCCCAGCTTGTTCTTCTATCTCGACAGTTATCACGTACAGGCTCCTCCGCGTTCGCTCGCCACTACTTGCGGAATCTCGGTTGATTTCTTTTCCTCCGGGTACTTAGATGGTTCAGTTCTCCGGGTTCGCTTCGCTTATCCTATGTATTCAGATAAGGATACCTCCTAAGAGGTGGGTTTCCCCATTCGGACACCGCGGGATCATAGCTTTATTGCCAGCTCCCCCGCGCTTTTCGCAGGCTTACACGTCCTTCGTCGCCTATCATCGCCAAGGCATCCACCTGATGCACTTATTCACTTGACTCTATCATTTCAAGAACCTCTCTGACTTCGTTTGCCTACCCGTTGACTAGGGAAGCAAACTTGAAATTCCTACTTTGATAAAGCTTACTGCTTGTTGTGTCTTAATCCTGCCTTTTGTGTTTCAGGATTAAGTCGATACAATCATCACCCAAATACTGTGTTTGTTTTCTTTTCTCTTGCGAGAGATTCTTTATCCTTTGCAAAGAATAAAAAATCAAAACAAACGCATTGTCTTTGTTTGTTGATTTCGGCTTTCCAATTTGTTAAAGATCGATGCGTCGATATTTCACTTCGCAAATCAAAATAAGCTGCTAAGTATAGCAGGCTTCCTTTAATTTGTAAAGTGCTTGGTGGAGGCAAACGGGATCGAACCGATGACCCCCTGCTTGCAAAGCAGGTGCTCTACCAACTGAGCTATGCCCCCGTTCTTGGTGGGTCTGGGAGGACTTGAACCTCCGACCCCACGCTTATCAAGCGTGTGCTCTAACCAGCTGAGCTACAAACCCGGATTCTCTTCTTAAGCGAATCTTGTCTTCACTCAAGCTTTCCTCTTCCGCATCTTTACAGTTTACCGATAAGTGTGAATGCATCAGACCTCTTCTTTCTCTAGAAAGGAGGTGATCCAGCCGCAGGTTCCCCTACGGCTACCTTGTTACGACTTCACCCCAGTCATGAAGCATACCGTGGTAAGCGGGCTCCTTGCGGTTACCCTACCTACTTCTGGTATCCCCCACTCCCATGGTGTGACGGGCGGTGTGTACAAGACCCGGGAACGTATTCACCGCAGTATGCTGACCTGCGATTACTAGCGATTCCGACTTCATGCACTCGAGTTGCAGAGTGCAATCCGGACTACGATCGGTTTTGTGAGATTGGCTCCGCCTCGCGGCTTGGCTACCCTCTGTACCGACCATTGTATGACGTGTGAAGCCCTGGTCATAAGGGCCATGAGGACTTGACGTCATCCCCACCTTCCTCCGGCTTGTCACCGGCAGTCTCATTAGAGTGCCCAACTTAATGATGGCAACTAATGACAAGGGTTGCGCTCGTTGCGGGACTTAACCCAACATCTCACGACACGAGCTGACGACAGCCATGCAGCACCTGTGTTACGGCTCCCGAAGGCACTCCTCCGTCTCTGGAGGATTCCGTACATGTCAAGACCAGGTAAGGTTCTTCGCGTTGCATCGAATTAATCCACATCATCCACCGCTTGTGCGGGTCCCCGTCAATTCCTTTGAGTTTTAATCTTGCGACCGTACTCCCCAGGCGGTCAATTTCACGCGTTAGCTACGCTACTAAGCAATCAAGTTGCCCAACAGCTAATTGACATCGTTTAGGGCGTGGACTACCAGGGTATCTAATCCTGTTTGCTACCCACGCTTTCGAGCATGAACGTCAGTGTTATCCCAGGAGGCTGCCTTCGCCATCGGTATTCCTCCACATCTCTACGCATTTCACTGCTACACGTGGAATTCTACCTCCCTCTGACACACTCTAGTCACCCAGTTCAGAACGCAGTTCCCAGGTTGAGCCCGGGGATTTCACATCCTGCTTAAGTAACCGTCTGCGCTCGCTTTACGCCCAGTAATTCCGATTAACGCTCGCACCCTACGTATTACCGCGGCTGCTGGCACGTAGTTAGCCGGTGCTTATTCTTCAGGTACCGTCATCAGCTGTCGGTATTAGCAACAGCCTTTTCTTCCCTGACAAAAGTCCTTTACAACCCGAAGGCCTTCTTCAGACACGCGGCATGGCTGGATCAGGCTTGCGCCCATTGTCCAAAATTCCCCACTGCTGCCTCCCGTAGGAGTCTGGGCCGTGTCTCAGTCCCAGTGTGGCGGATCATCCTCTCAGACCCGCTACTGATCGTCGCCTTGGTAGGCCTTTACCCCACCAACTAGCTAATCAGATATCGGCCGCTCGAATAACGCAAGGCCCGAAGGTCCCCTGCTTTCCTCCTCAGAGAATATGCGGTATTAGCTAATCTTTCGATTAGTTATCCCCCATTACTCGGTACGTTCCGATATGTTACTCACCCGTTCGCCACTCGCCACCCAAGAAGCAAGCTTCTCTGTGCTGCCGTCCGACTTGCATGTGTAAAGCATGCCGCCAGCGTTCAATCTGAGCCAGGATCAAACTCTTATGTTCAATCTCTAACTTATAACTTCTGGTCTGCTTCAAAGAAACCGACAGGACAATGTCTAAAACATCATCTTGTCTGTCTTTCAAACAGTGTGAGGCCTAATGCACTCACACTTATCGGTAATCTGTTTTTTAAAGAGCGAATCGAATTATACAGTACAATTTTCAAAAGTCAACTAAAATTATCGAAAATTTCAACCAACTGTGTTATACTGTCTGCTTCGTTTTCTTCACCGCGTCAGCAGCGAAAAACCGAACTATACGCCTCCCAACAAAACCAGTCAACACCTTTCGCAAAATTATTTTCAAAAATTTAATCACTCCCCTGTTTTAACAGGTTTTTTATTTTTCTAAAAACACCTCAAATCTTCCCTATTCGCTTCCCAAATCCAACCCGGTTCAATACTAAGGCCGTCTGAAAGAGTATTTCAGACGGCCTTTTTGTATGGTTTCTATTTATCCAATACGGTGCAGGATAATTTCTAAGACAAATTTACTGCCTATATAGGCAAAAATCAGACTGACAAATCCGACAATAGTCCAAACGGCAGCTTTTTTACCCCGCCATGCGGTCATGCTGTGTTTCAACAATAATGCGCCATAAATCAGCCACGACATAATACTGAAGATGGTTTTATGCGTGAAGGTCATGGGTTTGCCGAAAACAGCTTCTGCAAAAAACGTACCGCTGATAACGGAATAGGTCAATAAAATGAAACCTGCCCAAATACCTTGGAACATAAGTTTCTCCAAACTCAATAAAGGCGGCAAGAAGCTGACCAATGCGGAAAAACGGCGTTTGTGCAAATTACGGTTGATTAAAAGGATTAGGATGGCAAATAAGGTAACGATGCCAAACAATCCGTATGCGAGCAATGATGATGCAATGTGCGACAGCGGCAATAAGTCTACGATTTGACGGCCTGTGAAATCTCCCGGGAAAAGGAAACCCAGCAATAAGGTCAATGCGGCACAGGGATACAATAGGAGTTGCACACCGCGCAGACAATAAAAGAAGCTGCCCAAGCAGTACATCATCAGCATCAGCCAGACTATCAGACTGAGCGAATAGCCGAAACCGGTAATCAATACCCTATCCTGCAATACCGGGAACATCAATGCTGCGCCATGTACCAATAATGCGCCGCTCAAAATCAGCAGCTCGGTTTTCAGCGGGTAAGATTTATTATTGTGCTTTTTATGTTGCAACCAGGAAAATGCGCCCAATCCGGCATACACCAGCATCAGGCAGATTAAGACAATCGGCATAAATATCTTTCTCAATAGATACTATGAACACTTGACGTACGGCCGGCAGGGTTTCAGACGGCCTGTGCGTGTTTGTGTTCTTGAAGCATAACTTCGGACTATCGTGTAAAATAATCCCAATTTTATTTTAACAAAGAATGCCCTGTATTGGGCAGCTATTCTCATTATCAAGGATAAGTATGTTAGACAACCTGACCAACCGCTTCAGCAAGGTACTTAAAAATATTCGCGGCCAATCAACGCTGACCGAAGACAATATTAAAGAAGCCTTGCGCGAGGTTCGTCTTGCCCTGCTGGAAGCCGACGTTGCATTGCCCGTCGTTAAAGAATTCGTCAACACAGTCAAAGAACAGGCCCTCGGTCAAGAAGTCGTCGGCAGCCTGACACCTGACCAAGCCTTTATCGGCGTGGTCAACCAAGCCTTAGTCGAACTGATGGGCAAGGAAAACAAAACGCTGGATTTGTCGGTTTCACCGCCTGCCATCGTTTTAATGGCCGGTTTGCAGGGTGCCGGTAAGACAACAACCGTCGGCAAACTCGCGCGCCTACTGAAAAATGATCAGAAGAAAAAAGTTTTGGTGGTATCTGCCGACGTTTACCGCCCTGCCGCAATTGAACAGCTGCGTCTGTTGGCCGAACAGGTCGGCGTGGACTTTTTCCCATCCGATACCAACCAAAAACCAGTTGAAATTGCAACTGCTGCCGTCGATTACGCCAAAAAACATTTTTACGATGTATTGATGGTCGATACCGCCGGCCGCCTGGCAATCGATGAAGAGATGATGAACGAAATCAAAGCGCTTCATGCGGCGGTCAACCCGGTTGAAACTTTGTTCGTTATCGATGCCATGCTGGGTCAGGATGCTGTGAACACTGCTCAGGCATTTAATGAAGCCCTGCCACTGACCGGTGTCGTATTGACCAAGATGGACGGCGACTCGCGCGGCGGTGCGGCATTGTCCGTACGCCATGTGACCGGCAAACCGATTAAATTTATCGGTGTCGGCGAAAAAATCAACGGCCTCGAGCCTTTCCACCCCGACCGTCTTGCCAGCCGTATCCTCGGCATGGGCGACGTATTGACCCTGATTGAAGATGTTCAAAAAGGTATTGATGAAGAAGCCGCCGCCAAAATGGCGAAAAAGCTGCAAAAAGGCAAAGGCTTTGACCTCAACGACTTTAAAGAACAAATTCAGCAAATGCGCAATATGGGCGGCTTGGAAAACCTGATGTCGAAAATGCCGGGCGAACTGGGTCAAATCTCGAAACAAATCCCCGAAGGAACGGCTGAAAAAGCGATGGGCAAAGTAGAAGCCATCATCAACTCGATGACTCCAAAAGAACGTGCCAACCCTGCCCTGCTCAAAGCCAGCCGCAAACGCCGTATTGCGGTGGGTGCGGGCACGACCGTGCAGGAAGTGAACAAATTACTCAAACAGTTTGAACAAATGCAACAAATGATGAAGATGTTCAGCGGCAACGGTTTGGGCAAACTGATGCGTTTGGCCAAAGGCATGAAGGGAATGAAAGGCATGTTCCCAGGTTTGTAAGCTAATTTGACAGAAAACGCCGTCTGAAAAGTTTCAGACGGCGTTTTTATTTTTACTCTAGCAAGAATTACTATTCACATATAACTATGAAATCTATTCCTTTTAAGGATTTTCATAGCGTACCGATGCCTCTTCCAACATTTCCCATTGGCCACCACTACCATGGTAGGTTTCGGCATCAAGCCTGAAAACGGCATTGCAGTGCGTACATTGAAAATAATGTACCACGAAATCGTTCCAACCATATATGTCACGATTACCCTGAGAATCAGTATGGGTAATGTAACCGCTATTGGCAATGGTTTTAGCAAAATCAAGGCTGGGACCATAAACTTTGCCGTAGGCTGGGGTAATGTCGATGAGCGTGCCGTCTGCTAAACGATCAGAGGCTCGCAGTAACATTTGCGATAATTCTTTCGGAACCCTGATACGAACAGTAGATCGCAGGTCAGAACAGTAATCACACATAATTTGGATCTTTCAGCACAGTAAAGGAAAAAGAGATAAGGGATGCAAAACCTTTACTCATTCAGCCTTCAACTTATTGCGGTTTTTTCTGCTCTTCGCGTACTTTGTCCACCAACTGGTCAATCGTGGTCATGCCGGACTGCCAGTCTTTAAATTCGACTTGGTATTTGCCGCCGACGATCACGGTCGGTGTGCCGCTGATTTGGAATTTATTGGTCAATTCTTCCATTTGAGCCGCACGTGCTTGGCTTTCGGGCGCTTCAAATGCAGCCAATACTTTTTTGCCGTCAAACGCAGTTTGCTCGGACAACCATTTTTTCAGGGTATCGGTATCGGCCAAGTTGATTTTTTGGTTAACCATCGCATCGAAAATATGGCTGTTGGCTTTATCTGATTCACCGGCCATTTCCACTGCGGCCGCCAAACGTGCCAAAGGTTTCATTTCATCACCCCACACAACATGCTCCCGGCGCATATAGGTATCGTCTTTAAACGTTTTGATGTGTTCGCTCAAAACCGGCTCCAAATGGGCACAATGCGGGCAGAAGTAGCCGAAGAATTCCAATACTTCGATTTTGCCGGCCTGCTGTTGCGGAATCGGGTTGGACAAGACGGTGTAATTGACACCTTCAGTCAATGCGGCAGGGGCTGCCGGAGCGGATGTGTTGCTTTGGGCGCTGTCTGCCGGAACGCTGGTTTCCGCCTGTTTGCCGCAAGCGGCCAATGCCAACAGGGTCAATGAAGTCAAGGCTAAGGTTTTCAGTTTCATAGGTATCTCTTTACATTCAAATCAATGGGCGGATTTTATGGCATTTTGTTGGAGGTGTGTTCGATTTGAGTGAAAAAATGTGTTTAGTTTTATTTCAACCTTTATAAAGGCCGTCTGAAATACATATCGGTTTCAGACGGCCTTCGTTTATTAATATTAATAGATATTGCTACACTACTTACTCAACAACATTTCCTGCATCAGCTTCATGCCCCATTGCCAACCGCCGAGTGCGCCGTTTAACCGGCCGGAATGCGGCGATTGAAGCAGGCGCGCCTGCCAGCGGTCGGCCTGTTCTTGCGCCCAATCGCGTGGCGTACCGTTTGTTTCAGCGATGACCAACGCCGTACGGCAAGGGCAACGGACGCGTTGGAACGTATGGATTTCGTCTTCGGGAAAAGCTTCGGGACGCGGCGAGACCAAAATAATATTGGTCAGGCGTTTTTGCGTCAGGATGTCGGCTTGATACAGCCATGCCAAAAATGCGGACACACCAACACCATGAGCCACGACGGCAATATTTCTGCTGACGATATGGTCAAAGGCCGTCTGAATGGCGTGTTGCCATTCGGAAACGGTTTGCCGACTATCGGCTTCGGCAGTTTGAACAATCGGATAGCTGACCGCCCAGCGGTCTATCCACATTTCCGCTTCATCCGCATCGCGTATCAGAAACAAAGCCATTTCTTCGAGTTCGAAGCTCTGCATTTTCAGACGGCCTATTTGAGCAAGTCGTTGAGTGTAAATGCGATCAACAAGGCGGCAGGCACGCTGAGAATGGCACAAGTCGCCAGACAAAGTACGATGTTGGCAATCAGCCGCCAGCCCTTCCAAGCAAAGCATTTGGCCGCAATCAGCAGGCAAGGTAGGGAAAACAGCAGCCATACCAACGCCCATGTCGGATTGGCCTTGGTCGGCGCAACCCAACCGGACATCCGCGCCAGCATGAATATTGCCCACACCAGCATGGGCAGCACAAATGCCGCCACAACCCAAACCGCACCTACGCCGGTTTTACTGTTTATATTCCAGTCGTACTTACCAAAAAACTTATTCGGCAACATAGTCATACTCCACAACTAAAGGGGCGTGATCCGAGAATTTTTCATCTTTATAAACATGTGCGGAAACGGCTTTGGCGGCCAACTCCGGCGTAACCATCTGATAATCGATGCGCCACCCGACATCTTTCGCATACGCTTGTCCGCGGTTGCTCCACCAGGTATAGCCCGGCACATCGGGATAAAGTGTGCGCCACATATCCGTCCAACCGAGCTTGTGGATGACTTTGCCTATCCATTCGCGCTCTTCTGGCAAGAAGCCCGAATTTTTCTGATTGCCCTTCCAGTTTTTCAAGTCGATGTTTTGGTGGGCAATATTCCAGTCGCCGCAGACGACGATGTCGCGCCCTTCGTTTTTCATGGCTTCGAGCATGGGATAAAACGCGTCCAAAAAGCGGTATTTCACTTGTTGGCGCTCTTCCGCGCTGCTGCCGCTGGGCAGATACAGCGAAATTACCGACAACTTGCCGAAATCGCAACGGACAAAACGGCCTTCCCTGTCAAATTCTTCAATGCCCATGCCGATTTGCACATTGTCAGGTTTGCGTTTGCTGTACACCGCCACGCCGCTGTAACCGCGCTTTTCGGCGCAATGCCAGTAGCCGTGCATACCGTGCGGATTTTTCATATCGTCTGACAGATCGGCTTCTTGAGCTTT
Source organism: Neisseria mucosa (assembly GCF_013267835.1). Lineage (NCBI taxonomy): Bacteria > Pseudomonadati > Pseudomonadota > Betaproteobacteria > Neisseriales > Neisseriaceae > Neisseria > Neisseria mucosa. The sequence goes on from NZ_CP053939.1 coordinate 1,618,641, forward strand.
CAGTTCCTGCACGCAGACAATGTCCGCGCCCGATGCGGCGATATATTCGTAAAAACCTTTTTTATAGGCGGAGCGGATGCCGTTGACGTTGGCAGAGATGATTTTCAACATAAGATTTGAGTGATGTTTAAAAACGGATAATAGGATTGAAGTTTTCAGACGGCCTGCAAGTCATAAACAAATACTTTGGAATTGCGGCCGTTGGCATTGTATTCCTGCCGGCGTTCGGCAGGCAGGTCATCGGCCGAGGCCGTCTGAAAGCCCCGTTCGACAAACCATTCGCCCGTGTGCGTGGATAAGGCGAAAAGCGTTTTGATATTTAAGGCGCGCGCTTTTTGGAATAAATGTTCCAACAGCAATTCGCCGTAGCCGCCGTCACGCGCTTCGGGCGACACCACCAGACAGGCCAATTCGCCGCAGTCCGGCTCGGCAAAGATTTTCAGCGCCACGCAGCCGTAAATGTTTTGATCGTGTTCCAATACGGAAAAACTGGAAATATGGTTTTCCAAATACTCGCGGCTGCGGTGTAACAAGATGCCTTGTTCCGCCAACGGACGGATTAAGGCAATGATGTGCGGAATGTCGTCGCTGCGTGCCTGACGGATGGAAACAAACGGCCCTCGGGCAATAGACGTACCGCTGCCCTCTCGGGTAAACAGCTCGCGCAACAGGCTGCCGTCTTCGCGGCCGTTGAGAATCTGCACCCGCGATACGCCGTTTTCCAACGCGCCTACCGCCGCATGCAACAAATCGGCCGGCGCATCGGGATTGTCGTGTATCAGTTCCCGCACTTCACCGACAGACAAAGTATTGGCCAACGAGCCGTCGGCACGGCGGATACCGGCTTCTTCGGTCAAGAAAACCAGCTTCTCCGCCTGCAAAGCCATGGCCACTTCCTGCGCGGTTTCGCACATACTCAGATTAAAGGTTTTGCCGCTGTACGAATGCCCCAAAGGACTGATCAGCACCACGGCGCCGCTATCCAAGCGCAAACGGATTTCTTCCGCGTCGATTTTGCGGACGGTACCGGTATAGCCCATGTCCACGCCGTCGATAACGCCTAACGGACGGGCGGTAATAAAGTTGCCGCACGCGATAACCGGCGGCTTGCTCCGTTGCTGTGCAGATACGCTGCTGAACAAAGCTGCTTCAACATCGCTGCGGATAATCCCCGCCACCTGCTTCACTTCCATCAGGGTCGCTTCATCGGTAATCCGTCGGCTGCCGCTGTATTTCGGAACAAAATTCCGACCCGAAGCCAATTTGTCGAGCAAATGCCGCGAACCGTGCACCAAGACCAAACGCAAGCCCAAGCTGGCCAACAGGTTCAAATCTGCGGCCAAACGGATCAGGGTTTCGCCTTCCAACAGGCTGTCGGTCACGCCGACCACCATGGTTTTGCCGCGCAAATATTGGATATAGGGCGCGGCTTCGCGAAAGCTGGCGACAAAATGGGCGATATTACTCATAGCAGGGCAAGATAAAAGAGTTGCATAATCAAAACCGTCAGCGCAATCAACGATGCCAACGTCCAGTTGAACCCGTCCTTGCGCGTTTTGACCGCTACCTGCTCTTCCACCTTAGGCTCTTCCTTGAGCGCGCTGTTGAGCAAATCGGAAATTTCTTTGCGCGAGAGTTTGGAATGCTTGAGGATTTGCGCGCCGATGTTATGCACGAGGCGCACATCCGTTACCGCCACAGGCAGATGGGCCGGATCGGCCGGCAGGTTGCCCGACAGATAATCCTTGGCCTTAAACATCCCCGAACAACGCGTGCAGACCACGAAACCCTGCGCCACGTTCAACTGGGCATCTTTCACCCAATGCGGTGTTTTACAATGAGGACAAGAACAAGCAGGCATGAGTATTTTCCGTAAGTGTATTGAATCAAAAATATATTTTAGCCAATGTTTCAGGCCGTCTGAAACAGTTTTCAGACGACCTGAGCATGATGTTATGGTTTAAACCGCGCCGTAACGTTCGCGATAGGCTTTGACCGGCTCGAAGAAGCCGCCAAATTCGGCATTGTTTTGCAAGAGCGTGAACAAGTCGTTCAGGTTGGCAATCGAAACCACCGGCAGGCCGTATTGTTTTTCGACTTCCTGCACCGCCGACAATTCGCCCGTGCCTTTTTCCATGCGGTCGAGCGCAATGGCCACTGCGGCAGGCGTTGCGCCTTCGGCCTCAATCAGTTTGACCGACTCGCGCACGGATGTACCGGCGGAAATCACATCATCGATAATCAGCACGCGGCCTTTCAAAGGCGCGCCTACCAACACACCGCCTTCGCCGTGGTCTTTGGCTTCTTTGCGGTTGTAGGCAAACGGTACGTTTACGCCTTTTTCCGCCAACATCATCGCTGTCGCCGCCGCCAAAATAATGCCTTTATAGGCTGGGCCGAACAGCATATCGAACTTCACGCCGCTGGCAATAATGGCTTCGGCGTAAAACTTCGCCAGCTGCAAAGTCGATGCGCCGTCATTGAACAAACCGGCATTGAAAAAATAAGGCGACTGACGGCCGGCCTTGGTCGTAAATTCGCCGAATTTCAACACGTTTTGTGCCAAAGCGAATTTGAGGAAGTCTTGACGGAAATCGGACATTTGGGTTCTCCCGAAAGATGTTGATTTATCAAAGAAACGATTATAAAGGATTCATGCGGAAAAATCAGGCCGTCTGAAAGCAGGTTCAACCCCACGTTAAACCGACCTGCCCTATTTTCTTTCAAACCGACAAGGCGGCATTACCTTTTTATCCCAGCAATCAAAACGGATTATTCCCGATGATAAGGATGGTTGTGCAAAATCGAAACGGCACGATAAAGCTGCTCGGTCAGCAAAACGCGCACCATGCCATGCGGCAGGGTCAGGCTGGAAAGGCGCATCATCATGTTTGCCTGTTGTTTCAAACGGTCGGTCATGCCGTCTGCGCCGCCGATAATAAAGCAGACGTGTTCGCCGTTTTGCTGCCAACTTTTCAAATGTTGCGCCAATTCGACCGAAGTCGGCGCTTTGCCGCGTTCGTCCAATACCACCAAAAATGCACCCTGTGGTATGGCTTCCAGCAGGCGTTTTTCTTCAGCCACCATGCCCTGAGCCGCATTCACACCCGCGCCGCGTTTTTCCGGCTTGATTTCTTTCAGCGCATAATTGACATCGCGCCCGAAGCGTTTGGCGTACTCGCCGACGGCTTCATCGACCCAACGCGGCATTTTCGTGCCGACAGCCAAGACGGTGATATTCATGGGGTATCCTTTTACTATCGAATTGTCGGTTGGGCATTATGGTCAAGCAAGTTCTCAACCTTTTCAAACCATGAGCCAATGCCCACGCAACCGACTGAAAATAAAAGGCCGTCTGAAAGCCGAATGTATCCCGTTCGGCTGTTTCAGACGGCCTTTCAATGATTAGCAGTGAACCAGCGTACCTTCGTTTTCGCCGGTTACCACGCGTTTGAGCGAGCCTTCTTTAGCAATACCGAAAACCACGATATTGAGTTTGCGTTCGCGGCAGAGGGCGAAGGCGGTGGCATCCATCACTTTGAGGTTTTTCAACAAGGCTTCGTCAAAAGTAATGGTTTCATAGCGTGTTGCCGATGGATCTTTTTTCGGGTCTGCGGTGTATACGCCGTCCACGTTAGTAGCTTTGAGCATCACGTCGCAGTTCATTTCCGCACCGCGCAATGCGGCGGCAGTGTCGGTTGTGAAGAACGGATTACCGGTACCGGCGGCAAAAATCACGACTTTGCCTTCTTCCAAATATTGAATGGCTTTAGGACGGGCGTAAGTTTCAGCGATTTGCTGCATAGACAGTGCGGATTGTACGCGCGCTTTAATGCCCAAGGTTTCAAATGCGTCTTTGAGTGCCAACGCGTTCATCACGGTTGCCATCATGCCCATGTAGTCGGCAGTGGCGCGGTCCATGCTGCCTGCTTGTGCAGATACGCCGCGGAAAATGTTACCGCCGCCGACAACGATACCGACTTGCACGCCCATTCTCACGATTTCGGCAATTTCGCCGACAGTTTGAACGATGGTATCGTGATTGATGCCGAATGGATCAGAGCCCATCAGGGATTCGCCGGAGAGTTTCAGTAATACGCGTTTGTATTTGATTTGCTGTGTCATGGGATACCTTGCTTTCTTGAATGTCGTCGGTCGGAGTTCGGGCCGTCTGAATTTTCAAACGGTCGGAATATTAATGATAGAGTGTGTCGGTTTATTATTGTTTTGGTTTTCAGACGGCCTGAATATTCGGCCGTCTTAAATTAGGTACCGTAAACGGTTTTCTCAAAAAAAAGCACCCTGATTCGTTTGGAATCTAGGTGCTTTCTTTTTCATAAGTGCCTTACACTTTAGCAGCGGCAGCAACTTCGGCCGCGTAGTCAACAACGGCTTTCTCGATACCGTCGCCTACTTTGTAGCGTACGAAGCTGATTACTTCAGTGCCGTTTTCTTTAGCGAATTGGGCAACAGTTTGGTCAGGGTTCATCACGAATGCTTGGCCGTTCAGAGTGATTTCAGCCAAGAATTTGCGGATACGGCCTTCAACCATTTTAGCGGCGATTTCGGCAGGTTTGCCGGAAGCAATGGCTTGCTCGGTGTAGATGTGGCGTTCTTTTTCGATGGTTTCGGCATCTACTTCGGCTTCAGATACGCATTGAGGTTTGGCGGCAACGATGTGCATACCGATTTTGCGTGCTACGTCTTCAGAGCCTTTGTACTCAACCAATACGCCTTCGGTAGCCAAAGCACCGTGGATGTAGGCAACCAGTTGGTTGGCAGTGTCGATCACTTGGAAGCGGCGAACAGACATGTTTTCGCCCAATTTAGCGATGATGGCTTTACGTTCTGCTTCAACCAGTTCGCTCAGTTCTTCAACAGAAGCCGGTTTTTTCTCGGCAGCAGTTTTAGCAACGAAGTTGGCAAATTCTACGAAGCCCGCGTCTTTGGCAACGAAGTCGGTTTCGCAGTTTACTTCAACCAATGCGCCGACATTGCCGTTGATCGCGTAAGCCAATACGCCTTCGGCAGCAGTACGGCCGGCTAGTTTACCGGCTTTCGCACCGGATTTAATACGCAGGATTTCTTCGGCTTTGTCGAAGTTGCCTTCGGCTTCAACCAAGGCTTTTTTGCATTCCATCATGCCCAGGCCGGTAGCGGCGCGCAGGTCGGCAACCATTTTTGCAGTAATTTCTGCCATTTTGAATCTCCTAGATTTTTGGGAACACGGCCATTGCCGTGTTTGGAAATAGTGGCCGTCTGAAACGGATTTCAGAACGGGATTTGAGAAAAGGGGCATAACGCCCCTCTTCCGTGTACCGAATTACTCGGCAGCAGCTTCTTGGGCAGCGGCTACAGTTTCTTGCAGCGCTTGGTTTTTACCTTCCAAAACTGCGTCGGCGATGCCGCGGCAGTACAGGCGGATGGCTTTGGCGGAGTCATCGTTACCAGGGATAACGTATTTCACGCCGTCAGGGCTGTTGTTGGTATCGACTACGGCGATAACAGGGATGCCCAGTTTTTCAGCCTCAACCAGAGTACCTTTTTGGTAGCCGGTATCGATAACGAAAATCGCGTCAGGCAGGCCTTTCATGTTTTTGATACCGCCCAAAGAACGTTCCAGTTTTTCAACGTCGCGTTGCATTTCCAGAATTTCTTTTTTGTTGAAACCGCCTTCAGCAGCGTTTTCCAGGGCAGCAGTTTTTTCTTCCAGGCGTTTGATGGATTGCTTAACGGTTTTGTAGTTGGTCAGCATACCGCCCAACCAACGGTGATCAACGAAAGGCATACCGGCACGGGTAGCTTCTTCGCGGATGATGTCGCGGGCTTGGCGTTTGGTACCTACGAACAATACTGTACCTTTGTTGGCAACCAGACGGCGTACGGCTTCTTGCGCCTCTTGGAACATCGGCAGGGTTTTTTCCAAGTTTACGATATGGATTTTGTTGCGCGCACCGAAAATGTATTGGGCCATTTTCGGGTTCCAGAAACGGGTTTGGTGACCGAAGTGAACACCGGCTTCAATCATCTGACGCATAGTAATTTGAGACATGTTATTTCCTTGAAAGGGTTAAAGAGCACACATTCAATCGCATAGAACTTGATAGGCGGCGCCTATTGTCAAGCACCCTTCGGCGAAAGTGGGCATAAGTTTTAAAAAAATAAAAGCGTGTTTCCGAAATGGAAAACTGACGGATTATAGCGGATAAGAGGCCGTCTGAAAAGGGATTTTATACCTTCCCGTCCTGTTTTTCACCCGCTTGTACCGCCTTTTGGCGGGCCGCTTCAAACTCCGCCTGCTCCTGCCGTTTCATCAGGCGGTTGCGGCGGCGGATGGTCACGACAAAGACCGTAAACACAGTGGGTAACACTGCCCAAAAAACCAAATAAATCAACGCGCGCGCAATACTCGGCTGCGCGGCGGAAAACATCACGGCAACAAAAAGATAGCCGATGGCGACAATGTGCCACATCGTGTGCGTCCTGTTTGAATGTTAACAAAATCGTTATAATCGCAACATTCTACCGCAATCCCGAAAGGCCGTCTGAAAATGAGGAATCCCGAAAAATCGGCACTACGCAAACAGTTCCGCCGCGCACGCGCCCAAATGAGCGCCGACGAGCGTAACGCCGCCACCGAAACCATCAACCGCCTGCTCAAGCCCTACATCAAAAAAGGACGGAAAATCGGCGTGTATTGGCCGATGGGCAAGGAATTGCGATTGGACGGCTTTGTCCGTGCCGCACAAAAACGCGGCGCAAAACTCTACCTGCCCTATATCGAACCTCACACGCGGCGGATGTGGTTCACCCCCTACCCTGCCGACGGCGCCAAACAAGAACGCAAACGCGGCCGCGCCAAATTGCACGTCCCCCAATTCACCGGCAAAAAAATCCGCGTCCACCAACTCAGCCTATTGCTGGTCCCCATCGTCGGCATCGACAAACGCGGCTACCGCCTCGGACAAGCCGGCGGCTATTACGACGCCACCCTCTCCGCCATGAAATACCGCCTGCAAACCCAAACCCTGGGCGTAGGCTTCGGCTGCCAACTGACCGACACCTTGCCGACCGAACCCCACGACATCCCCCTAAACGACTTTGTCTCCGAGCTTGGCGTATTGAAATTCAGACGGCGTCGATAGGACAATTATCGGTTTATTAAAATGATTAGAGGCCGTCTGAAACCTGATTTTTGGGGTTTCAGACGTCTTTTTATCTTTAGTTTTTTTCAAGATTTAAAATCTGGATAGTATCTTTTAAGGCAGATACAACATCAGCCTCATCGCTAAACTCACAATCATTTTCTATGTTGAAGAATTTCTTACGTATGCATTCTCTCCACATTTCTTCATCAGGAAATCTTTCATAATTAGAATATTTACTTTCTTCTTTATAACTTACTAATTCTCCCATCTTCGCTGCATATAGAATTAACATTGCCGCAAGTATGTTTGCCGTTGTAAATGCAGAATCAATATTCCATTCATTAAAATACTCTAAAGAATTAATGTTAAATAATTGGGCAAAGTCTCTAGCATATATTAGATCTTTATCAAGATTATTAGCTATTTTTGGAAAAAAACAAAAAATAAATACACCTGTAAAACGTATAATTGCATCTTTCCGTACAGTTTCGCTACTGAATTCACCATTCAAAGAGTAATATATCTCTAAAAACCGGACTAATCGTTCCGTTTCCCTAAGCGATATATTGTTCCGTTCTATCATATCGCTAATAAAATATATTGTTTCATTATGTTCTTCAATTAAACCTCGTAGTTTATCAGCCATATGACTATTCCGTATCAACTGTTTGAAATATTCAACTGAAACCAACGCCCATCCTGCCTCAACCTGAGCCACAACCTTCTCTGGCAAGGCAAAGCTATATTTTAAAAACTTATCCAAGTATTTTTGCGCATCCACCTCTGCGCCGTACCGATGATTAATCGCCGCGCGCAGTTGCTTGGTATTCGTAACCAGCACGACTTTGACGTTTTCAATATCAAAGACATGCTTGATAACTTCCAGCATATCAACCGCATAATCGGGACGGCAACGATCGAGTTCATCGATAAACAGGATAATCGGTTTGTCCGCTGCCAATTCTTTCAGGCAGGCTTTGAGCGTTTCCAGATTTTTTTCCGCTTCGATTTGCTCTTTCAATAAGGCTTCGACGGTTGCATCAATAGTCACATCAATGGAATGACTGGCAAGTGCGGTGGCAGCGCCAGCTACAGTTGCTGCCGCATTTTTTGCTTCTTGCCCATCATTTATAATTTGGCTCATTCCTTCCTCTAAATCTTCCAAATTTTGCTTTAGGACATGACCAACCGCTGCTTTAGCAACGGTTTTCATCACGAATCCTGCTGCTCTTGCAACTTTCCTCGTAATATTTTTGCGTTTTTCAGACGGCTGTCCGTCGGTATCTTCAGGTGTACAGGTTTTGATGATTTCAGCAAGCAATGCCAGCAGAGGCTCTCCGCTGTGGTCTGAACGGAAGGCATCGATATAGACAGGCTGGTAATCGGGATGTTGCTGCTGCATAAGCCGAATCAGTTTTTGGCAAAATTCGGTTTTGCCCGTTCCCCAACCACCGTCGATAACCATAGGAGAAAGGTCGATGGGCGATGTCAGCAACTTGATGATGTTTTCGGCTATCGGCTTACGGTTAAATTCGTCATGTGTATCAAACGTTTTTTCTAAAATTTGAGTTTCCATATTATCCCTTTGTCTGTCATAGGTTTTGTGCAACGTATTTTACCCTGTCATCAGTTTTTATGTTTTTGCTCTTTAAAATTCAAAAAGGCCGTCTGAGACTTTCAGACGGCCTTTATTCAAATTAACCCTTACTTGGCATCTTTAAACCCGCGTTTCAAATGCACCATCAGCAACGCCACCGCCGCAGGGGTTACGCCGGAAATTCGGCTGGCTTGGCCGACGGTTTCGGGTTTGTGCTGGTTGAGCTTTTGCTGCACTTCTGCCGATAGACCTTTGACTTTGCTGTAATCGATGTCGTCGGGCAGCTTTAAGGTTTCAATGTCGCGGCGGCTGTCGATTTCTTCGTTTTGGCGGTCGATATAGCCTTGGTATTTGACTTGAATTTCTACTTGTTCGACCACGCTGTCGGCAAGTGCGGTTTCAGGTTGTGCGTCGGGCAGGGTCATCAGTGCGGCGTAGTCGAGGTTCGGGCGGCGCAGGAGGTCGTGCAGGTTGGCTTCGCGGCTGAGTTTTTGGCCGAATACGCGGATTTGCTCGTCTTCGGCGAGTTTTTGCGGCGTGTACCACGTTGTTTTCAAACGTTGGATTTCGCGTTCGATGGCTTCGCGTTTTTCGTTGAACATGCGCCATTGTTCTTCGCCCACCAAGCCGATTTTGTAGCCGTCTTCGGTCAGGCGCATGTCGGCGTTGTCTTCCCTGAGTTGCAGGCGGTATTCGGCGCGGCTGGTGAACATGCGGTAGGGTTCGTTCACGCCTTTGGTGATGAGGTCGTCCACCAATACGCCGAGATAGGCTTGTTCGCGGCGCAGCAGGAGCGGGTCTTGTTCGCGGACGTATTGTACGGCGTTCGCGCCTGCGAGCAGGCCTTGCGCTGCGGCTTCTTCGTAGCCGGTCGTGCCGTTGATTTGTCCGGCGAAGAAGAGGCCTTGGATGGTTTTGGTTTCGAGGCTGGCTTTGAGGTTGCGCGGGTCGAAGTAGTCGTATTCGATGGCGTAGCCGGGGCGCAGGATATGGGCGTTTTCGAGGCCTTTCATGCTGCGCACGAGCGCAATTTGGATGTCGAACGGCAGGCTGGTGGAGATACCGTTTGGATAGTATTCGTGCGTGGTCAGGCCTTCGGGTTCGAGGAAAATCTGGTGGCTGTCTTTGTCGGCGAAGCGGTTGATTTTGTCTTCGATAGACGGGCAGTAGCGCGGGCCGACACCTTCGATTTTGCCGGTGAACATGGGGCTGCGGTCGAAGCCTGAGCGGATGATTTCGTGGGTTTGCGTGTTGGTATGCGTAATCCAGCAGGACACTTGGCGCGGGTGCATATCGGCGCTGCCGCGTACGGACATTACGGGCACAGGCGTGTCGCCGGGCTGTTCGGTAAGCTGGGAGAAGTCAATCGTGCGTCCGTCGATGCGTGGCGGCGTGCCGGTTTTCAGACGGCCTTGAGGCAGGTTCAATTCGCGCAAACGGCCGCCCAAGGATTTGGCGGCAGGATCGCCGGCGCGGCCGCCTTCGTAGTTTTCCAAACCGATGTGGATTTTGCCGGACAAAAACGTGCCGGCGGTCAACACGACGGCGCTTGCTTTAAACTCCACGCCCATCGCGGTGACCACGCCGCTGATGCGTTCTCCGTCGAGCGTTACGTCTTCGACGGCTTGTTGGAAAAGCTCCAGATTTTCTTGGTTTTCCAGCATTTCGCGGATGGCGGCTTTATATAGGATACGGTCGGCCTGCGCGCGCGTGGCTCGCACGGCCGCGCCTTTGCTGGCGTTCAAGCGGCGGAACTGGATACTGGATTTGTCGGTGGCCAACGCCATTGCGCCGCCCAATGCGTCGAGTTCGCGCACAAGGTGGCCTTTGCCGATGCCGCCGATGGAGGGGTTGCACGACATTTGACCGAGGGTTTCGATGTTGTGCGAAAGCAGCAGGGTTTGCGCACCCATGCGTGCGGCGGCAAGCGCGGCTTCGGTACCGGCATGGCCGCCGCCGACGACAATCACGTCGTAGGTTTTGGGGTAAATCATGTAAGTCATTTTTATGTGTTCTGTAAAGGTTTCAGACGGCCTTTTGTTGATCAGGCCGTCTGAAAAGTGGAATCAAATCTTAAAAAACCAAGCTTAGAAGGTATAGCCTGTTTCCAATTCGTCATCGCCGACCAATTCGACCAGCAATGCATAAAGCGGCGCCAAATCGTTGTAACGGCGGGATACGCGGCGCAGGTAGTTCAAGAAGCGCGGGATTTCCGGGCGGTATTTGTCTTTGCCGTCGCGGTAGTACAGGCGGGCAAAAATACCGGCCACTTTCAAATGGCGTTGTACGCCCATCCATTCAAACCAACGGTAGAACTCGTCAAACTCGGCAGGCACAGGCAACTCGGCAGCGCGTGCTTTTTCCCAGTAACGGATGACCAAGTCCAATACAAATTCTTCTTCCCATTCGATAAACGCATCGCGCAGCAGCGACACCAAATCATAGGAAATCGGGCCGTAAAGCGCGTCTTGGAAGTCCAACACGCCCGGGCGACCTTTTGCCAGCATCAGGTTGCGGACGATAAAGTCGCGGTGGACATACACTTTGGGCTGCGCCAACAGGGGCGGCAGCAGCGTATCGACGGTTTGCTGCCACAACTGGCGTTGCTTGAAGGTCAGCTCGCGGCCCAATTCTTTGGCCACAAACCATTCGGGGAACAAGTTAATCTCGCGCAGCATGACTTCGCGGTCGTATTCCGGCAGTTTGCCGGGCTGGCTGGCCTTTTGCAGCTCGATCAGTTCGTCGATGGCTTCGAGCAGCAGGGCTTTGTGGGCGGTTTCGCTGTTTTCCTGATTCATGGCGGTCAGGAATGTGGTGTTGCCCAAATCGTTCAACACCATAAAGCCCAATGCTTCATCCACATGAAGCACTTGCGGCACATTGACCATATTAAACAATTTTTGCACTTTCAAATACGGTGCAACACTCATCTTCTCAGGAGGCGCATCCATACAGATGACGGTTTGGCCGTCTGAAAACGTCGCGCGGAAATAACGGCGGAAGTCGGCATCGGCTGCCGCAAAGCTCAATTCGAACGGCTGGTTCGGGTAAACAGACTCCAGCCAGTTTTGTAATTCGGTTTGTCGTTGCATAGCGGTATCGCAGAATTTCAGGTTACAATAACCGCTATTCTAACTGGCAAACCGATTTAAGGGGCGATTTTGGCTCGTTTATTTTCACTCAAACCCTTGGTACTCGCCTTAATTATGGGCTTTGGCGCAACAACCGTGCGCGCGGAAGATGCTTCTGTTCCGCAGGCGGAAGACTATACCCCTGCCCACACCGCCGCATCCAAACCGGCAAAAACCGGCCAAAGCGAAGCCGATCCGCTTTCCTTGGGCAGCACTTGCCTGTTTTGCGACCACAAAGATGCCAAGCCGGCCGAAACCGCCGAAATCAAACGCAGCGGCGAGCCTGCCCTGCCTGCCGATTACACCCGCGTCAACGCCGATAAAATAGAAGGTCAGACCCAAGTCGGCGTCCGTGCCGAAGGCGACGTCATTGTCGAGCGCAATGCCGATGTTCTCAACGCCGATTGGGCGCAATACGACCAAGCCGCCGATACCGTTACCGCCGGCGACCGCTTTACCCTGTATCAAAACGGTTCGACCGTATCCGGCGACCAATTGGTTTACAACCTCAAAAACCAAACCGGTTCCGGCACTGCCGTGCGCCTCAATACCGAGCAAGGCAGCAGCCGCCTTCAAAGTGTCAGCGAAAAAGCCGAACTCAAAGGTAAAGGCCTCTACAAACTCATCAACACCAAATTCAATACCTGTTCGCCCGGCGATGCCAGCTGGTATATCCAAGCGCAAAGCATCGAAGCCGATGAATCGACAGGTATCGGCGTGGCCAAACACGCTTCGCTGGTATTCGGCGGCGTACCCGTCCTCTACACGCCTTGGGCGGACTTCCCCATCAACGGCAACCGCAAAAGCGGCCTGCTCGTTCCGACCATTGCCACCGGTTCAGACGGCCTTGAGCTGAGCCTGCCCTACTACTTCAACCTTGCGCCGAATTTGGATGCCACCATCCGCCCGGGCATCATCAGCAAACGCGGCGTGCAACTGGGCGGCCAAGTCCGTTATCTGCAACCGAATTACAGCGGCGAAGTCGATGGCGACTGGATGCCGAACGACCAAAAAAGCGTCCACAACAACCGCTACCAGTTCAAATGGAAACACCAGCAGCAGCTGAACAGCAAAATCAGCGGCGGCATCAACTACAACCAAGTTTCCGACGACGATTACTACCGCGACTTCTACGGCCGCGAAGACATCGCGCGCAACGTCAACCTCGACCGTCAGGCATGGCTCAATTACAGCGACAAACTGCTAGGCGGCAGCTTTGACGGCTCGTTGCGCGTACAAAAATACCAAACGCTGGCCAACCAAGACGGCTATAAAGACGAACCTTATGCCATCATGCCCCGCCTGACCGGCCGTTGGCAAAGCCATCTCGGCAAAGCGCAACTCAACGTGTTCGGCCAATTCACCCGTTTTGACCACGATACCAAGCAAGACGGCAGCCGCGTGGTACTCTACCCGAGCGTCAAATGGGATTTCCACAACCAATGGGGCTACATCCGACCTAAAGTCGGCGTACACGCCACTTATTACAGCCTCAACAGCTTCAACGGTCAAAGCGGCCGCAATGTCAGCCGCGTCCTGCCGATTATCAACGTCGACAGCGGCCTGACTTTCGAGCGCAGGGCCCGGCTCTTCGGCGGAGAATACCTGCAAACACTCGAACCACGCCTGTTTTACAACTACATTCCGACCAAGTCCCAAAACGACCTGCCCAATTTTGACAGCTCCGAAAACAGCTTTACCTATTCGCAACTGTTCCGCGAAAACCTGTATTCCGGCAACGACCGCATCAATTCGGCCAACAGCCTGACGCTGGCCACACAAAGCCGCATCCTCAACCCCAACACCGGTGCGGAACTCTTCCGTGCAGGTATCGGCCAAAAATTTTATTTCAAAAAAGACAACGTCCTGCCTGACGGCAACGTCAGCAATTATCCGCGCAGCCAATCCGACTGGGTAGCCTTTGCACACGGCAACATTACCCCGAGCATCCGCATCGACTTGGACATCCACTACAACCAAAACCAAAGCCGTGCCGAAAGCTACGCCGCAGGGATTGCCTACAACCCCGAACCCGGCAAAGTCTTAAGCGCGCGCTACAAATACGGACGCAACGAGCGTATCTATCTGCAAGCCAACGGCGACTATTTCTATGACAAACTCAGCCAAGTCGACCTTGCCGCCCAATGGCCGTTGAGCAAAAACCTGTACGCCGTCGCCCGTTACAACTACGAAATAGAAGCCAAAAAACCGCTGGAAATGCTCATCGGTGCAGAATACAAAAGCAACTGCGGCTGCTGGAGCGCAAGCTTGGTCGGCCAACGCTATGTTACCGGCGAAAACAGCCACAAAAACGCCGTATTCTTCAACCTCCAACTCAAAGACTTGAGCAATATCGGCAACAACCCATTCGAAAAACTCCGCTTAGCCATTCCCGGTTACAGCAAAACCAACGAGGTAGTCAAACAATGAACTTCAAACCCCTGATTCTCGTCGCCGCACTCACTCTCGCAGTAGGCGCACACGCCGCCCCTAAAGCCAAAGTAGGCAAAGCGCGCGCAGCCAAAGCCCCTGCCGTCAGCGCCACCACCATGCCTGCCGTACAAAGCGGCGTACATCTTTCAGACGGCATTGCCGCGGTTGTCGATAATGAAGTCATTACCCACCGTCAAGTAGAACAAGCCGTGGCACAAGCGCGTCAAACCATGCCGAAAGGCACACAAATGGACGCCAACGAGCTGCGCCAACAGGTCTTGGCACAAATGATCAACCAATCCCTGATCCTCCAAGCCGGCAAACGCCGCAACATCCAAGCGACCGATAGCGAAATCGAAGCCGTCATCGCGCACAACCCCAACATCAAAAATCCGTCTGCCGCCGTCCGTCAAGACATCGCCGACAGCATTATTGTTGAAAAAGTGCGCCAACAGGCCATCATGCAAAACAGCCGCGTGAGCGACTCCGAAGTGGCACGCTACATCGAGCAGGCCAAACAACAAGGCATCACCCTGCCCGAAGCCGACCCTGTGCGCCAATATCATGCCCAACACATCCTCATTAAAGCCGACAACGACAATGCCGCCGTCGGCGCAGAAAGCACCATCCGCAAAATCTACTCACAAGCCCGCAGCGGCGCAGATTTCGGCGGTTTGGCACGCCAATACTCGCAAGACAGCAGCGCCGGCAATGGCGGCGATTTAGGCTGGTTTGCCGACGGCATGATGGTTGCCCCATTTGAAGAAGCCGTCCACAAACTCAAACCCGGCCAAATCAGCGCCCCTGTCCGCACCCAATTCGGCTGGCACATCATCAAGCTGAACGACGTCCGCGAAGCAGGTACGCCTGAAGAGCGCCAACAAAACGCCGTCCGCCAATACCTGTCCCAACAAAAAGCGCAACAGGCGACCACCAACCTCCTGCGCGAACTGCACAGCAGCTCCTACGTTGACGTACGCTAATTGCGCGTATTGTTAAAAAGGCAGAAATCCGTACAATAAGGCCGTCTGAAAACCATTGTTCAGACGGCCTTTTCCCTTAAGCAACCATTGATTAAAGCACCCCATCATGTCCATCCGTCCTAACTGGCAAGCCGCCACCCTGCTGCAAGCCGAAGAAACCGCCCTTACTTCCGCCCACACCGGCCGCACCTACCGCATTCAAGCCGCGGCACTCGGCGAACGTCCGGCAAGCGGCTATCCCGTGCTGTATATTCTTGACGGGGATGCCTTTTTCCCCGCCATCCTCAATATGGCGCAATCCCTGCTCATCAACCCCATCACCAAAAGCCATGCCGCCTGTCTGATTGTCGGCATCGGCTACACCGGCGGCACCATCCGCGACTTAAGCCAACGCGCCCTCGACTACACGCCGCCGCTGCCCGATAACGCGCCCGAATCCGAACGCAAACAATACGGCCAGGCCGACCGCTTCAGCCACTTTATCGATGACGAACTCTCCGCCCTGCTCGACAGCAAATACCGCATCGATACCCAAAACCAAGCCGTCTTCGGCCATTCGTTCGGCGCACTGTACGGCCTCTATTCCCTGTTCACCCGTCCCGAACGATTCCGCCATTATTTACTGGTTTCGCCGTCTATCTGGTGGCAAGAGCGCCGCGTACTCGATTGGCTGCCCGACGCTTTGCCGCAAGGAATCGGCATCCGCCTTGGCGCAGGCGAACATGAAGGCAGAAACAACCGTCCCGACCAAACCAGCCGCGGCATGGTCGCACAAGCCAAAATCCTTGCCGGCACTTTGCACCACCTCGGCGCAGATGTCCGCTTCACCCTCTACCCCAACGCCAATCACGGCAACGCCCCGTTTTACGCCCTGACCGACTGCATCGAATATTTGCGCAGCGCATGGCAGCGTTGAAGCAGGTTTGCCAAACATCGCGGCCGTCTGAAACGCAAACTTAGAAGCGTATTGAACCTATTGGATCAATCTAAAATCCAATTATAAAAAGGCCGAGACCTTTGCAAAGGTCTCGGGGCATGAAAAAGGGAGAGGCTACCTGAAAAATAGATTTTCAGGTAGCCTCAAACTGGTTTGGCATGCATCCGAAACGGAAAATTTGAGCGGTTACATACCTTGGGTTGGTGGCAGTGTTATTTCAACTTGGCTGCCAATTCGTCGAATTTTTGTTTGATGTCGGCCTTGAAGGCTTCCACTTTCTCTTTGCGTTCGGCTTTGCGCTGTTTTTTCCACGCTTCGTGTGCCTGACGTGCCACTTCTTCCTGCGCTTCTATTGCTGCCAATACGTCCTGTTGGGCAACGGCTACATCTTGTCGGAGAATAACGGTTTTGAAACGGTGGAAGAAAGCATCCAATACAGCTTCGTTGGATTCTTGCGCCAAAATAATGATCGCAGTACTGCCGTTATCCAGTTTTTTGGCTGTATTTTCTAGCAACGCCCCCTCTCCCAATGTTTGGGCAGTGCCTACATCACTGCCGATGAGTGCGCCAGTAGCTCCACCCAACAGAACACCGATAGGACCGCCGAGGATGCCGACCAGCGAACCAATGAGGCCGCCCGTCCATGTGCCTTCGACCGTATTGGCGGTAAAGTCGGTGCTTTCTGCTGGGATAATCAGACCATTTTCCTTTTTAACCAAAACGGCTTGTGCCACCAAAGCATCTGTTGTCTGCGAGTAAGCTTTCAATTCAGAAAAGGCTTGATAAGCTTCGCTGGAGATGTTGAATAAAGCAACGATGATGTTTTGTTTCATAAGTCCACTCCCGTAGATTGAAAGATTTAAGAACATACTAGTTGTATGCAGTGTCATTGTAAATTACAAGGGGGGGGGAGCAATGCGGCAAACAGAACTTTACCTATATAAAGCCTGTAGAACCGGCAAACGGATAACGAACAATACCCAGCCTTTTGCCTGTAGGAAATCGTCGCATTGTTCACACCACAAGTTGAGAAAAATAAGCCTGCAAGACCTCAAGCGTCGTCTGAAATCCGTTTCCACTCCAACGCTAAATCGTACAAGGTTTTTTTGCTTTCGCCGGTAATCTTGGCGGCAAGCTCGGCGGCTTGTTTGGTCGGCAACTCGGCCGCAAGGATTTTCATGGTATTTTGCGCCGCCTCGGGCAAATCGCTGTGCTTCTCTTTCACGGCAGGATGCAACACCAGCACCATCTCGCCACGTGTTTGGTTGCTGTCGTTTTTGAGGGCGGTTTGGATTTCGGCAACCGTGCCGCTGAGGAAAGTTTCAAATGTTTTGGTGATTTCGCGCGCCAAAGTCAAACGGCGTTCGGGGAACTGCGCGGCCATATCCGCAAGGCTTGCTTCGATACGGTGCGGCGTTTCAAACATCACAATCGGAAAATTGGCTTCCGCCCATTTGGCCAGCAGCTTTTGGCGTTCGCCGGCCTTAGGCGGCAGGAAACCATTGAAATAAAAATCGGATTCCGTCACACCGGCCACGCTCAACGCCCCCATGACCGCGCTTGCGCCGACCACAGGCACTACTTTAAATCCGGCTTCGTGCACGCGGGCGGCAAGTTTCGCACCGGGATCGCAAACAGCAGGCGTACCCGCATCCGAAACTTGGGCGACGCTCAGGCCGTCTGAAAGATGGGCGATGATTTTATCGGCCATTTGTTGCTCGTTGTGTTCGCGCACGCTCACGAGTTTGCCCTGAATGCCGTACGCACTCAAAAGCTGGGCGGTAACACGGGTGTCCTCGGCGCAGATAATGTCAGCCTTTTGCAGCACGGCCAGCGCGCGCAACGTTATGTCGGCTAAATTGCCGATGGGTGTGGCGACAACGTATAATGTCTGTTTTTCGATGCTGTCGACGGCTTTTTGCAGGTGTTTTGTGTACATAGATTCAAGGCCGTCTGAAACGGCGTCTCTTTAAAAACAATAATTATATAACGGGTAAACTTTTCATGCGCTTAAACCACAAACAGGGGGCGGCGGCCGAAGATGCGGCGCTGGCATTCCTGCTGGGCAAAGGCTGCTCGCTGCTGGCGCGGAACTGGCATTGCGCCTACGGCGAAATCGATTTAATTGTCAAAAACGGCGGTATGATTGTGTTTGTTGAAGTAAAATACCGCAAAAACCGAGGTTTCGGTGGTGCCGCATACAGCATCTCGCCGTCCAAATTATTGAAATTGCAACGAAGTGTAGAGTATTATCTGCAAAAGCACGGGTTAAACCATGCGCCCTGCCGCCTGGACGCGGTACTGATCGAGGGCGACGGCCAACCCGAATGGATTCAAAATATTACAGGTTAACCTCATGACAACATTACAAGAACGCGTTTCCGCGCATTTTGCCGAGAGCATCCGCGCCAAGCAGGAAGCCGAAAAAGTACTGGTCGAGCCGACCGCACAGGCTGCCGAGCTGATGCTGCAATGCCTGATGAACGACGGCAAAATCCTGGCCTGCGGCAACGGTGGTTCGGCTGCCGACGCACAACACTTCGCCGCAGAAATGACCGGCCGTTTTGAAAAAGAACGCATGGAATTGGCCGCTGTCGCGCTGACGACAGACACTTCCGCCCTGACCGCCATCGGCAACGACTACGGTTTCGACCATGTATTCAGCAAACAAGTGCGCGCGCTCGGACGTGCCGGCGACGTATTGGTCGGCATCTCCACCTCCGGCAATTCCGCCAACGTCATCGAAGCCATCAAAGCGGCACACGAGCGCGACATGCACGTCATCGCCATGACCGGCCGCGACGGCGGAAAAATCGCCGCCATGCTCAAAGATACCGACGTTTTGCTCAACGTCCCTTATCCGCGTACTGCCCGCATTCAGGAAAACCATATTTTGCTGATTCACGCCATGTGCGACTGCATCGACTCCGTCCTGCTTGAAGGCATGTAACCCTTTCTTTTCAGACGGCACATCCCTTAAAGGCCGTCTGAACGCCCAACCGTCCATACCCAAGGAAAAGGATATGAAGAATATCAAACGCTACGCCCTCCCCGTTCTGACCGCGACCCTCTTGAGCCTGAGTCTGAGCGGCTGCGTCGGCGCACTGATCGGCGGTGCAGCCGTCGGCACCAAATCCGCCGTCGACCGCCGCACCACAGGCGCGCAAACCGACGACAACGTTATGGCACTGCGCGTCGAAACCACCGCACGCTCCTACCTGCGCCAAAACAACCAAGTCCAAGGCTACACGCCCAAACTGAACGTTGTCGGCTACAACCGCCACCTGCTCCTGCTCGGCCAAGTGGCTACCGAAGGTGAAAAACAATTTGTTGAACGCATCGCCCGTTCCGAACAAGCCGCAGAAGGCGTGTACAACTACATCACCGTGGCCTCACAAGCGCGTTCGCTCGGTGACGTGACCAACGATACTTGGGGCACATCCAAAGTCCGCGCGACCCTATTGGGCCTCAGCCCGGCCACCCAGGCACGCGTTAAAATCGTGACTTACGGCAACGTGACCTATGTGATGGGTATCCTCACCCCTGACGAGCAAGCCCGCGTGACCCAAAAAGTCAGCACGACCGTCGGCGTACAAAAAGTCGTGACCCTCTATCAAAACTACGTTGCCAACTGATTCACAGGCAACCCGGGGCCGTCTGAATATTCAGACGGCCATTCCTCCAACGATTACCCAACCCATCATGTCAAAGAATAATAAAACCCCTTTCCAACTTAAGCCCAAACACCTAATCCGCGCTTTATTCCTTGTCAGCTTTATCGCCGTTGCCGCCCTTGTCGCCGGCGTATTCAGTACCCTAAACTCAGGCAAAACCGACGTACCCGAAAAAAGTCCTGCCGAACAAACCGACACACGCATCGAAGTTTGGCGCCCCAACGGCGCAGTCGAACCTGAAACCGTTCAGCCTACCAAAGACGGCGACGCAAAAACCGCCTCCGGCAATCCTGTCGTTCCACAAAACGAAAAAGGCGAAAAAGCGGAAGAAGGTGTAAAAAACGACCGCCCCGCTGCACACCGCGGCAAACGCACAGAAAACAAACGCACTGAAACCGACAAATCAGAAAACACACAATCCGACAACAACAGCTCTGCCACTCAAAACAAACCTAAAGCAGACAGCCAGCCGGTAGAAAACAAAGCCGCAAGCAACAAACCTACCGCACAAGCAGCAGAAAACAAACCGGCAAAAGCCAAAGCCCCCGAGTCCAAACCGACTCCGAAAGCCGAGCCTGAGGCCAAACCACAAGCCAAACCGCGCAATAAAGACAATCTCGACAACCTGTTTTAAACAGACGGCATACCCGTCCCGTTCAGACGACCTCCATGCCGTCTGAAACAAGAAGGAAACCTCATGGACAAAGTCATCATCAAAACCCCCGAAGAAATCGAAAAAATGCGCGAACTCGGCCGCTTGGTCGCCGAAGCCCTCGATTACATCGGCCAATTCGTCAAACCCGGCGTAACCACCAACGAAATCGACAAACTCGTTTACGACTACCACGTCAACGTCCAAGGCGGTTATCCGGCCCCCCTCAACTACGGCAACCCGCCCTACCCGAAATCCTGCTGCACCTCCGTCAACCACGTCATCTGCCACGGCATTCCCGATGACAAGCCGCTGAAAGAAGGCGACATCGTCAACATCGACCTAACCATCAAAAAAGACGGTTTCCACGGCGACTCCAGCCGTATGTTTACAGTCGGCAAAGTCTCCCCGATTGCCCAACGCCTGATCGACGTGACCCACGCCTCCATGATGGCAGGTATCGAAGCGGTCAAACCCGGCGCTACCCTCGGCGATGTCGGCTATGCCTGCCAACAGGTTGCCGAAAATGCCGGCTACTCCGTAGTACAGGAATTCTGCGGACACGGCATCGGCCGCGGTTTCCACGAAGCGCCGCAAGTGGTCCACTACGGCCGCAAAGGTGAGGGCCTCGTCCTCAAACCGGGCATGATTTTCACCATCGAGCCGATGATCAACCAAGGCAAACGCCATCTGCGTATCCTGAACGACGGTTGGACAGTGGTCACCAAAGACCGCTCCCTCTCCGCCCAATGGGAACACGAAGTTTTGGTTACCGAAACCGGCTACGAAATCCTCACCGTCAGCCCTGCCAGCGGTAAGCCTTAACCTTGAAAAAACCTTCAGGCCGTCTGAAAACATAGATTCAGACGGCCTAAAATTTATTCGCATTCTCAATCCAGAAAACCGAATAAAAACTCGAAATTAAGTTTTTACCCATATTGAATTGTTTAATTATGTAAAAATTTGCTTATGCCATATCTAAGATAAACGCATAATTTAATGATTTATATAACAAAATTTTACTGAAATAATGAATTAAGAAATATTTACACAAATTATGGCAGACAGCAGAAAACTTCTTTCGAATATACTGTCTAATTATCTAGATCAGCCATTTGCAATACGCCCACATATCACCCCAAAAAACAATAGGGAAAAGGATGCCGGCATTCTTGCAGACCTTTTTTATGCCTAATGGCATACACTAAATACCACAATAAGGAAGATTCATGAAATCGTTCGAAAAAATTGAAAATATCCGCGATATCCGTAAAAAACTCGGCCTGAACCAAATGGACTTCTGGAGTCGCATTGGTGTGACTCAATCCGGTGGTTCCCGTTACGAATCCGGCCGCAATATGCCTAAACCTGTACGCGAATTGCTGCGTTTGGTACACATCGAGCGCGTAGATTTGGCTAAAGTCAACCGTGACGACTTGGCCGTTGCGTCCTTGCTGAAAAACCGCGACCCTGAGTTGTACGCTTCTCTGAAAAAAGAAGCCAAAGCCGACAACAAAGGCAAATAATCAAGCCATTCAAAAGGCCGTCTGAAACTTGTTTTCAGACGGCCTTTTTACTTTCTACACTCTAAGGACATGTCGCATACATGTCCTTTTCCATTTACGGCTGATACTGTTTGAAATAGTCCAACACGGTTTGCGGCAGCCATTGCAGATTCAGACGGCCCCGATCGCGGCTGACAAAGCCGACATGACCGCCATATGCCGGTTGCAGCAGCGTAACGGCCGAGGACACGTCCCGCCCGGTCGGCAGGACTTCCGGCGGCAGGAAGGGGTCGTTGACGGCATTGAGCAGCAGCAACGGCGTATCCACGCCTTTCAGAAACGGCTTGCAGGAATTGCGGCGGTAGTAATCGTGGCGGTCGGCAAAACCGTGAAGCGGCGCGGTAAAGCGGTCGTCAAAATCGCCAAGCGTTTTGCAGTTTTGCCGGCTCAAGGCCGTCTGAAACTGAGGAATCGCTCGGGCTTTCGGCAGCAGCGAATTCAAAAAATAACGCGTGTAAATCAGTCGCGTCATGCCCTGATCAAAACGCGTACCGGCCGCCACGGCATCAACCGGCGCGGAAACGACGGCAGAAGCGCGCGGAACGGCATTGCTGCCCTGCTCACCCAAATATTTGGCCAAGGCATTGCCCCCCAAAGAAACGCCGACGGCGTAAATGGTTGAATAGCGTCGGGCAAGCGTGTTGAGCATAAAGGCGATTTCGGGCGTATCGCCGAGGTGGTAGAACACGGGCGCGGTGTTTGCGATGCCGCCGCAACTGCGGAAATGGGCAACCACGCCGTTCCAACCGCGCTGCTGCACGGCTTTCATCAGCTCGACCGCGTAATGGCTCTCGCTGCTGCCTTCCAATCCGTGGAACAAAACCACCAGCGGCGCATCGGGGTCGGCGCTGTCGACAAAATCGTAGGCAACTTGGGTTTTGCCGGTGCTGTCGGGCAGAAGCTCGCGGCGGTAGTCGGGCGCCTTGCCTTGCAGCAACTTGGCAAACAGAGTGTCGGCGTGGCCGTTTCTGAGCCAATAAGGCGTGTTGGGTGAACGTGTATTCATAATTATTTCTTCTATTTTTCAGACGGCCTGAAGATGAGCATATACACCAGCAAAGCAGTCAGCGTGCCGTTTGTCCAGCCCGCCCAAACGTCGGTGGGATAATGCACGCCCAAATAAACGCGTGAAAACCCGGTCAACAGGGCAAAGGCAATACCGGCCACCCAAGCGGCGCGGCGGTAGCACGTGCGGCGGCAAAGCAATATCAGCATGACGGCAATGGCGGCGGAAAACGTACTGTGGCCGCTGGGGAAGGAAAAATTGCTCTCTTCAATCAGGCGCGGCCAAAGCAGCGGGCGTTCGCGGGCAAACCATACCTTCACAATCAGCATGTTCACAGTCGGCACCAATGCCGCCAACACGCAAAACAGTGCTTCGCGCTTCTTATCGGCAAAATACAGGGCGGCGGCAACCGCGCCGATCAGCGGCACGGCAATCGCGGTTTTGCCCAGATAGTGCAACACGGTGGCAATCGGATCAAACCATGTGCCCGCATGGGCATGGACAGCGTGCATCAGCGGCGGCTCGAAAGCAAAGCCGCCATATTGCGCCAGCCAAATGCCGATGATGAGGGTCGGCGGCAAAAACAGCAAAGAGGCAAAAGTCAGTGCGCGTCTGGATTGGGCTGGGGATAAGTGCATTATTCCACCGTTTCTTTCAAAGTCGCGCCAATCGCCTGCAAGCCCTGCAACGCATCTTCCCACGCAGCATCCAGCAAGCGGCAGGCCTCGCCTTCCGCTTTGATGCCGAACTCGATATGCGGCGGAATATAACGGCCGTCTGAAGCGGTACGGCCCACGGTGGGCAGACTGTACGAACGGATACCGGCGTAGGTATGTTCAAGATGTTCCATAATCGGCGTAATGCGCGATTCGGGTTGGTCGAACACATACACGCTGCGGCTGCCGCGTTCGGTTTGGTTGAAGCGGTCGGCGTAATAAGTCTCCAATACCCATTCGGCCATCGGGTGCGCCATCACGGGGAAGCCGGGGAAGAAATAATGCCCGCGGATGGAAAATCCGGCGATGTTGTTAAACGGATTGGGCACCAATTCCGCGCCTTCGGGAAAATCCGCCATTTTCAGGCGTTGGGCGTGTTCCGGCGAATCAAGCGGCTCGCCGCGTTTCAGGGTTACGCCTTCGATAAACTTGGCGGCTTCAGGATGACGGACGACGGGCAAATCCAAAGCAGCCGCGGCGGCTTGGCGCGTGTGGTCGTCAGGCGTAGAGCCGATGCCGCCGGTAACGAAAGTCGGCAGGCCGTCTGAAAAGCTGCGGCGCAGTTGTTTGACCAGCAAATCGGGCTCGTCAGGCAGGTATTGCACCTGATTGAGTTTCAGCCCGTGCGATTCCAATAAAGATTTGAAAAAGGCGAAATGCTTGTCTTGGCGGCTGCCGTGCAGGATTTCGTCGCCGATGATGATGAGGTTAAAAGCGTTCATGATGAGGTTTCTTTAATGCGGCCTTCGAACATTCAGACGGCCTATTGCTGACAATGTATTCCATTTATAAGATAATGGTTTCAACTTTTCAAGTCTGGAGAAATTCCCATGAGCCAAAACCATACCATTTTACAAAATCTCCCCATCGGCCAAAAAGTCGGCATCGCCTTCTCCGGCGGCCTCGATACCTCCGCCGCGCTGTTGTGGATGAAACTCAAAGGCGCGCTGCCTTATGCCTACACTGCCAACCTCGGCCAGCCCGACGAAGACGACTACAATGCCATTCCCAAAAAAGCGATGGAATACGGTGCGGAAAACGCCCGCCTGATCGACTGCCGCGCGCAGTTGGCACATGAGGGCATTGCCGCCATCCAATGCGGCGCGTTCCACGTTTCCACCGGCGGCATCGCCTATTTCAACACCACGCCTCTAGGCCGCGCCGTTACCGGCACCATGCTCGTTTCCGCCATGAAAGAAGATGATGTGAATATCTGGGGCGACGGCAGCACCTACAAAGGCAACGACATCGAGCGTTTCTACCGCTACGGCCTCTTGACCAATCCCACGCTGAAAATCTACAAACCTTGGCTCGACCAACAATTTATCGACGAACTCGGCGGCCGCCACGAAATGAGCGAATTTCTGATTGCCAACGGCTTCAACTACAAAATGTCGGTTGAAAAAGCCTACTCTACCGACTCCAATATGCTGGGTGCCACCCACGAAGCCAAAGACTTGGAATTCCTCAACAGCGGCATCAAAATCGTCAAACCCATCATGGGCGTTGCCTTCTGGGACGAAAACGTCGAAGTCAAACCTGAAGAAGTCAGCGTGCGCTTTGAAGAAGGCGTGCCGGTTGCATTAAACGGCAAAGAATACGCCGACCCCGTCGAACTCTTCCTCGAAGCCAACCGCATCGGCGGCCGCCACGGCTTGGGCATGAGCGACCAAATCGAAAACCGCATCATCGAAGCCAAATCGCGCGGCATCTACGAAGCCCCGGGCATGGCGTTGTTCCACATCGCCTACGAACGCTTGGTAACCGGTATCCACAACGAAGACACCATCGAACAATACCGCATCAACGGCCTGCGCCTCGGCCGCCTGCTCTACCAAGGCCGCTGGTTCGACAGCCAAGCCCTCATGTTGCGCGAAACCGCCCAACGCTGGGTTGCCAAAGCCATTACCGGCGAAGTAACCCTCGAACTGCGCCGCGGCAACGACTACTCGATTCTGAACACCGAATCGCCTAACCTGACCTACCAACCCGAACGCCTGAGTATGGAAAAAGTCGAAGACGCAGCGTTCACCCCGCTCGACCGCATCGGCCAACTGACCATGCGCAACCTCGACATCACCGACACCCGCGCCAAACTGGGTATTTACTCGCAAAGCGGTTTGTTGTCCTTGGGCGAAGGCTCCGTATTACCGCAGTTGAATAATAAGGAGTAGAATAAGGGGGCTTTAAAGCCCCCTTATTTTCAAGGAATAAAATGAAAGAATATAAAGCCGTCATTTATCAAGAGAACCTGCTGTCCAGTTTGGTTTTCGGCAGCGCCAAAATCAATCCGGTCAAATTCAGCGATTTCCTCAACAGCCACGCTTCGCAAGGCTGGAAGGTCGTTACCATGGAAAAAGACCAGCGCCGCATGCTGCTGTTTTTCGTGCGTGAAGCCTACGTCGTCATTTTGGAAAAAGAACGTGTTTAAACTCGGCGTCTATGCCTGTCTCGGATTGTTCGGAAGATTGGAGCCATGACAATCAACGATTTTTGGAACATCATTGATCAAGCACGTCCTGAATCTCGCAATATTGGAGAATTCAACCAAAATTTGAATCGGTTATTGGAATCTTTACCAGATGAGGATTTATTATATTTTGATTATTTCTTTAAGATGTACGAATGCACAATTATTGCCAGTCCCAATAGATTAATTTGGTCTGCGCTATCTTTGGTGTACGGTGGTAAGCATAAATACAATACTTATGGCTTCGCAGCTTGGCTGATTTTGCAAGGTAAAAGCCACTATCTTGCTGTTTTACACGATGCCGATCGGCTGGCTGATACTGAAGCTACTCAAAACTATTGCAGTGGTAACTTGAAGGGGCATGAGCATGAGTTTCCTGAACAACGTTACTTGGCAGGCAGAATATACAGCAAGAGAAACCGTATCGGTATTCGCGCATTCGAAAAAACTACCAAAGAATTCGCCCCAAAAGCCAACACAGAGTGGCAAAAAATCGAACAGCAAGAATTAAACTCTCCCACCTTTCAGTCCAATAGAAATTGGACACTGGAAGATCTTGCCGTGATACTACCCAATACCTATCAAAAATATATATGTGTATGAATGTACAATTAAATACATATCCGAAAAGAAAATGAAAGACGACGGATTTATCAACTGATACTACTTCGGGAAGCACCATGTGTGCTTTATCCGAAACCTTGACACAACATTCTTGTTTAATAGACAAGGCCGTCTGAAATATAAGTTTCAGACGGCCTGATTACCCCCTCATATTTATCAAATACCATGAAATTCTTTTCCCACTTTTATCTTGAAAACCATATGTATTTCAACGACTACTTGAAATACATCCTGATTTTCGCCGCCCTCGTCGTCCTACTGCTCGCCGTATCGCAATATCTGCGCCACCGCATGGACACCAAATACCGCGACCTGAGCATAATTGCACTGTTGCTGCTCATCCTCATCTGCGGCACGCAATATCTTTCGTACAGCGAACGTCAAAACTTCGCCGCCGACACTTCGCGCATGGTTGGCTTTCTCGATGCCTTGATTGAAAACCAAAAGGTTAAAAAACAAGACATCATCGTCAACAGCACGCGCCTGTCCAACGGCATGATTATCGGCATCAAAAGCCAATACTATGAAGTCCATTTCAATCAAGACTTCTCCGCCTATACGCTGACGCCCATCAATTTGGTCAACAACAATATCGAACTCATCGATAAAGAATAACAGGATACACACATGGAAGCATACTCCCTGCTCGCCCTCAAACTGCTGATGGGTATTTTAGGTTTGATTTTGCAAATCAACCTCTTAGGCAAAGGCAACCTCGCGCCGACCTCCGCCATGGACCAAGTGCAAAACTTTGTACTCGGCGGCATCATCGGCGGCGTGATTTACAGCGACAGCGTCGGCCTGCTGCAATTTTTCCTCGTACTGATTTTGTGGACGCTGTTGGTCTTGAGCCTGAAATTCATCAAAAACCACAACCGCTGGGTCAAATCCGTGATTGACGGCAAATCCGTTTGGATCATCGTCAACGGCAAAGTCCAAGCAGAAGAATGTATGAAAAACGGCATCAGCGCACACGACCTCATGTTCAAACTCCGCGCCGCCGGCATCTACGAAATCTCTGCCGTCAAACGCGCCGTGATGGAACAAAACGGCCAGCTCACCGTCATCCAGTACGGCGACGAGAGCCTGCGCTATCCGTTGATTACAGACGGCCAAGTCGACCCCGACATCCTCGAAATCATTAAGCGTGACGAAGAATGGCTGCAACAAGAACTCGACCGCCTCCACCTTGAAGCCTCGCAAGTCTATATCGGCGAATACATAGACGGAAAATTGGTGGCACACCCTTATCCTTCTTGATTTGAAAATAGCAGGCCGTCTGAAACCTTGATTTCAGACGGCCTTTTTGTATCCGGTGCAAATACTGTTTTTCAATCGCGATATTCAAACGATGCGCCCAAAAATTGAGCCAGTGCGGAGACGTGGGAATGTCGGGGATCTTTGACGGCGGTCAGCAACAAAATATTGCCGTGTTGTTTTTCCAAATCCAGCAGCCGCTTGATGGCGGCCTGCTCGACATCGCCTTGCAGCTCTTCGTGATAACGGCTGACAAAACCGTCAAAATTTTGAGCCGGATTTTCATGATACCAGCGGCGCAGGTTTGCACTGGGCGTAATGTCTTTCAGCCAAAGCGCAGTGGAGAAAATCTCTTTGCGGACGCCGCGTGGATAGAGGCGGTCGATAAAGACGGCGGTTTGTTTAGAATCGGATTGATAGGCGTAAATGCGCTGTACGGTAAACATTTTTTCTCGTCTCCAATGGATTCAGGCCGTCTGAAAATTCAGACGGCCTGATGTTTTTTAGTTTAAAACAGTTTTTTGACTTCGGCTTCGATGTCGTCGGCACGCATAAAGGTTTCGCCGATCAGGAAAGTATGCACGCCGTGGCCGCGCATGAAATCGACGTCTTCTTTGTTGCGGATGCCGCTTTCGGTGACAACGGTTTTGCCGTTTAATTCGGGCAAGAGGTCGAGGGTTTGTTGCAGGGTCACTTCAAACGTACGCAGGTTGCGGTTGTTGACGCCCCACAACGGCGTGGCCATGTTGCGGCATTTTTCCAGCTCGGACGCATCGTGCAATTCCAACAATACGGTCATGCCCAATTCGTGGGCAACGGCTTCAAAACGCTCAAGCTGCCCGGCTTCCAGTGCGGCGGCAATCAGGAGAATTGCATCCGCACCCCACGCGCGCGCCTGATAGATTTGGTATTCGTCGATGATGAAATCTTTACGCAAGACCGGCAGCGCCACGGCCGCACGCGCCTGTTTCAAATACTCGGGCGAACCTTGGAAGTAAGGTTCGTCCGTCAACACGGACAAGCAGGCCGCGCCGGCTTTTTCATAGGCGGCGGCGATTTCGGCAGGATGAAAATCAGGGCGGATCAGGCCTTTGCTCGGGCTGGCTTTTTTGACTTCGGCAATAATGGCGGGCAGGTTCTGCGCGTGTTTTTCACGGATCGAGCCGATAAAGCTGCGAACCGGCGCGGCTGCCTGCGCTTGGGCTTTGATGTCTTCCAAGGAAACGGCGGCTTTTTGGGCGGCCACTTCTTCTGCTTTGGTGGCAAGGATTTTGTTGAGAATATCGGTCATGGCGTTTTTCTACTGAGCTGATTTTCGGGTTTGAATCGTGCAACATGCTGTTGCCGATTAGGTTTCAGACGGCCTGAATGCCGTTATTTTAATGGTTTGAAAAAAGGCGGGCAAGAATGCCCGCCTTTGTGCTTGCTTCAATTAGTGGTGGATGCCCAAAACGGTCGCGTTGTGGCTGATGATTTCGTCTGCCAAAGACGGATTGTCGTTCAGCTTGATGCCGTAACCGGGCACCAATTCTTTCAGACGGCCTGACCATGATTCGGCATGATCGGGGAAGCATTGGTGGACAAGTCTGATCATCAGCGGAACTGCTGTCGATGCACCGGGAGACGCGCCCAGCAATGCGGCCAGCGAGCCGTCGGCATGGGCGACGATTTCGGTACCGAATTGGAGTACGCCGCCTTTTTTCGGGTCTTTTTTGATGATTTGCACACGCTGACCGGCGGTAATCAGTTCCCAATCGTCAGGGTTGGCTTCGGGATAGTAGTCGAGCAGCGAGGCGAAGCGTTCTTCTTTGGTTTTGCGCAATTCGCCCAAGAGGTATTTGGTCAGCGGCATATTGTCCCAACCGGCGCGGAGCATGGGGTAGAGGTTGTCCATGTGGATGGACATCGGCAAATCCATGAGCGAGCCTTGTTTGAGGAAGTTGGGGCGGAAGCCTGCATACGGGCCGAACATCAAATGGCGTTGGCCGTCGACGTTGCGGGTATCCAAGTGCGGAACGGACATTGGGGGCGCGCCGACGGAGGCTTGGCCGTACACTTTAGCGTTGTGTTGCGCGGCCGTTTCGGGATTGCTGTTGCGGAAGAAGAGGCCGGAAACCGGAAAGCCGCCGTAGCCTTTGCCTTCGGGGATACCGGATTTTTGCAGCAGGGTCAGTGCGCCGCCGCCTGCGCCGAGGAAGACGAAACGGGTGCGGAGTGTCAACGGGTCGTCATCGTCTTTAGTGCTGCTGGTTTTCAGCACCCATGCGCCGTCCGATTCGCGGTTGAGGTCGTCGACATGGCGGTTGAATTTGATTTTTACGCCTTTGTCGCTCAAGTATTTGACCATCTGGCGGGTCAGGCTGCCGAAATCGACGTCTGTACCTTCGGCGGAGTAGTTGGCGGCGATAGATTGGTTTTCATCGCGGCCGTTGATGACCAGCGGCGCCCATTCGGCGATTTTGGCGCGGTCGGTAGAAAACTCCATTTTTTCGAAGAGTTTTTGGTTTTTGAACACGTCGAAACGTTTTTGCAGATAATCGCAATGATCGGCGTTCATCACCAGCGACATGTGGGGGACGGAATTGATGAAAGAGCGGTCGGCCAGTTTGCCTTCCTCGACCAAACTCGCCCAAAACTGGCGGCTGATGTGGAATTGTTCGGCAATATTGAGGGCGCGGGTCGGATCGATCGTACCGTCGGCAGTCAGGGGGGCATAGTTCAATTCGCACAGGGCAGAGTGTCCCGTACCGGCGTTGTTCCATGCATTTGATGATTCCAACGCTACATCTTCCAAGCGTTCGATCAGGGTAATTTCCCAAGATGGTTCGAGCTCCTTGAGCAATACGCCCAAAGTGGCGCTCATAATGCCGCCGCCTACTAATACGACATCGGTTGCTTCAGCCATGGTTTTACTCCTACTAAAGTCAGGCATGGTTTGCCTTGTGGTTATCTATCATTATAAACAACTGATTTCAGAGGAATTGTTTTGTTTTTGTTGTGTGTGAAACTTTTTTGCCTGCTGAGTTTCCGAGCGTAAAGGGCGGGAGGCAGTTTCGGTTTGGGTTCCAGATTTCAGGTCTTTATAATATGTTATTGAGAATTTAGTAGATTTTACGGAGAAATGCAAAGATTTTCTGTTCGGTTCATATAAAAATAAGAGATTAGGCCGTCTGAAAACGTTTTCTTACCCTTTATCCGCCAAGGTTTACCAAGAAAAAAGAATTTTTCATTTCTTTTTTAATTGACCGTTTTTGTCAGCAATTTCAGCGCTAACAAACGTGAATCAACCGCCAATCTGCTATCATTTCGACTTATCCCACAACAAGGCAAACCGCCATGTATCTGACACAAGAAAAACCCTACCGCCCCCTATTGGTCGCACTGATGTTCCTCACCCTGCCGCTGGCGATGATATTGCACAATATCGTGCAAATCGCCTTTTCAGACGGCCAAGGCCTGCTGGTCACGGTCAAAGACGGCGCATGGGCATGGCAAAGCGGCTGGCAGGATTCCGTCGCATGGTTTGTCTGCGGCATGTTTGCCTTCCTCAATCTGCCGATTGCCGGCGGGCTGACCAAGCTGGCGTATAAAAAAATGATGCGCCGGCATTCGCGTTACGCCATCTTCCTTGCCGGTGTCGCAGCGTGTGCCTCGGCGGCGGCAGGCTTGATTTTTGAAGCCATCTTAGGCAATGCCGCATTGGCCGGTATGCGCGGGCAAGGCGTGTTTTACTACACCCTCTCCGTATGGATCATCGCCATGCTGACCCTGCCCAAACAACTCACACGCGCACCGGAGCAGCCCATCGTCTTTCACAAGATGAAACGTTGATTCAACAAGCACAAACATTTTCAGACGGCATGCTTTCCGTTACCATTACATCCAACGCGTTTTAACCAATAAGGAATAACAAATGAATCAGGCGCAACAGCTCCGCGACGGCATACAGGCACTGGGTTTAGACATCGACGAAGCCAAACAGGCCAAACTGCTAGACTATGCCGCCCTGCTGCAAAAGTGGAACAAAACCTACAACCTGACCGCCCTGCGCGATCCCGCCCAAACCGTCAGCCACCACCTGCTCGACAGCCTGACCCTCTTGTCCTATATCGAACACGCGCAAACCATGCTCGACGTCGGCTCCGGCGGCGGACAGCCCGGTATACCCACCGCCATCTGCCGCCCCGACCTCGACATCACCCTCCTCGATGCCAACACCAAAAAAACCGCCTTTCTGCAACAAGCCGTCATCGAACTCGGCCTTAAAAACGTCCGCGTCATCAGCGGCCGCGTAGAAGCCGCCGCCGACTGCCGCACCGACGTCATCACCAGCCGCGCCTTTGCCGAACTCGCCGACTTCGTCAACTGGACCGAGCACCTCCTCAAAGACGGCGGCTACTGGGCGGCCATGAAAGGCGTATACCCGCAAGAAGAAATCGACAAACTGCCCGAAAGCGTCGCCGTCGAAAAAGTCGAAGCATTGCACGTCCCCCAACTCAATGCCGAACGCCATATCGTCATCATCCGCAAAAAGGCCGTCTGAAAACAACCCAAGCATACCGAATAACGGTACAATCCAGCCATCCACACTTAACACGACAGCAAAGCAAATGAGCGCACAAATCCTCGCCGTCGCCAACCAAAAAGGCGGAGTCGGCAAAACCACCACCACCGTCAACCTAGCCGCCTCCCTGGCCTCCAAAGGCCGCCGCGTCCTCGTCGTCGACCTCGACCCCCAAGGCAACGCCACCACAGGCAGCGGCATCAACAAAGCCACCATCGAAAACGGCGTTTACCAAGTCGTCCTCGGCGAAACCGACATCCCCAACGCCGTCGTCCGCAGCAAAGAAGGCGGCTACGACGTATTGGGTGCCAACCGCACACTGGCCGGCGCAGAAGTCGAACTCGTCCAAGAAATCGCACGCGAAATCCGCCTCAAAAACGCCCTGCAGCTCGTTGCCGACAACTACGACTACGTCCTCATCGACTGCCCCCCGTCCCTGACCCTGCTCACCCTCAACGGCCTGGTCGCCGCCAACGGCGTCATCGTCCCCATGCTTTGCGAATACTACGCCCTCGAAGGCATTTCCGACCTCGTGGCCACCGTCCGCAAAATCCGCCAAGCCATCAACCCCGACCTCGACGTAACCGGCATCGTCCGCACCATGTACGACAGCCGCAGCCGCCTCGTCGTCGAAGTCAGCGAACAGCTCAAACAACACTTCGGCAACCTGCTCTTCGATACCGTCATCCCCCGCAACATCCGCCTCGCCGAAGCCCCCAGCCACGGCCTCCCCGCCCTCGCCTACGACGCCCACGCCAAAGGCACCCAGGCTTATCTAGACTTGGCCGACGAACTGATTGCACGGTTGGAAAAATAAACAGGGATATGAAACAGGGATATGAATATAAAAAGGCCGTCTGAAAGTTGGGGAATACTTTCAGACGGCCTTTGGTTTAGTTGGAAAGAACATTTTTAAAAAAGACTGCGTGCGTGCTACACTCACTTAATTTGAAACAAATTAATTGAAGAAAGTCCAACCTAGCAGTAAAATCGGGCATTATAATGCCCGATTTTACTGCTAGGTTGGACTATATTATGAATCACACAATGTATACAAACCCAATACCTCTATATGCGAAAAAAAAGAGAGTGGAAGAGTTTGCGCAAGAAATATCGACTAAACTGCAATTCAACTATACAGACGACCTTTTTGTACTAGTAAAAAAATTAGGAGGGAAAATTTCTATTGGGCATACTAGCCAAGAAGATGTGCACAGTGGCTCAATTTTGGTGGATAAGGATGCTAAATTTGAAATATTTATTTCCCCTTTCACATCCATTGAAAGGGATAGATTCACAATTGCCCATGAATTAGGTCACTTTTTTTTACATTACCCTAATGTTCGGGAAAAGATGGGAAATAATGAAATTTTTAGGGCTACTAGATATGTAGATTTAGATGACAAGGATCAACAAGTTGCTGAAAGAGAAGCTAATTGGTTTGCAGCTTCTTTATTAATGCCAGAAGAAAAATTTAAGCAAATATATAAAAAAGGAACAGTAGATGCTGAGCTAGAGTTTCAGGTTAGTACATCTGCAGTAAATATTCGAGCCAAATCACTTGGCTTGTTGTAATTTAGGATTTTTATGACTCCCCATGAAAGTGTAAAACCTACAATACAGGAATCTACATCTTATGAGGTTCCTGCATATAGAGTCCGATTGTTTTTATCAGTTGATTTAACGGGTTCGACCGCATTTAAACATAGTAAGAGTAGTCCACTGGAATGGCTAAAGGCCTTTCAGCAGTTTTATGGAACATTTCCAAGAAAATTGTCAGAACTTTATCAGCAAATAGGACAGTCTGCCGGCTTATCCGATGAAGAGTTAGAATCAGGTTCTCCTAAACTTTGGAAAACTGTAGGTGATGAAATCTTATTTTGCTGTAAAATAGAAAGCGTACATCATGTGTCAGTTTGTATTGAGGCTTTCATACAAACATTACAACAATTCGGAGAGGTTATACAACAATTTAATCTTAATACGAAAGGAAATGCATGGGTTGCCTCATTTCCCACTCCTAATAGTAGTATTATGCCAATATCTGCTGAAGATTCTGCTACCGACTCCTTGAGTGGAAACAACGATTTGGTTTCGGAGGAAATGGAAGAACAGGCTGATCTGCACCCTAATAAATTTGATTTTTTAGGGAAGGGGATTGATTCAGGTTTCCGAATATCTAAGAACTCATCAATTGACACACTAACTATTTCTCCAGGTTTAGGTATTTTGTTGCTAGATGCGTGTCAAAATAAAAAACTTACTAAATTTGAACGGAAAATAAGGTTAGCAGAAATGCAATGCTTCAAAGGTGTTGCTGATGGTAACTTATATCCAGTATTAGTAATTGATGTTTTTAGGAATAAAGACTATGAAGAGCTTGTAAATGCTCAGAATAATCTTTTAGGTGTGCGATATAAACAGGACCATGAAGAATTACAAAATTTCTTGAAAGAATTTTTAAATTTTTATAAGATCGAAATTCCAGAAGTCAAGCTTTATGCAGCAGATAGTACTCCCATTTGTCCAAGCTTTTATGAAATATATAAAAATGAATGGGAACGTAGTAAAGAGGAGCTTGTAGCAAAAAATAGTCTTGAAGAGGAATCTATTAACGATATTGATGAAAAGGAGTCTAAAGAAAATCTACAGTTAGATCAGAGTGAAAAATTCGTAGCAGAATTGAGTGAAAACCTAAAAGATCAGTAGTGTAATTTCTTTATATGCCTAAAGCCGTCTGAAAATTTTCAGACGGCTTTTTTATCCTTTATTTAATTCCCTCCCACTCCTTCAACAACCTCTTCACCGACACCGGATAAGGTGTCTTCAATTCCTGCGCGAACAGCGACACTCCCAATTCTTCAATCATCCATTTAAACGCGGCGAGGTCGTCTGAAATGGGTTGTCCTTGTTTCACCAAGCTATCTGTTTTTTCCAGCCACATTTGTTCCAATTCCTGTATATCGGCTTCGCGGGCTGCGTCGCGGGCGGGGTTGCCGCTGTATTTTTCGAGGCGCAGGGTCATGGCTTTGAGGTAGATGGGGAGGCGCGGCCATTGTGCCCATGGGGTATGACTGGCAAAGCCGGGGGCAAGCAGGGTTTGCAGGCGTAGTCTTAGAAGGTGGGTCAATGGGTGTTTGCCGAGTTTGCCGTTGAGTTCGGCGTAGGCGGCGGCGGTTTCCTGCAAGTAGCGGCTGAGGGCTTCTTTGACGGCGGGCAGGCGGCTGCGGGCGCGTTTGATTTGCTCTTTAAAGGCTTTTTCGTTGCGCGGCAGCTCATCTTCGCCGATAAAGGCGCGGTCGCAGACGGCTTGGGTGAGGTCGTCGCGCAGGGTGTCGGCGTTGATGTGTTTGAGCAGCATGGCGGCTTGGGTAAAGCCTTGGATGCCTTTGTTCAAATCTTTTACCTGCTCTTTTAATTGCAGCTTCATCAATTCGATCACGCCTTGACGGTGTGCCTGCTCTGCGGCGGCGGACGTGTCGAACAGGCGCAGGGCGATGCGGCCGTCTTTTTCTTTTTGCAGGCCGAGGTAGCCGGTGAGCTGTTGTTTGCCGCGGGCGAATTTGATGGATTCAGGCAGGGTGCCGATGTCCCATGCGGTAACGTTGTCGCGCTCGAATTCTTGGGTGTTGTCGCGGAAGGTAACGGCGGCGGCTTGGCCGAGTTGTTGCTGCAACTCATGCAGTTTGCGGCCGCCGGCGAGTTCTTGTCCGCCGTCGTCGATAATGCGCAGATTCAGATAGCAGTGTTCGGGCAATTCTTGCACCGCCCATGCGTCTTGGTCGATTTGCTCGAGAATCCGCATATCGCCGGCGCTTTTGGCGATAAAGTGCGCCAACTGGGGAATGATGGCCGCTTGGCGGTCGGGATTGCTTTCGAGGAATTTGGTGATGAAATCGGGTACGGGCACGCAAATGCGGCGGATTTGCTTCGGCAGGGCTTTAATCAGCAGCTGGATTTTTTCGCGCAACATACCGGGTACCAGCCATTCGAGCGACGGCGCGTGCAGGCGGTTGAGGACGGTCAGTGGCACGGTCATGGTCACGCCGTCGAGCGGATGGTGCGGCTCGAAGCGGTAGGAAAGTTTGAACTTGCCGTCTGCGGTTTGCCAAAATTTGGGGAACTGCTCTTCGGTGATGTGTGCGGCGGCGTGTTGCATCAGATCGTCGCGGCTAAGGAACAGCAGGCGCGGATTGTCGCGCTCGGCGGTTTTGAGCCAGGCTTCAAAGGTGCGGATATCGGCAAGGGGTAGGGGTTTCAGACGGCCTTTTGGGGATATGGGCTGCTTTTTGGGTTTGGGGTCGTCTGAAACATTTTGTAGGGTGTGTGAACTCGGTTCGCGCTCGCGGTTGGACGCATCTTTGGAATCCGCGTGCGCGGCTTGCTCCACACGCCCTGCGTTGCGCTGGTTTGCTTGTCCGTTTTGTCCGGTTGTCTTGTCCGACTGGGTTTGTCCGCCCTCTTCGCTTCCCCAAACGCCGCCTTTCTCGTCTTTCCACACCAGCTCGGGCAGGCGTTCGTTATAAAACGCAAACAGTGCTTCGTCGTCGACCAATACGTCTTGCTTGCGCGATTTGTGTTCGAGTTCGGTAATTTCTTTAATCAGCTTTTTATTGTGTGCAAAAAAGGCCGTCTGAAGATTGCTTTCCTGCGCCACCAATGCGCCGCGGATAAAGATTTCACGCGCTTCTTCAGGCGCAACTTTGCCGTAAGACACGGGACGGCGCGGCAATACGGTCAGGCCGTAAAGCGTTACGCGTTCGCTGGCGACGACTTCGCCGCGTTTTTGTTCCCAGTGCGGCTCGAAATAATGGTAGCGGACAAGGTGCGGCGCTTCCTGCTCTATCCATTCGGGCTGGATAACGGCGACGTCGCGCGCGTAAAGGCGCGTGGTCTCAACCAATTCTGCCGCCATCACCCATTTGGGTTTGGCTTTGAACAGGGCTGAGGCGGGGAACAGGTGGAAACGGCTGCCGCGCGCGCCGGTGTAGTCGTTGCCGTCGGGCGACTTCATGCCGACGTTGGCGATAAGGCCGGTCAGCAGGGCGCGGTGGATTTGTTCGTAGCCGGCTTCTTTTGCGGCGCGGATTTGGGCGCGGTGTTGTTTCTTGTCCAGTTGTTTTTGTTTGAGTTTGGCCGCCAAATCTTGGTCGCCTTGACTTTCAGACGGCCTTAATTGTTCTTGGGAAGGAGGTTGTCTAAACGCGGCTTCTTTGGTGGTCAAGCCCATTTCAATCGCGGTTTGGGCAAGCTGGTGGTGCAGCTCGCGCCATTCGCGCATCCGCAGGTGCGACAGGAAATATTGGCGGCACCATTGCACCAGCTGCTTGTTGGACAAGCCTTTGTCGCGCTCGCGCTGGAAGCTGTCCCAAATATTCAGATAGGCAAGGAAGTCGGATTGCTTGTCGGTAAAGCGTTCATGCGCCTTGGCCGCGGCATCGCGCGCTTCCAACGGCCGCTCGCGCGGGTCTTGAATCGACAGCGCGGACGCAATTACCAATATTTCCGCCATGCAGTCGTGCTTCTTCGCCGCCAGCAAAATACGCGCGATTTTCGGGTCGATAGGCAGGCGCGCCATTTGTTCGCCGAGTTTGGTTAAGCGGTAGCGCGTGTTGGCACCGATATGGCCCGAACTGTTTTGCAGGCCGTCTGAAACATTGGCTGGGTTGGATCGGGCATCCATACCTGATCCGCGTACTTGGTTTTTCATATTTTGCATAGTCTTGTCGGTCGGGCATTTTCCCCGACATCATCTTAATTTGTCTTTATTGGTTTGCACGCCGCTTATTGCGGATAAACATATTCCGCCTTGCCGTCGCGAATGTTCAAGCTGCCTGCATCGCCTGTAATCAGGTTGCCCGTTACCGAGCCTTCGCTACAACCTGAAACCGGCATATCGTAGCCCAGCGTGTGAATCAGGAACGTTGAAAGCTGCTGATGGAAGGCAATCTCGCAAGGTGCAAAAGCTTGGTTGGCAGTCTGTTGCACGGCCTTATCCGGGCTGTACAACACCAGCGGCACAAGATAGCTGTCAGGCTGCACCGTGCCTTGATTGTAGGTATCTTGGCGCACATACTGGCCATGATCGGAGGTATAGGCAAACAGCCAGTTGCCGTCAGGCTGCTTTTGCAGCTGCTCGAATACGGTTTGAATCATTTGGTCGGTTTTGTGGATGGTGTTGTCGTACTTATCCACAATACTGGCTTCGCCGAATACTTTATCTTGAGGCTGCAACAATGCGCCGTATGGGACGTGCGAACCGCGTTGGTGCAACACAATAAAATGCTTGCCCTGTTGCAAATTGATTTTGTCGAACAGGGGCAACAGTTTATCGTCGGGCATATTGTCGCCGTTGCGGTAACCGAGTTGGGTCGGCTGAATCAGATGGTCGATCCACTTTTTACCGATTAAGTTCAAAATCGCCATCTCGTTTTCCGCCTGCGCGCTGTAAAAATACGTTTCATAGCCCTGCTCTTTGGCGAGGCGGAACATATTGGTATCGCCGCTGCTGATTTGTTCGTAGCCGTTGGCATGCGGTATCGCATTAAAAAAGCTGGGCAGGGACACAGCCGTCATCAAAGCGGCGGAATAGCTTTGTTTCACAATCGGCTTAAATTCGGCTTGCGACAGCTGGGTCAAAAACGGCGAAGTTTCACGCCCGTAGCCAAACAATTTCAAATGCGCCGCGCTTTCGCTTTCACCCATAATCAAAACGATATTTTGAACACTGCCCTGCCCGATTTTGCTTGGCGCAGACTGTTTGAACACAGGAATCTTGCTTAAATCAAACAACTGATACGGCAATACGCGCCCGACAAAATAGCCGAAGCTGAAATAATTGGCTTTGACGCGGCTGTATGTCGGCTTAGGCGAAATACCGTGTTCCTGCGTTGTACTGAATGAACGTCCAAAAATCAGCAACATCGCCGCAATAAATACAATATCGGCAGAAAAATGCGTCTTACGGCGGAACTTGGCAAGGCTGCAAAACAGCACGACTTCCAACACGCCC
The DNA here is from genome assembly GCF_013267835.1 of Neisseria mucosa. Classification (NCBI taxonomy): domain Bacteria; kingdom Pseudomonadati; phylum Pseudomonadota; class Betaproteobacteria; order Neisseriales; family Neisseriaceae; genus Neisseria; species Neisseria mucosa. Next base: position 1,658,410 of record NZ_CP053939.1, read on the forward strand.
CACACCACAGGCAGCCACAACTTATCCAACATCGACGCGCCCGCGCTGCCGACTTCGGTAACCTCTTTCAGCATCAGCCAATAATTGATGCCCGTCATCCAACTTTGATAAACCGCGTAATGCACATTGTTGGCAATGATGCTGAGCGCAAAAAACAACGCAATCAGCAAACGCGTTGCCTTATAACGCGCAAACAGATACAGCGCAGCAATCACAAATGTCAGCGCAAACGTTTCCGCCATTTTCGCAGCCGGCAGGGTTTCAATCCCAAATACAAAGCGATAGGCAATTTCGCTGGCAGTCAGCAAAGACGAATACAGAAAGAGAACGAAAAGGGATTTTTTCATAATGGGAAGTTCACAATAAAAGTTGCCTGACTTCGGGAGGTCGTCTGAAAGCGGCTTCCTTGGTGGTTAAACCCATTTCAATCGCGCGCGACTTACGCATCCGCAGGTGCGACAGGAAATATTGGCGGCACCACTGCACCAACTGCTTGTTGGATAAGTCTTTGTCGCACTCGCGCTGGAAGCTGTCCCAAATGTTCAGGTAGGCAAGGAAATCAGACTGCTTGTCGGTAAAACGCTCGTGTGCTTTGGCTGCCTCCTCGCGCGCCTCTAGCGGCCGCTCGCGTGGATCTTGAATCGACAGCGCGTACGCGATCACCAATATTTCTGCCATGCAGTCATTTTGTTGTGCAGCAATCAGTATTCAGCTGACTTTGGGGTCAATTGGTAGTTGACCCATTTGTTTGCCAATAGGGGTTAATTGATAGTGCGGTTTTGGGGCTTTTAGGCTGCCTGAAAAATAACAGATAATGTTGTCTTAAAGCAATATTTAAGACGGTATTCGTTCTATCCTAAGTTATAATTCTGCTTTTTCAGGCCACCTGAAATCTTATTTTTGAAAATATGATGAATAACACACACCAACCTACTGTTTTAGATTTATTTTGCGGCTGTGGCGGCTTATCGCTCGGTTTTATTCAAGCTGGTTTTGATGTCAAATTGGGCATAGATTATTGGCAAGACGCGATTACCACCTACACCGCCACACACAAAGGCACACAAGGCATTGTCGCCGATTTATTCAACATCACACCCGAACAAATCTCCCAACAAACTCAAATTAAACAATTAGATGTGATTATTGGTGGGCCACCATGTCAAGGTTTCTCTATCGCCGGCAAACGCATGATTGATGATGAACGCAATCAACTTTATAAAGCGTTTGTGGATTTTGTCCGTTTTTATCAGCCCAAAGCATTTCTAATGGAAAATGTCCCTAATATAATGTCAATGGGAAAAGGGGCGATTAAACAACAAATTACTCAAGATTTTGAGCAACTAGGCTATATCGTCAAAAGTCAAATTTTAATGGCTTCTGATTATGGGGTACCGCAAAATCGTAAACGCGCATTTTTTGTGGGGTTTAAAAATGGCACAATATTTGAATTTCCAAAACAAACGGTTAATCAATATGTTACTGTCAAACAAGCCATTTCTGATTTACCTGATTATTCGGTTGATGATGGCGCGGCTTATCCACTTTTAGGCAGCAGCGAATATCAACACATGATGCGCCAAAATTCAACTGGCTTGTTTAATCATCAAATCACGCAACATAATGACAAGACGAAAGAAATTATCGCACTTGTCCCCGATGGCGGCAATTACAAAAGCCTACCTGAACATTTGCGCCAAACGCGAAACGTCAATATTGCATGGACACGCTTAAACAGCCAAAAGCCAAGTTTTACGATTGATACGGGACACAATCATCATTTTCACTATCAATTTAACCGTGTACCAACAGTTCGAGAAAGTGCGCGTATTCAATCATTTCCCGATGATTTTATTTTTTTAGGAACAAAAACCAGTCAATTACGCCAAGTTGGCAATGCTGTTCCGCCTATGCTTGCAAAAGCGATTGCCGAAAAAATGAAATTGTTTTTATAAGGATATAACATTATGTTTAACCCCGATATTCAATATCGTTGCGACATTATTCGCGGTAAAGCACAAAAAGAATTAGATGATTTATTGCCAACTTATTCCACGATTGTGGCGGATATTTGTCCAGCCGATGAAAACATCTTTAATCAACAATTTAACAATAGATTATCGCAATCTTTTTATCAGAAAAATTACAATGAATTAGGCAAAAATCAACAGAAAACCATTAGAAATCATATTACTGAAATTGCAGGTAAATTATTTGGTTTGTACTTCAAAAAAAATGGTTTGGTATATGAAAGCCCAAGTAATAGTAAATTAGTAAACGACCAAGACCAACCTGCATTTTTTAAAAATTTATGCTTAAATTTTCAATTCCCAAACGGTACACAAAAAATTCAAACCATCGCAGAACGTATTAACAAGCAGATTAAATTCAAACCGTTTCATTTTATTTTGGCGTTATTGGCAGAAGCGGAACAGGTAAAATTTACCATAACTACTTACCATATTGGCTATTATGTATTGAATGCGTTGGAAGTGCTGCAAGGCAAAGTTACACCAAAAGAAGTATTGGATACGATTATTTCTAATAGTCAAAAGAATTCATTAAAACGTGTTCCTGTAACATCTCACGATTTTCAGCACATTAGAGAATTGTTGAATTTATTGGTATTGGCGAATTTGATTGTGATTGATGAAAACCGAAGCAGCAAAGCCATACAATTAAATCATTATGAAAATCAGTTAATTAAATTATTTATCAAAGAATACAATACGCCACTTCAATTTGATATTTACCAATTTGATTTAAATGCAGAACACATTGGCAAACGCATTGAAATGGAATGGGCAGAATATTTTGCTCAAATCGCTCTACAAAATGCTCAAGTTTTGAATACAGTTTTGCCATATCAACATCAGGTAAGTAAAAAAATAGACAAAAATGAATTAGGTAAAATGGGCGAAAAATTGGTATTTCAGTTAGAGCAAGAACGTGTGAGAAAATACAATCAACGCTTAATCAATCAAGTTCAGCTTGTAGGTGAAATTCGTGGTTTGGGCTATGATGTAAAATCAGTTGCCGCTGATGAAAGTCCAAATAATCCTGATTTTGATAGATTTATTGAAGTGAAATCAACCATTCGTGTTACTTCACCTGATTTAGATAATCACGATTGGATAGACACTGTTAATTTAACACGCAAAGAATGGGTTGCTGCGGAGCAATTTCAGGCAGCCTACATGATTTATCGTGTGTATTTTACAGCTCACAAAATTTATATTCGCAAAATAATCAATCCTTTTGAGAAGAATAAACAGGGGATTATTTACGTTATGCCAACCATGTATCGCATCGATTTTGGGGCAAATAGCGTAGATGATTCGGTTGAAGTGGATAATGTTTTATGAGTGAAAAATTAAAAGTTGTATCGTTGTTTTGTGGTTGTGGTGGTTCTGATTTGGGATTATTGGGCGGATTTGAATACTTGGGGCAAACTTATCCTAAATTGCCGTTTGAAATTGTTTACGCTTTGGATTTTGATAAATTTGCTGTGCAAACGTATAACGCTAATTTTGAACACCCTGCGATTTGTGATGATATTAAGAATTTAAATATTCAAGAGCTTGATGATTTTGATTTATTATTAGGCGGTTTCCCATGCCAATCTTTCAGCACAGTTAATCCCAGTAAAGACACCAATGACGCACGTGCTAATTTATATAAAGAATTGGTAAAAGTATTGCAAACCAAACAGCCTAAATATTTTATTTTTGAAAATGTTAAGGGTTTGATGACTTTACAAAAAGGGAAAATTTTACAAAAAGTATTAACCGAATTTAAACAAGCAGGATATGAAGTTCAATATAAATTATTGTTGGCAGCAAATTTCGGTATTCCGCAAAAACGTGAACGTGTATTTATGGTAGGTGTTCGCAAAGATATTCAGAAACACTATACATTCCCTATGGAAACTCATGCCGAACAGCCTAATTTATATCAAAAACCTTTTGTAAAATTAGAAAAAATCATTACTACCTTGGCGATTGATAATCCTAAATATTATTTTTCAGAAAAAGCTGTTTTAGGCATGAAAAATGCGAAAAATAACATGAAACGCGGTTTATATCAGGATTTGCAAGGACAATGCTTAACTATTACGGCACATTTGGCAAAAACCAGTTTAAACTCACGAGACCCAGTTTTATTGGTTGATAAAGACAAAGAATTATATCGCCGTTTTACACCGCGAGAAGCGGCTGGTATTCAATCATTCCCTGATACCTTTCAATTTCCTGTGAGTGATATTCAGGCATATCGGCAAATTGGCAATGCCATTCCGCCTGTATTGATGTGGCACGTTGCCAATGCGTTAGCGGAAATTGTGTAGTATTCAGACAGTCTGAAAATGCAAAATACCATCTGAAATTTATTTTCCAAGCGGTATTTTTGTGTAATTTCTTTTTCTAGTTGTTTGAAATCACATTTCCTCCACCGCTCCCAATTCCAGCAATACCTGAAAACCGTCATTGATATACCGTGAATCGGGCATTTCTAAAAATGGGAATGCCGCTACGTCGCCCAGGTTCAGCGATGCCATGCGCAGGATGACGGCGGCGAGGTTGCTGCGGACGATTTCCGGGTCGGTAAATTCGGGGCGGCTATTGAAATCTTCTTCTGAAAATAAGCGGATACACACGCCTGCGGAGACGCGGCCGCAGCGGCCGGAGCGTTGGCGGGCGGCGGCTTGGGAGATTTTTTCGACATGAAGCTGCTCCACTTTCGCCCGCGCGGAATAGCGTTTGACGCGCGCGAGGCCGGTGTCGATGACGTATTTGATGCCCGGCACGGTGAGCGAGGTTTCGGCGACGTTGGTTGCCAACACGATGCGGCGTTTCGCACCGGAGGGGTGGAAGATTTTGTGCTGTTCGGCGTGCGACAGGCGCGCGAACAGGGGCAGGATTTCGTCGTTGCGGCGCAGCGTGGATTTGCGCAGGGCTTCTGCCGCTTCGCGGATTTCGCGTTCGCCCGGCAGGAACACCAAAATATCGCCTTCGCCGTAGCGCGCCAATTCGTCGGCCGCATCGACAATCGCGTCGGTCAGCTCGACTTCTGCCTCGTCTTCGTCTTTGCTGGTCAGCGGTCGGTAGAGGATTTCGACGGGATAGGTGCGTCCGCTTACTTCTAAAACGGGCGCGCCGTTGAAGTGTTGGGAGAAGCGTTCTGCGTCTATCGTGGCCGAGGTAATGATGACTTTCAAGTCGGGGCGGCGCGGCAGGAGTTGTTTCAGGTAGCCCAAGAGGAAGTCGATGTTCAGGCTGCGCTCGTGCGCTTCGTCGATGATGATGGTGTCGTAGGCGGCGAGATAACGGTCGGTCTGGGTTTCCGCCAGCAGGATGCCGTCGGTCATCAGCTTGACGCAGGCATCGCGTGAGGTGTGGTCGGTAAAGCGCACCTTATAGCCCACCGCGCTGCCGATTTCGGATTTCAGCTCTTCGGCAATCCGCTCCGCCACCGAACGCGCGGCCAAACGGCGCGGCTGGGTATGCCCGATCAAGCCTGCCGCCCCACGTCCGAGTTCCAAACAAATCTTGGGCAGCTGCGTGGTTTTGCCCGAACCGGTTTCGCCGCAAATAATCGTTACCTGATTCTCGGCAATGGCTTTTTTGATTTCGTCGAGCTTATCGTGAACAGGCAGCGTGTTGTCGAACTCAGGCTTGGGCAGTTTGGACAGGCGTTGCAGATAGAGGTCGTGCGATTTTTTGTATTTTTCCTCAACCTTGGCCAAGCCGCCGTATTTATTGGGGTTTTTAAAGGCAGAACGCAGAAAATGGCGGTCTTTGGAAAGGGTTTGGGTGAAATCGGGTTGCGGCATGATGGTGCAATAAATTGAATAATGTGAAAAGAATGGAATTATAGCAAAAGGCCGTCTGAAACTTGCTTGCTTTCAAGTTTCAGACGGCCTTTGTATGGATAAACCGTTTTAGTCGGCGGCGTGCCAAGGTTTTTGCATACCGGCGTGGAAACTCGGTTTTTCTCCGCCCCACAAGGTGTCGATGTCGTAGAAGTCGCGCACGGTAGGGAGCATGACGTGGACAACGAGGTCGCCTGCGTCGACGAGCGTCCATTCGCCGCTGTCGCCTTCGGTGCTGAGGATTTCGAAACCAGCTTCTTTCAAATCGACGGCAACGTTGTTGGCCAGTGCTTTAACTTGGCGTGTGCTGTCGCCGCTGGCAATAATCATGCGGGCGAACAGGGAGGTTTTGTCTTGGGTTTCCAAAACGGAGATGTCTTTGGCTTTGATGTCTTCGAGGGCGTTTACGGCCACTTCGACCATTTTTTGCAGGTCTTGCAATTCTTGTTCGTTCATTATTTTCCTAGTTGAAATGTTTTCAGACGGCATTATAGCTTATCTGCCTGAATAAACGCTATTTTTCATAGAGTTTGTGTTGGCGGATGTATTGGGCGACGGGTTGCGGCAGGCCGTCTGAATGGTGCGTTTTGGCAAGATTGGCGCGGATTTGGGTGGAGCTGGTGTTGTGCAGTGGCGCGTTGAGGATACGGACGCTGCCGTTTTGCAGGGCTTCGCCGAGCCATGCGTGCAATTCGCGCGGGGTTTTGTTGAGGTTGTCGCCTTGGCGCATGGCAATGGCGATATGGGTCTGGCGCACGAGGGTTTGCCATTTTTTCCATGTGTGCAGCTGCATCAGGCTGTCGCTGCCCATCAGCCACCACAGTTGCGCGCCGGGAAACTGCTGGCGGAAGATTTGGACGGTGTCAAACGTATAAGTTGCGCCGTCGCGGACGATGTCGCAGTCGCTGGCGGCGAATTTCGGCTCGTCGGCGATGGCGAGTTCAACCATATTGAGGCGCTCTTGTGCCGGCGTGCGCGTGCTGTCTTTGTGGTACGGGTCGCCTGCCGGCAGGAAGACGACGAGATCCAAACCGATTTCGTCGGCGAAGGCGCGGGCGATGTGGAGGTGGCCGTTGTGGATGGGGTCAAACGTGCCGCCGAATAATCCGATGTTTTTCATTTCGTGGTGGTGTCTGCGTTAGATGTTTTGGCCGTCTGAAGCAGGCAGGCTGCCGTCAACAATCAGGTTGAGCTTGCCTGTGGTCGGGTGGATGACCAGGCCGTGGATGGCGATGTTGTCGGGCATCAGCGGATGTTTGCGAATCAGCTCGACGGTATGGCGCACGCTGTCTTCGACATCGTCAAAACCGGTCAGCCAGCCGTCCAAATCGATACCGGCATTGCGCAGGGTTTCGATGCGGTCGTCGGGGATATTGCTGTCGTGTACGCGCTGGAGGAACTCTTCGGCATGCAATCCGCGCATACCGCAGTCGTGGTGGGCAATGACCATGATTTCTTTGACTTTGAGTTCAAATACGGCGACCAACAAACTGCGCATCACCGAACCCCAAGGGTGGGTCACCAGCGCGCCGGCGTTTTTGATGAGCTTGGCATCGCCGTTTTTCAAGCCTAAAGCATTGGGCAACAATTCGATAATGCGTGCATCCATGCAGGAAAGAATGGCCAGCTCGCGGCCGGGGTATTTGTTGGTGAAATATTTTTCGTACTCGCCCGATTCAACGAAACGTTGGTTGTAGGAAAGGATATCGGTCAATTCACTCATGATGATGTGCTCGTTTCGGATGGTTTACTCTATTATAGCGGTTTTCAAGGGGTATGGTTGTTTTGCAAATTCGCCGTAAACGGCTAAAATCGACGTATCTTTAGTTCTTTTGGAAGATGCGCCATGTCTCAGTCTTTCCGTTTTGAACAGGTATTCGCGTCCGATGTCCACGACGCATTGTGGGATTGGGCGCAAACCAGCTATGGCGCATCCGACGATTGGTGCATTCTGTATCTCAACGGCCTGCCTTTAGGCCGTCTGAACCCGTTATGGCACGAACGCCTCGGGCGCGATTGGACAGGCAGGCAGTCAATCCTTTCAGACGGCCTGAATTTGGAAACCGACAGCTGGGCGGAAATGGGCGACAGTTTGCAAACGCTGGCGCAACAATGGCGCGAGTGCGGTTGGCTCAAAGGTTGGCGCGGTGAAAAGTTCGACATCTGCGACCAGTCGGGCAAGCCTTTATGCGCACTCGAACGCGCCGCCTTCCGCCCGTTCGGCCTGATGAGTCAGGCAGTGCATTTGAACGGATTGGTCGAAACAGAAGACGGTTTGCGCTTTTGGATAGGCCGCCGCAGTCCGCACAAAGCCGTCGATCCGAACAAACTCGACAACCTGACCGGCGGCGGTATCAGCAGCGGCGAGAGGCCGTCTGAAGCCGTCTGCCGCGAAGGCGAAGAAGAAGCAGGCATTCCCGCTTCTATGACACCCCATATCCGACCGACCGCCCAGATATACAGTTTGCGCCCCGTTAATCGCGGTGTCCACAACGAAATCCTGTATATCTTCGACATCATCCTGCCCGAAGGCTTCCAACCCGCCAACCAAGACGGCGAAGTCGCTGGTTTTGAACTGATGGACATCCCCACCCTGCTTGATGCTATGTTGGGCGGACACATGATGCACGATGCCCAGTTGGTCACGATCGAAGCCTGCCGGAGATACGGCCTGATCGACCCCAAACATCCGCTGTCCGCATGGCTCGACAGCATCCGTTGCCGACCCCATTTTTAAAGGCCGTCTGAAACCATGTTGCAACTCAAAAACATCAACAAACGCTTTGGCAGCAAAACCGTTGCCCAAGACATCAACCTAAACGTCGAAGCAGGCGAAATCCTCGCCGTACTCGGCCGCTCCGGCTGCGGCAAATCCACCCTGCTCAAAACCATCGTCGGCCTGGTGCGTCCCGACAGCGGCGAAGTCTGGCTCAACGGCGACAACATTACCGACATGCCGTCTGAAAAACGCAATATCTCGCTGATGTTTCAAGATTACGCCCTTTTGCCGCATTTAACCGCCCTCGACAACGTTGGCTTCGGCCTCAAAATGCGCCGTCTGCCCAAAGCCGAAATCGAAGAACAATCCATGCAAGCCTTACGCGACATCGGTTTGGAACACGAAGCGCAACGCAAACCCGAAAGCCTCTCCGGTGGCGAACAACAACGCCTCGCCCTCGCGCGCGCCCTCATCACGCGCCCGTCGCTGTTGCTCCTGGACGAAGCCTTCTCCAGCCTCGACACCCACCTGCGCCACCACCTACGCACCCTGACCGCCGAACGCATCCGCAGTCAAAACATCCCCGCCATCCTCGTGACCCACTCCGCCGAAGAAGCCTGCACCATGGCCGACACCATCGCCATCATGCACGAAGGCCGCATCCTCCAACACGGCACGCCGGAAACCCTTATCCGCCGCCCCGTCAACGCCCAAGCCGCCCTGCTGCTCGGTTTGGCCAACACCAGCGACACACGCTACATTCCCCAACACGCCATCCGATTCGACCCGAACGGCACGGCCGTCCGCATCAGCGAAGCCGTCCCCCTCGCCGAAGGCATACGCCTTACCCTCGCCCATCCGCAATACGGCGATTTGATTTGGTATCCCCATGCAGACCACGATACGGACAAACCGCAAACCGGACAGGAAATCCGTATCAGCGTGGATGAAAATCAGATCGTTTGGTTTGATTGAATGTGATGGATTAAGAAAAAGGCCGTCTGAAAAGCAACAAACACCGTCATTCCCGCGCAGGCGGGAATGACGGCGGATGGGTTTGGGGCGGGGGAAAGGTTTCAGGCTGCCTTGGGAAGGGCAGCCTGAAAATGGGGAGGCCGTCTGAAAGTGGGGGGACGGTCTTTGAGATGAGTTGTAAATCCAATACAAGTATCTATGGAAGTTGGATTTAGATTAATTTACCAGTAACTGTAATTCTCTTAAGTTCTCTTAGGTATCTTGAGTCTCGTTTTGCATTGTCTTTGTCTATCACATAGTAATAAGGTAGAAAATCTCGCAAATCTTTGGGAAGTTCTTTGTCATCATCTACATGGTGATTCAGGAACAGTACGTACTCAAAAGATTCTAGATTTTCAGGAATTAGCGAATCAAAATACAATACCCCCCCAACATGATTATTTCTCTTTCTTTCCTTGAATGTCGCCCAAAAACTATAATCTTCCCATTTTGTCTTTTCTACATTCCAAATACTACCTCCGTATAGACTAGCTGCAATTATGTTTTCTTGTAGAAATAAGCCAGCTGAAAAATTAGAAGGGCGAAATGTAGTTGCAATCATAAATGGCAAATTTAATTTACCATATCTTGTTGCTTTCTTTTCCAAGCTATCTAAAAGTTTATTATGAAAATTTGTTATGTCAATTATAGATTCTAAACGTAAGCTATCCTCAAAAACAATTTCCAAACAAATTAAACTTCTATCAAAGGATTTTATGAATTGTGCACCAATATTCTGTTTATTTTTATTCCACCATTTAGGAATTTCATTATGTAATTCTGTTATATTCTCATGAGACAATTCCCTACCTTCTACATTTCTAATGTGAATTATGGTTTTATTTTCTCCATTTAGGGTATGTTTGAATTTTTTAATGTATTCCTTAATTCTAATAATTTGTGAATTATCTAATTCACCAACAGTTACCAATTCCAAATAAAATGAATCTCCATCTGGCGTTCTGACCAAAAAGTCAGGTCTTTTATTTGAATGGGGTAATTGTGGGTGAGGTTCAAGAGTATATCCACCTATTTTCCTAAATATGTAGGAAACAATTAGTTCAAAGCAAGTAGAATAAAATTTCTCATCGTCATTCTTATTTTTCAAAATATCATCAATTATTCTTTTCTGTGATATTTCATCGTATAAACTAAGTGATGTGTTTAGAAGTTCTCTAACTTTACTATGATAGGACAGTGAAGAATCATTAAAAAAATCATATATTGATTGATTTTGGTCGCGCTCAGATTTAGTGCAGGTTCTGTCTTTATTTTCAAAAAGTGTCATTTTAAAACTCGATTATTAATTTTTAGACCGCCTTTACAGGCGGTCTTTTTATTAAAAATTAAAGATTCATCAGTCTTTCAACTTCGCCAACTGAGTTTGAACTTTCGCCATTTTGTCTTCCAACTCCGCCAAATCGGCTTTGTCTTTTTCCACCAAATGCGCCGGGGCTTTTTCGGTGTAGCCGGGTTTGGAGAGTTTGGCGTTGAGTTTGTCCAAGGCTTTTTGCAGCTTCTCGGCTTCTTTGCTCAAGCGGGCGGTTTCGGCGGCTTTGTCGATTTCGACTTTCAGCATCAGGCGCGCGCCGTTGCAGACGGCGACGGGTGCGTCTTCCGCTTCGGGCAGGCTGTCCACCAGCTTGGCTTCGGTCAGTCGGGTCAGCGACGGCAGGTATTTGAGCAGGCCTTCGAGTTCTGCGCTGCCTTCGACGAAGAGCGGCGCTTTGACGTTTGGCGCGATACCCATTTCGCCGCGCAGTTTGCGCACTTCTTCTACCAAGTCTTTCAATGCGGCCATTTTGTCGAAGGCCGTCTGAACGATTTGTTCTTTATCGGCTTGCGGATAGGCGGCCAACATGATGCTGTCGGCGGTTTTGGCATTCGCCAGAGGCGCAACGACCTGCCACAGCTCTTCGGTAATGAACGGCATGATTGGGTGCAGCAGGCGCAGGATGGTTTCGAGTACGCGCACGAGGGTGCGGCGTGTGGTGCGCTGGGTTGTCGGGCAGCCGGTTTGGATTTGCACTTTTGCCAGCTCGATGTACCAGTCGCAATATTCGTTCCACACCAATTCGTACAGCGTTTGCGCGGCAAGGTCGAAGCGGTAGGTTTCAAAGGCTTCGGCAACGGCAGCTTCGGCTTGTTGCAGTTTGCCGATAATCCATTGGTCGGCGAAGGTAAACGCCAACGGCTGCATTTCGTCTTGACCGCAGTCTTTGTCTTCAGTGTTCATCAACACAAAGTTGGTGGCGTTCCACAATTTATTGCAGAAGTTGCGGTAACCTTCGGCGCGTTTGAAGTCGAAGTTGACGCTACGGCCGAGGCTGGCGTAGCTCGCCATGGTGAAGCGCAATGCGTCCGCGCCCATGCTCGGAATGCCTTCGGGGAAGAGTTTTTTGGTGGCTTCTTCCACTTTCGGCGCGGTTTCGGGTTTGCGCAGGCCGGTGGTACGTTTCACCAGTAATTTGTCCAAGTCGATGCCGTCGATCAAATCCACGGGGTCGATGACGTTGCCTTCGGATTTGGACATTTTTTTGCCTTCGTGGTCGCGCACGATGCCGTGGATGTACACGTCTTTAAACGGTACTTTGCCGGTGAAGTGGGTGGTCATCATAATCATGCGCGCCACCCAGAAGAAGATGATTTCGTAGCCGGTAACCAAGACATTGGACGGCAGGAAAGCTTTGAGTTCGTCGGTTTCAGACGGCCAGCCGAGCGTGGAGAACGGCACGAGCGCGGAAGAGAACCATGTATCCAATACGTCTTCTTCGCGGGTCAAACCGGTTTTGCCGGCTTGTTTTTCGGCTTCCGCCTGATTGCGGGCGACGTAAACATTGCCTGCTTCGTCGTACCACGCGGGAATCTGATGCCCCCACCACAGTTGGCGCGAGATACACCAGTCTTGGATGTTGTTCATCCATTGGTTGTAGGTGTTGACCCAGTTTTCAGGGATAAAGCGCACCGCGCCGCTGTCGACGGCTTTTTTAGCTTTGTCGGCGAGGCTTAAGCCTTTGAATTCGCTGTCAGGCTCGCCGCCGTTTGGCGTGGCGGACATGGCGACAAACCATTGGCTGGTCAGCATCGGCTCAATCACTGAGCCGGTACGGTCGCCTTTCGGCGTCATCAGCGTGTGCGGTTTGATTTCGACCAAGAAGCCTTGTTCCTGCAAATCGGCAACCATTTGTTTGCGCGCGGCAAAGCGGTCTAAGCCTGCGTATTTTTCAGGCAGGGCAAAGCCTTGTTGCGCTTCGCCTTTGAAGTTGAACACTTCGGCGTTTGCCAGCACTTTGGCTTCCAAATCGAACACATTAATCAGGCGCGTGTCGTGGCGTTTGCCGACTTCGTAGTCGTTGAAGTCGTGCGCAGGCGTGATTTTCACGCAGCCGGTGCCGAAGTCTTTTTCGACGTATTCGTCGGCAATCACGGGAATGGTGCGGCCGGTCAGCGGCAGGATTAATTCTTTGCCGATTAAGTGGGTGTAACGTTCGTCTTCGGGATTGACGGCAACAGCCACGTCGCCCAGCAGCGTTTCAGGACGGGTGGTCGCCACGATAACGGCTTCGGCAGGATTGTCGGCCAGCGGATAGCGGATGTGCCACATAGAGCCTTGTTCTTCCACGCTTTCCACTTCCAAATCCGATACCGCCGTACCCAATACCGGATCCCAGTTCACCAAGCGTTTGCCGCGGTAAATCAAGCCCTGTTCATACAGGCGCACGAACACTTCGGTCACGGTTTCGGCGCGCACGTCGTCCATCGTGAAATACTCGCGCGTCCAGTCTGCGGAACAGCCCACGCGGCGCATTTGTTGGGTAATCGTACCGCCGGAAACTTCTTTCCATTCCCACACTTTTTCCAAGAATTTTTCACGACCCAAATCATGACGGGACACGTTTTGCGCGGCAAGCTGACGCTCGACCACGATTTGCGTGGCGATGCCCGCATGGTCGGTGCCCGGAATCCAGGCGGTATTGCAGCCTTTCATGCGGTAGTAGCGGGTCAGGCCGTCCATGATGGTTTGGTTGAAGGCATGGCCCATGTGCAGCGTGCCGGTTACATTGGGCGGCGGCAGTTGGATGGAGAAAGACGGTTTCGTCAAATCCATATCAGGTTGGAAATAGCCCTGCTCTTCCCAGTTTTGATAATGTTTGGATTCGATTTCGGCTGGATTGTATTTGTCTAACATGATGGAACTTTGTGAAATTAAGGTTATTTTTGATGTGCGAATTATAACGCAAAAAGGCCGTCTGAATCATTTCAGACGGCCTTTGGCATACGGGTTTTAAAAATGGAACAATACCAGGCTGACGGCAATCACTGCCATGCCCGTTGTCAGGCCATAAACGGTTTCGTGGCCGTCTGAATAGCGTTTGGCGGCCGGCAACAGCTCGTCCAACGCCAAAAAAACCATCACGCCGGCTATCACGCCGAACACCGAGCCAAACACGGCAGGCGACAAAAACGGCTGTAAAACCAAATAGCCCAAAGCCGCCCCCAAAGGCTCGGCCAAACCGGATAACAGACACGCCCATACCGTTTTCTTACGGCTTCGGGTGGCAAAATAAACCGGCGCGGCGATGGAAATGCCCTCCGGAATATTATGGATGGCAATCGCCAAGGCCAAAGGCATCCCGACCGCCGGATTTTCCAAGGTGGCAAAAAACGTCGCCAAGCCTTCGGGGAAATTGTGCGCCGTAATCGCAAACGCCGCCATCATGCCGACTCGCGCGATATGGCGGCGTTTGCTTTCTTGAAACGACGGGTCTTGCGCATCTAAAGTTTCATGCGGGTTCGGCACCAGGCGGTCAATCAGCGCGATGCCGCCCATCCCGGCCAAAAATGCCATGGTCGCCGCCGCAAACGCGTGGTCTTTATCATAAATTTCAGCGAACGCCTCGCTGGATTTGCTGAAAATCTCCGTTAGGGAAACATACACCATCGCACCGCCGGCAAATGCCAAACCAAACGACAACACGCGCGGATTGGGCGTTTTGGAAAACATCACCAAACCGCTGCCTAATACGGTAAACAAACCGGCAGCCAACGTGATGGAAAAGGCAACGGCCAAATTGGACATCGAAAAATCGGGCATGAGAAAACCTGCGCTAAAAGCTGGGACAGATGCAGACTAACACTTTTTAATGCATATGATAATAGTTATTATTTATTTTATTGATTGGGCGCAATACTCATAAAGCTAAAGGCCGTCTGAAAAATGATTTTCAGACGGCCTTTAAATTTGAAATACCGCTAACCTTATCGCTTTCCAGCTTAAGCCTGATAGCGCGACAAGCTCAAGTCGTCGCTGCGGATTTCGGTGTCTTTGCCGCTCACGATATCGGCGGTCAATTTTGCCGAACCCAGCGACATGGTCCAGCCTAAAGTGCCGTGGCCTGTATTCAGGAACAGGTTGTCAAAGCGGGTGCGGCCGATTAACGGCGTGCTGTCGGGCGTCATTGGTCTGAGGCCGCTCCAGAACAATGCCTGATTCAAGTCGCCGCCTTCGGGGAATAAATCGTTGACGACCAAAGCCAAGGTTTCGCGGCGTTTTTCGGGCAGTTTGATTTCGTAGCCGGACAATTCCGCCATGCCGCCGACGCGGATTCTGTTGTCGAATCGTGTGATGGCGACTTTGTAGCTTTCGTCCAAAACGGTGGACACTGGTGCGCCGTCGGAATTTGTGACCGGCAGGGTCAAGGAATAGCCTTTGACGGGGTAAATGGGCAGATTGAGATCCAACTGCGCCAAAACCGTCCTGCTGAAGCAGCCGAGCGCGCAGACGAAGGCATCTGCTTCAAAGCGTTCCGTTTCGGTTTCGATTGCGCTGATGCGCTGGCCGTTGTGTTCGATGCGGCGGATGGTTCGGTTGAAATGGAACTGTACGCCTTTTTCCAGACACAGTTTGTACAGGTTTTCGGTGAAGAGGTGGCAGTCGCCGGTCGCGTCTGCGGGCAGGTGCAGGCCGCCGGCAATTTTGGCGGTAACGCGCGCCAGCGCAGGCTCGAATTCTGCGCATTCTTCGGGTTTCAGACGGCGGTACGGCACGCCGTATCGTTCCAAAACGGCAATATCTTGTTCTGCCGCTTCGACTTCTTTGGTTTGGCGGAAAATCTGCAACGTCCCTTTTTTGCGCCCTTCAAAATTCATGCCGGTTTGCGCTTCAAAACGGCGGAACATTTCACGGCTGTATTCGGAAATCCTGACCATGCGCTCTTTATTGATTTGATAGCGCGCTGCCGTGCAGTTTTGCAGCATTTGCCACAACCATTCGATTTGATACAGGCTGCCGTCAGGGCGGAACAGTAAAGGCGGATGGCTTTTAAACAACCATTTCAGCGCTTTGGTCGGAATGCCGGGTGCAGCCCAGGGCGTGGTATAGCCGTAAGAGAGCTGACCTGCGTTGGCAAAACTGGTTTCCATCGCCACGCCCTCGGCGCGGTCGATGACCGTTACCTCATGTCCTGCCTCTGCCAGATACCACGCGGAAGATACGCCGGCAACTCCGGCACCTAAAACCAGCACTTTCATTTTTCTCTTCCTCTGACTTTTTTTCAAAACAAACTGATATCCATCGGGCCGTCTGAATATTCCGTTTCAGACGGCCTTGAACATCAATGCGGCAATTCGCCGTTTTTGATTTTTTGTTTGAAGTCTCGCGTTTCATTGACGATGACTTTCGCCATCAACAAAAGCGCAATCAGGTTGGGCAATGCCATCAAGCCGTTGAATGTGTCCGAAGCCAGCCACACCAAATCAAGGCTCAACACGGTTCCCAGCATGACCGAAGAAACATAACCCACGCGGTACAAACCGGCAAACTTCTCGCCGAAGACGTAAACCGCGCATTTCTCGCCGTAATAACACCAGCCGAGAATGGTTGAGTAGGCAAAGAAAATCAGGCCGATGGTGACAATCCAGCCGCCGATGCCGGGCAGCATTTTTTGGAAAGTGACGGTTGTCAGCGCCGCGCCGCTCAATTCAGGTTTGACAAACTCGCCGCCTGCGCCGAGCAAACCCATGACCAACACGATACCGGTAATCGAGCAGACAACGATGGTGTCCAAAAACGTACCGGTCATGGAAACCAAAGCCTGACGGACGGGGTGGTCGGTTTTCGCGGCGGCGGCGGCAATCGGCGCAGAACCCATACCCGCCTCATTGGAGAACACGCCGCGCGCCACGCCGTAACGGATGACCGTACCGATGGCACCGCCGGCCACAGCTTGCGCGCTAAACGCATCGGAGAAAATCAGTTTGACGGCAGGCATCAGTGCGTCAGAATTCACGACAATAATGGAAATACCGCCCACTACATAAAATACGGCCATGGCAGGCACGATAAAGGACGCGGCTTTGGCAATGCCCTTAATGCCGCCCAAAAGCACGATGGCCGTTAATACGGTCAATATCACGCCGGTGTAGGCAGGTTCAACACCGAAGCTGGTTTGCACTGCCTGCGCAACCGAGTTGGACTGCACCGAGCTGCCGATACCGAAGGAAGCAAATGTGCCGAACAGCGCAAACGCAACGGCCATCCATTTCCAGTTTTTGCCTAAGCCTTTTTCGATGTAATACATCGGGCCGCCGGACATTTCGCCTTTGGAATTGGTGACGCGGTATTTCACCGCCAACACGCCCTCGCCGTATTTGGTGGCCATACCGAAAATGGCGGTCATCCACATCCAAAATACTGCGCCCGGGCCGCCGGTTACCACCGCGGTCGCCACGCCGGCGATATTGCCCGTACCGATGGTGGCCGACAGCGCGGTCATCAACGCCGCGAAATGGGAAATATCGCCTTCGTGGTCTTCGCCGTCTTCATGCTTCTTTGACGGCACAAACGCCTGTTTCAGCGCATAACCCAACATGGTGAACTGCAAGCCTTTCAGCAAAACGGTCAGCAAAATGCCCGTACCGACCAGCAGCATCAACATAATAGGCCCCCAGACCCAGCCGCTGATGGTTTCAAAAAAGGCTTTGAGATTGTCTAAAAGCAATTGCATGGTTTTTCTCCTTTGTCTGTTTTATTTTTTTAAAACACCACTTTTTTGTAGTGTCCTGTAATTTCAGCACAGAATGTTTAAGATTACAACATATTTATTTTCAAAAACTTTTCGTATTTTTACCCTAAATAAAACCCAATCGACACCAAGAAAATTGTTTACAATCCAGAGCAGGCCTAGACCCCAGCCCAATTAAAATGACAAATAAAAGCATGCTTTAAAACATCTTCCTGCCAACTGTTTAAAAAAATTCAGGCCGTCTGAAAAAAATCTTTCAGACGGCCTGAATGTGCGTGCCGCAATCCTATTCCAGCAACCCGGCCAACACTCGAGCAAAACGCTCCGCCGCGCCTTCGCTGGTGTGCAGGTACAGGGCAGGTTCGATGAGTTCCAACTCATTGAGCAGGAAAGTATCGCCAATCAGTGTGCCGTCCACGCGGGCATAAACCGGCATTTTCGGCAAGGCGGCCAGTACGTCTTGTGCGACACGGACGGCAAACTCGGGCGGCTCGATACCGAACACCGACACGCCATAGGCCGAGTTGGCGCGCCATTCGCCTTGCGGCGGCTGACGGCGCACGGCATGGCTGAATGCGCCGTTGAAAAACACCAGCGAGGTTTCGCCCGCCGTTTCGATTTCACGGATATACGGTTGAACAATCATACCTTGCGGATAATCCGCCATATCCACGTCCAATGCCTCCGCACAAACTTTGACCACGCCTTTGCCGCTCTGACCGAATGCGGGCTTGATAACTGCTTCCGTCCAGCCTTGTTGTTTCAGAATATCGGCCAATTTGTCTTTGTGCGCGGGAACGAACACGCTGGGAATTACTTGCGCGCCGAGCGCCGCCAAATCGCACAAATACGTCTTTTCCATATTCCAAGCCATCAATTCGGGCGGATTGATAAAACGCTGCCCCGCCTGCCCGGCATGCTCCAGCCATTGGCGGAAGGCTTCGGGTTCGGCGGCATAATCCCATGCGCACAAAGGCAGCAAAAACGGCGCGGACGGATGGTTTTGCCACGCGTCAAATACGGTTTTCACACCCATGGTTTCCAAATGCGCCGCCAATGTTTTCAGGTTGTCCGACGGTTCGGGATAGGTTTGGCAGGTAATGAGTGCCAAAACGGTTTGCTCGGTCATGGTTGCATCTCGTTGCTAAAACCAAAATTATATAGCGAAATCAAACCAAAAGATTTTTCAGACGGCCTGATACATGAGGCCGATTCTGATAAAATGGTTTCCCCCTTTTCCGTCGGAACATGCTCATGAAATCTGCCCACGTCCTTGTCTGGTTCCGCCGCAACCTCCGCCTGCACGACAATGCCGCGCTTAATGCCGCCGTTGCAAGCGGTTTGCCCATCGCCTGCGTCTGGGTCAACCAAAGGCCGTCTGAAAACCACAATCCGCGTCAAAGCCTGTTCCATTATCAAGCCGCGCAAGAGCTGCATACCCGTCTGGCGGCACACCATATTCCTTTATATGCCGTCGCTTCCGACGAAGACCTCCTCCCCTTGGCCGCTACGCTCCATGCCCATACCATCATCACAGACGAAGCCTACACCGAAGCCGAAATCCGCCAAGACAACCTCCTCTGGCACAATCTCGACCGCGCAGGCATTGCCCTGCAACACGCCAACGACCGCGGTATCTTGGCTAAAGCCCCCCTCATGGATGCCAACGGCCTGCCCTACACCGATTTTACCGCCTATAAACAAGCATGGTTGCAGGCTTATTCAGAACAAAGGCCGTCTGAAACCGAATTGCCTGTTCAAACTGGGCAAAACGTTCCACTGTTTCCAGCCCATACCGGCGCAGTATTGCCTGCCTATCAACAGGGCGGCGAAACCGCGGCCTTAACGCAATGGCACGCGTTCAAACAGAATTTGGTTCACTACCCGATTACCCAAAACTTTCCGGCACGAAAAAACACCAGCCTCCTCAATGCCTACCTGTCCGCAGGCTGCATTTCACCGCGCCTGCTGGCCGCCGAAAGCTTGGCAAACCGACATTTCGAGTGGCTGGACAAGCTTATTTTCCGCGACTACTGCTACCAGCTCGCCTACCACCGCCGACTACCCGAAACAACCGATGCCGCCCCGGTGCGCGAATACTGGCGCAACGGCCGAACCGGCGTACCCGTCATCGACGCCTCCATCCGCAGCCTCGAAGCCACCGGCCACTTACACCCCGTTCTCCAGCAGCTGTGCGCCCACTATTTCTGCCACGCCCTCAACCTCGACCCCAACCAAGGCATCGCGTGGACAGCCTCCGTCCAAACCGGCACCGACCCCGCGCTCAACCAAGCCAACTGGCACCTTGCCGCCCAAGACACAGCCACCGTCCGCTATGCCCACCGTTCGCACCAAATCGACCCCGACGGCAGCTACATCCGCAGTTACCTCCCCGAATTGGCACACCTGCCGTCCACCCTCATCCACACCCCGTGGGCGGCCGCCGATGACATCGACACACACGGCTACCCCTTCCCCAAGGCCGTCTGAAACAGAGCTTCACACCAAAAAACCACACTAAACACAACTAAAAAACGCCCAAACAAAATATTTTGGTTTCAGACGGCCAAACAGATTGAATAGCCAAGATTTACACGGTAAACTTACATCATTAAAAAATTTTATTATTTCATTACAATGAAACCCGCATTCGACATAAAAACGTCACGTTTGGACGTCTTATCCATCCATCTGCACACCGCAGATCTAACCGAATTGGAAGAATTCCTGCGCCAACTGGCAGGCCAGTCCCAAGACGAATTCGTTCCCTTTATTTTAGACGTACAAGATTTCGACCATCCCGAATCCATCGATTTGGGCGGCATGATTTCCCTGTTTGCCCGTTACGGCATGCAAATCTTAGGGCTGCACCACACCAGCGATACCTGGGCGGCAGCGGCGGCACGTTACCACTTGGTCTTCAAACAAGGCAACGCCACCCAGGCAGCCGACACACAGGCAGCGCCCACCCCGCGCCAAGCACCGCAGCCGCAAGACGTACAGGCCACCGTCATCAACAATCCGACTGTATTGGTCAGCACGCCCGTGCGTACCGGCCAGCAGGTGTACGCTGAAAACGGCGACCTCATCGTTACCGGCATCGTCAGCCAAGGTGCAGAACTTATCGCCGACGGCAACATCCATATTTACGCCCCCATGCGCGGCAGAGCGTTGGCCGGAGCAAAAGGCAACACCAACGCGCGCATCTTCATCCATTCCATGCAGGCCGAGTTAGTCTCCGTTGCCGGCATCTACCGCAACTTCGAGCAAGACCTGCCCGAGCATCTGCACAAAAAACCCGTACAAGTATCATTGCAAGACAACCGACTGGTTATCAGCGCAATCGACGCCGAATAAACATCAGTACTTAAAAAGGAAATATCGTGTCCAAAATCATCGTAGTAACTTCAGGTAAAGGCGGCGTAGGCAAGACCACTACCAGCGCCAGCATCGCAACCGGCCTGGCCCTGCGCGGCCACAAAACCGCCGTAATCGACTTCGACGTCGGTTTGCGCAACCTCGACCTGATTATGGGTTGCGAACGCCGCGTCGTGTATGACCTCATCAACGTCATCCAAGGCGAAGCCACACTCAACCAAGCCCTGATTAAAGACAAAAACTGCGAAAACCTCTACATCCTGCCCGCCTCGCAAACCCGCGACAAAGACGCACTGACCCGCGACGGCGTCGACAAAGTGATGAAAGAGCTGTCCAGCAAAAAAATGGGCTTCGAATTCATTATCTGCGACTCCCCTGCCGGTATCGAACAAGGCGCACTGATGGCGCTCTACTTTGCCGACGAAGCCATCATCACCACCAATCCGGAAGTATCCAGCGTCCGCGACTCCGACCGCATCTTAGGCATTTTGCAAAGCAAATCCCGCAAAGCCGAACAAGGCGGCACAGTTAAAGAGCATCTGCTGATTACCCGCTACTCCCCAGAGCGCGTGGCCAAAGGCGAAATGCTGTCGGTACAAGACATCTGCGACATCTTGCGCATCCCGTTGATCGGCGTGATTCCCGAATCACAAAACGTCCTGCAGGCCTCCAACGCCGGCGAACCCGTCATCCACCAAGACAATGCCGCCGCAGCCGAAGCCTACAAAGACGTTATTGCCCGCCTCTTGGGTGAAAACCGCGAAATGCGTTTCCTTGAAGCCGAGAAAAAAGGTTTCTTAAAACGACTGTTCGGAGGTTAATACATGTCACTGCTCGATATGCTGTTCGGCAGAAAGCCGAAAACCGCCACCGTCGCGCGCGACCGCCTGCAAATCATCATCGCGCAAGAACGCGCACAAGAAGGCCAAGCTCCGGACTATCTGCCGACCTTGCGCAAAGAGCTGCTGGAAGTCCTGTCCAAATACGTCAACGTATCATTGGACGACATCCGCATCTCCCAAGAGAAACAAGACGGCTTGGACGTTCTTGAGCTGAACATCACCCTGCCGGAACAAAAAAAGGCTTAACACATGACCTTGACCGAATTGCGTTACATCGTAGCCGTCGCACAAGAACGTCACTTCGGACGTGCCGCACGACGCTGCTTTGTCAGCCAGCCCACCCTCTCCATCGCCATCAAAAAGCTGGAGGAAGAGCTGTCGGTATCCCTGTTCGACCGTAGCAGCAACGACATCATCACGACCGAAGCGGGCGAGCGCATTGTCGCCCAAGCCCGCCGGGTTCTGGAAGAAGCCGAACTCATCAAGCACCTTGCCAATGAAGAGCAAAACGAATTGGAAGGCGCGTTCAAACTCGGCCTGATTTTTACCGTTGCCCCCTACCTTCTGCCCAAGCTCATTACCGCGCTGCGTGAAACCGCGCCGAAAATGCCGCTGATGCTGGAAGAGAACTATACCCACATCCTGACCGAGTCGCTCAAACGCGGCGATGTCGATGCAATCGTCGTTGCCGAACCGTTCCAAGAGCCGGGCATCGTAACCGAGCCTCTGTATGACGAACCTTTCTTCGTCATCGTTCCCAAAGGACATCACTTTGAAGAACTCGATGCCGTTACGCCTCAGCTTTTGAGCGAAGAACAAGTGTTGCTGCTGTCCGAAGGCAACTGTATGCGCGACCAAGTGTTGGCAAGCTGTTCCGAATTGGCTTCCAAGCAAAAAATCCAGGGCTTGACCAATACCCTGCAAGGCAGCTCCATCAACACCATCCGCCACATGGTTGCCAGCGGCCTGGCCATCAGCGTCATGCCGGCTACCGCATTGACCGAAAACGACCACATGCTTTTCAGCATTATCCCGTTTGAAGGCACTGCACCGCACCGCCGTGTCGTTTTGGCTTATCGCCGCAACTTTGTCCGTCCGAAAGCACTGACTGCGTTGCGTACTGCCATTTTGCAATCGCAACTGACCGGCGTAACCTTCGTCAACGAATAAACCGCAAAACAAAAGGCCGTCTGAATATTCAGACGGCCTTTTTATTTTTAACCGAATAAAGGATTAGTAGCGGGTATGAACTTGACTGCCGATAACGCCACCCAAAGCCGCGCCACCCAAGGTAGAGCCGGTATCGCCACCAATCAAATTACCTGCCACGCCGCCCAATACCGCACCAGCAGCAGTGTTGCGTTGGGTTTGAGTCATATTGGCACACGCGCCCAAAGAAGCGGCCAGCATGATCAAGGTCACAGTTTTTGCAAAAGTTTTCTTCATGGTTTGATTCTCCATCAGGGGTTAAGCTTTATATAGAACAGTATGGCACAACCTTTCATTAATATATTTTCTGATAAGTAAAGACAGATTAAACTAAGATAACGCCCTTGACGAACGGTTAAATGCAAAAACAAACGGCAATTCCAAAAGAATATTTATAAAATTTAATATATTTGGCATAAAATTGCGCATACATCAACTGTATTCGGTAGTGATACAATGACGACTTGTCTGAATTACCGGAAACACCCGTCATGAGTATCTACGCACTGGCACACATCATCCACGTTTATTGCGCGATTGCCTTTGTCGGCGGCGTATTTTTCGAAATGCTGGTCCTCTCCGTTTTACACACCGGCCGCGTTTCGCGCGAATCGCGCCGCGAAGTCGAACGTGCCATGTCCTATCGTGCCGTCCGCGTGATGCCGCCTGTCGTCATTACCCTGTTCATCAGCGGCATCGTGATGGTGTACAACCGCTACCTGCCGATACTGCACCACCCATTCGACAGCTCCTTCGGCATCATGCTGAGCATCAAAATCCTGTTGGCAGTAAGCGTTTTGGTACATTTTGTCATCGCCGTCGTCAAAATGGCACGGCACACCCTCACCGTCGGCTGGTCGAAATACATACACGCCGTCGTATTCAGCCATATGCTGTTTATCGTCTTTTTTGCCAAAGCAATGTTCTACCTGTCTTGGTAAACCTTACCCTTCCCCCACACACAAGGATTGTTTATGACCCAATACCCGTCCGTCGGCTCGCCGATGTTTTACGGCATCTTCTTTATTGCCGTCTTAATCATGATCGCCATCGATATGGTGTCGCTGAAAAAAAATGGCGTCCACAAAGTCAGCATTAAAGAAGCCCTCGCTTGGAGTGGCATTTGGGTGGCCGTATCCTGCGCATTTGCCGGCTGGCTCTATTTCGAACTGGCGGGCAACCCGGCTTACGGTGCCGCTGTCGCCAAAGAAAAAGTCCTCGAATTCTTCACCGGCTATGTGCTCGAAAAATCCCTTGCCGTCGACAACATCTTCGTTTTCCTGATGATTTTCGGCTACTTCAAAGTCGAACCCAAATTCCAACACCGCGTCTTGCTCTATGGCGTATTCGGCGCCATCGTCCTGCGCGCCATCATGATTTTCATCGGCGCGGCACTGGTACAGCAATTTGAATGGATTCTTTACCTTTTCGGTGCATTCCTGCTCTATACCGGCATCCACATGATGAAACCCGAATCGGAAGAAGAGGAAGACCTTTCCCAAAACAAAATCCTGACCCTGCTCAAAAAAGTCATCCCGACCAGCCCACAGTTTGACGGTGAAAAATTCTTTACCATTGAAAACGGCAAACGCATCGCTACGCCGCTTTTACTGGTATTGATTATGATCGAATTGAGCGACGTCATCTTCGCCGTGGACAGCATTCCCGCTATTTTTGCCGTCACCACCGACCCGTTCATCGTCCTTACCTCCAACATTTTTGCCATTTTAGGCCTGCGTGCCATGTACTTTTTGCTGGCGGATTTTGCCGAACGCTTTATCTTCCTCAAATACGGCTTGGCCTTCGTGTTAAGTTTTATCGGTATCAAGATGCTGATTATGCACTGGGTGCATATCCCGATTTCCATTTCCCTATCCGTCGTCTTCGGCGCACTGGGCGCATCCATCCTGACTTCTTTGGTGTACACGCGTCAGCAAGAAAAAAAATAATCCGCCGATACAAAAAGGCCGTCTGAAAAACATTTTTTCAGACGGCCTTTTCAAATATCGGACACCGGCTTATTTAGCAGCATCTTTCAATTTGTCGGCAGCTTCTTGAGTTGCATCGGCAGCTTTACCCAAAGCATCTTTAGCCGCATCTTTGGCAGCGTCTTTAGCTTCGCCCACAGCAGCTTTTGCATCGTCCAAAGCTTTGTCGCTGGCTTCTTTAGCACCATCGATGGCTTTACCGGTAGTTTCTTTAGCATCGGAAATTGCTTTCTCCGCAGTTTCCTTCGCATCGGCACCGGCTTCTTTAGCGTCAGAAACAGCCTGTTCAGCAGCGCCTTTAGCTTCGGAAGCAGCAGCATCAGCAGCAGAAGCCGCGTGTTCGGCAGCAGCGTTCACATCAGAAGCAACGGCAGAAGCCGCTTCTTGAGTTTCCTGTTTCGCCTCTTGAGAACAAGCAGCCAAACCAGCCACCATCATCGCAGCAATCAATAATTTTTTCATGTTGTATATCCTTTGGTCTAAAAAATATCCATCAGAACTGATAGATTAGAAAATCATAACATAATTAATACTCGGCAACGGGAGAATTAACGCCAAATAACAACCGATTTACGTTTTTTGAAAAAAATTTCAAAAAAACAGTTGACGGAAAGAAACAAGCTCCCTATAATGCACAGCCTATCGGGTCGTTAGCTCAGTCGGTAGAGCAGCGGACTTTTAATCCGTTGGTCGAGCGTTCGAATCGCTCACGACCCACCAAATATAAAAACCTGCTTTGAAAAAAGCAGGTTTTTTTACATCCCTATCAAACCCTTCTCCATACGATGCCTCCCCTATCTTCAAAATCAAGCCATATACAGGCTTTGTCCCAATGCCGCGCATGAACGTTACCCAACGCATCACACCAGCACCAACCCACCTTTAATCAACCAAGCCCGACTCCCCCTTCCATCAACTTTTTCTAAAAACTTCCAAATACCTACCGTCAACCCACTCTAAATACTCTTGTATGCCAGACAATTTAGGCATAGACTAAAACTACATTCAACTACAACAATAGGAGAAAGTTTGATGAAACAACTGTCTATGTATATCAACGGCCGTTTTGAAACCGATTTTAACGGCACATGGCGCGATGTATTGAATCCGGCAACCGAAGAAGTCATCGCGCGCGAGCCTAAAGGCGGAAAAGCCGATGTTGACCGTGCCGTTGCTGCCGCCAGAGAGGCGCAAGCCGCATGGGAGCGTTTGCCTGCTGTTGAACGCGGCGCATACTTGCGCAAAATCGCCCAAGGCATACGCGAACGTGCCGACGAGCTGACCGACACCATTGTCGCCGAAGGCGGCAAAACCAAAGACTTGGCACGCATAGAAGTTATGTTCACTGCCGACTATCTCGATTACCAAGCCGAATGGGCGCGCCGTTATGAAGGCGAAATCATCCAAAGCGACCGCCCGCGCGAAAACATTTTATTGTTCAAACGTCCTTTGGGCGTAATCGCCGGCATTTTGCCGTGGAATTTCCCCTTCTTCCTGATCGCCCGCAAAATGGGCCCGGCTTTGGTAACAGGCAATACCATCGTCGTCAAACCAAGCAGCGTCACCCCGATCAACTGCCACATCTTTGCTGAAATCGTTCACGCTTCAGGCTTACCGGCCGGCGTATTCAACGTCGTCAACGGCCCGGGTGCGGAAATCGGCAATGCCTTGGCATCACATCCGCAAGTCGACATGGTCAGCCTGACCGGTTCTGTAGAAGCAGGCCGCCAAGTAATGGAAGCCACCGCCACCAACATTACCAAAGTCTCATTGGAACTCGGCGGCAAAGCCCCTGCCATCGTTTTGAAAGACGCGGATTTGGACTTGGCAGTGAAATCCATCTTGGCTTCGCGCGTCGGCAACACCGGCCAAATCTGCAACTGCGCCGAGCGCGTGTATGTCCACAGCAGCCTAAAAGACGCGTTCATTGAAAAAATGACTGCCGCCATGAAAGGCGTTCGCTACGGCAACCCGGCCGAGGCCGAACCCGGCGCACTGGAAATGGGGCCGCTGATTGAAGAGCGCGCTGTCAAAGCCGTTGCCGAAAAAGTGGAACGCGCCGTCAAACAAGGTGCGACACTGGTCTGCGGCGGCAAACGTGCCGACGGCAAAGGCTACTTCTTCGAACCTACCCTGCTGACCGATACCGACAACAGCATGGACATCATGAAAGAAGAAACCTTCGGCCCAGTCCTGCCGGTTGCCACTTTCGACACGCTCGACCAAGTCATCGCTTTGGCAAACGACAGCGAGTTCGGCCTGACCAGCTCCGTCTATACCACCAATCTGAATGAAGCATTTTATGTAACCCGCCGCCTGCGTTTCGGCGAAACCTACATCAACCGCGAAAACTTCGAAGCCATGCAAGGCTTCCATGCCGGTTGGAAAAAATCAGGTATCGGCGGCGCCGACGGTAAACACGGTCTGGAAGAATATCTGCAAACCCAAGTTGTTTATTTGGAAACCGATATCTAACCACCGATACCGCCCTTCATGAAACAAAAGGCCGTCTGAAGCTGATTTTTCAAGTTTCAGACGGCCTTTCTGCCTTTATAGAAAAAAATACCGACATCGCGTAAAATAGAGCCAATTTTTCACTTTATTCAGGCCGTCTGAACACTTGGGCAGCCTGACTTATTTTCCCGGAAAACATCATGAGCGAACAAAACAATCCTCAAATCGAGCCGCAATTGGACGAAAACCAAATCATCGCCCTGCGCCGCGAAAAACTGCACAACATCCGCAAAGAACGCAACGCCTACCCTAACGATTTCAAACGCGACAGCTTTGCCGCCGACCTGCATACCCAATACGGCGAAATCAGCAAAGAAGAACTCGACCCGCAAGGCATTCCCGTCAAAGTGGCCGGCCGCATGATGCTCAAACGTCAAATGGGCAAAGCCAGCTTCGCCACCATTCAAGACGTGACCGGTCAAATCCAACTTTATCTGAACAACAAAGGCGTGAGCCAAGAAGTTTTGGACGACTTCAACCACTGGGACTTGGGCGACATCGTCGGCGCGAAAGGAACTTTGTTCAAAACCAACCACGGCGAATTGACCGTGCGCGTGTCCGATATCCGCCTGCTGTCTAAATCCCTGCGCCCTCTGCCGGACAAACACAAAGGCTTGAGCGATCAGGAAACCAAATACCGTCAACGCTACGTCGATTTGATTGCCAACGAAGAATCGCGCAATACCTTCATCAAACGCAGCCAAATCATCCAATCCGTGCGCAATTTCATGGTGAACGAGCATTATCTCGAAGTTGAAACCCCGATGATGCACCCGATTCCTGGCGGTGCGACGGCGAAACCCTTCGTGACCCACCACAACGCTTTGGACATCCCGCTCTACCTGCGCATCGCGCCCGAGCTGTACCTGAAACGCTTGGTTGTCGGCGGTTTGGAACGCGTGTTTGAAATCAACCGCAGCTTCCGCAACGAAGGCATGTCCGTGCGCCACAACCCCGAATTCACCATGATCGAATTCTACGAAGCCTTCTCCGACTACGAACGCATGATGCAAATGGCGGAAGACATCATCCGCAACGCTTCCCGCGCGGTCAACGGCACGGCGAAAATCAGCTACAACGGCAAAGAAGTCGATTTGGAAAGCCCGTTTGAACGCCTGACCATTCTCGAAGCCATCAAAAAATACAATCCGCACTACACCGACGAGCAGTTAAACGATGAAGAATGGCTGAAAAAAGAAATCGTCAAACACGGCGAAAGCCTGCCGCCGTCCCCGGGCATTGGCAGCCTGCAACTGGCCCTGTTTGAAGGTTGCGCCGAGGGCAAACTGTGGAACCCGACTTTCATCATCGACTACCCTGTCGAAGTGTCGCCATTGGCACGCGCATCCGACAGCAAACCGGGTTTGACCGAGCGTTTCGAATTGTTCGTTGTCGGCCGTGAGCTGGCAAACGGCTACTCTGAGTTGAACGATCCGGAAGACCAAGCCGAACGCTTCAAAGCGCAAGTGGCACAAAAAGATGCCGGCGACGACGAAGCCATGCACTACGATGCCGACTACATCCGCGCGATGGAATTCGGCCTGCCTCCGACAGGCGGTTGCGGCATCGGCATCGACCGCTTGGTAATGTTGCTGACCGATTCGCAAACCATCCGCGACGTGATTCTGTTCCCGCAAATGCGTCCCGAATAATACATTGAAATAAAATCTAGGCCGTCTGAAAACAAGACTCTGTTTTCAGACGGCCTTTTTGTTCAAATATGTAAAACGGTAGAATTCAAATCGATAATTCCTTTACATCATGATAATAAAATTCCATGATAATCAAAAGCATAATATAAAAAAGAATATGTAAACGTTTTTCAGTTTGTTGACAGTCTGCTAGAATACATCCAATTACGGACAGCCTCCACGCACAGGCCGTCTGAAAATGCAGAAACTCTGAAAGGTTTGTATGGATCAATTTTTCGAACAGCTTCACGGCTGGGTAAACGCCATCAACGACCCAATGTGGTCGGGATTGGTATATATGCTTTTAGGCGCAGGCCTATTTTTTACCATTACCACCGGTTTTGTACAATTCCGCCTCTTTGGGCGCAGTATCAAAGAAATGCTGGGCGGCCGCAAACAAGGTGATGATCCGCACGGAATCACACCGTTCCAAGCATTCGTTACCGGCTTGGCCAGCCGCGTAGGCGTAGGCAACATCGCCGGCGTGGCGATTGCCATCAAACTCGGCGGGCCGGGCGCGGTATTCTGGATGTGGGTAACCGCCTTAATCGGCATGAGTTCGGCGTTTGTCGAATCTTCACTGGCCCAACTCTTTAAAGTCCGGGACTACGACAACCACCACTTCCGCGGCGGTCCTGCCTACTACATCACTCAAGGCCTGGGACAAAAATGGCTGGGCATTTTGTTCGCCCTGAGCCTGATTTTCTGTTTCGGCTTTGTATTTGAAGCCGTACAGACCAATACCATCGCCGATACCACCAAAGCGGCATGGGGCTGGGATCAACACTATGTCGGTGTCGCCCTGGTCATTCTGACTGCCCCGATTATCTTCGGCGGTATCCGTCGCGTATCTAAAGCCGCGGAAATTATCGTTCCGCTGATGGCGGTTTTATATCTCGTCATAGCACTCTTCATCATTGCTACCAATATTTCCCTGATTCCTGGCGTGTTCGGTCAGATTTTCTCCAACGCGTTCAACTTTGATTCGGCTGCAGGCGGTTTCCTCGGCGGTCTGATTTCGACCACCATGATGCAGGGTATCAAACGCGGCCTGTATTCCAATGAGGCGGGTATGGGTTCCGCGCCGAACGCCGCAGCCGCAGCCGAAGTAAAACACCCCGTCTCCCAAGGCATGATTCAAATGCTGGGCGTTTTCGTCGATACCATCATCGTCTGCTCATGCACCGCCTTTATCGTCTTGACCTATCAACAGCCTTACGGCGACCTGAGCGGTGCGGCGCTGACCCAAGCGGCAATCGTCAGCCAGGTAGGCGAATGGGGCGCGGGCTTCCTTGCTGCCATCCTGTTTATGTTTGCCTTTTCAACCGTTATCGGCAACTATGCCTATGCCGAGTCCAACGTCCAATTCATCAAGAGCCATTGGCTGGTTACCGCCGTTTTCCGTATGCTGGTTTTGGCATGGGTCTACTTCGGCGCAGTTGCCAACGTACCCTTGGTATGGGATATGGCAGACATGGCCATGGGCATCATGGCATGGATTAACCTCGTTGCCATCCTGCTCCTGTCCCCACTTGCCTTCCTGCTGTTGAAAGACTACACAGCCAAGCTGAAAATGGGCAAAGACCCAGAGTTCAAACTCTCCGAACACCCTGGCTTGAAACGCAAAATCAAATCCGATATCTGGTAAAACCAAAGGCCGTCTGAAACTTCAGACGGCCTTTTTAATCCCTGCCATTTAGACAAAACGATGCCCCTTAAAGCAGAAGCCTTAAGGGGCAGAGCGTTGCGGCACATCTTTTCAGACGGCCTTAAAGAAGGTATCGAAACCCTGCTGATGACGCAACGCCCTGCCTTGTCAGGCGATGCTGTTCAAAAAATGTTGGGGCATTGCACCTTCGAACCGACAGAGCCGAAAGCCGCTAAAAACACCTACACAGCCGAACGTTTCATCTGGCTGACCAAGCTGAACAACCTGCGTATTTTAGAGCAAGGCAGCGAGCGGCCATTGACCAATACCGAACGCGCCACGCTTATGGACGAGCCATACAGAAAATCCAAACTGACTTACGCACAAGCCCGTAAGCTGCTGGGTTTAAAAGATACCGCCTTTTTCAAAGGCTTGCGTTACGGCAAAGACAATGCCGAAGCCTCAACATTGATGGAAATGAAGGCCTACCACGCCATCAGCCGTGCGCTGGAAAAAGAAGGTTTGAAAGACAAAAAATCCCCATTAAACCTTTCTCCCGAATTACAAGATGAAATCGGCACGGCATTCTCCCTATTCAAAACCGATGAAGACATTACAGGCCGTCTGAAGACTGAACTGACCCCGGCATCAAACAAAACCTTATCAAGACCCTTCACTGTCAAATCTGCATCGAACGGCAGCACTTCAGCACCTTGGCTGCCATCGACAAAATGGTTTCTTCATTTCAAGCCAGCGTAGCCGACAAAAACGCCAAACAGCTGGAATTACCTGAAATCTTGCCATTGAAAGAATATCAATATGAATGAGGCCAAATTTATGAGGATTATCGTCTTCTTCGACCTACCTGTTACCACGGCGGCCAAGCGCAAAGCTGCCAATCAATTCCGCCAGTTTCTATTAAAAGATGGATACCAAATGCTCCAACTTTCCGTATACAGCCGTATTATCAAAGGTCGAGACTCGTTGCAAAAACACCACAATAGGCTATGTGCAAACCTGCCGCAAGAGGGTTCCATCCGCTGTTTGGAAGTAACAGAAAAGCAATATGCCACCATGAAACTACTATTGGGAGAGCTGAAACCCAAGAAAAAAGGGTAAATTCCGACCAACTATTATTATTTTAAAGCCGCTTTTTTAGACAAAATAAAACGGGAAACCCTTACATAATAAGGGTTTCCCATTGAGACATTGTAGCACTGCGAAATGAGAAAGGGAGCTACAACTATATCTCCCCATTGAACGAAACAATAAATTTGTAGTGTTGCAAAATAAAATAGAGACTTCCTAAATGAAAAAAGCACTACCTAAATAGGTAGTGCTTTCATATTAATTTGCTTATTCAGCAGAATCAGCTGCTTTATCAACCAATTCAACCAATGCCAAAGGAGCATTGTCGCCTTTACGGAAACCGTATTTCAGTACACGAACATAGCCGCCGTTACGAGCAGCAAAGCGTGGACCCAATTCGTCAAACAATTTAACTACAACATCACGATCGCGAGTGCGGTCAAAAGCCAAACGACGGTTTGCCAAAGAAGGTTTTTTACCCAAGGTAATCAAGGGCTCAACTACGCGGCGCAATTCTTTTGCTTTAGGCAAAGTTGTCACGATGGTTTCGTGAGTCAACAAGGAATTCGCCATATTGCGCAGCATCGCAGCGCGGTGGCTGCTAGTACGGTTTAATTTGCGGTTGCCATTACGATGACGCATGTCATTATCCTTTAATCTTCAAACTTACGGCTTTTCTAAGCCTACAGGCGGCCAAGCTTCTAATTTAGAACCTAATGTCAGACCTTTAGAGGCCAACACTTCTTTGATCTCATTCAAAGATTTACGACCCAAATTAGGGGTCTTGAGAAGCTCAGTTTCAGTACGTTGAATCAAATCGCCAATATAGTAAATATCTTCAGCTTTCAGACAATTAGCTGAACGTACGGTTAATTCCAAATCATCCACAGGACGCAGCAAGATAGGATCGATAGGAGGCGCTTTTTCTTCAACCTCTTCAACCGGAGTACCTTGCAGATCTGCAAAAATAGACATTTGGTCAATTAAGATACGTGCGGCACTACGTACAGCTTCTTCTGGATCAATAGAACCATTGGTTTCAATATCCAAAACCAATTTATCCAAATCCGTACGTTGCTCTACGCGTGCAGGTTCAACTTCAAAGCTAACACGACTGATGGGCGAAAAGCTCGCATCCAACTGAATCGCACCAATCTGTTTGTTCTCATCACGCAATACGCGACGACCTGAAACAGATTGATAACCACGACCTTGCTCTACTTTAATTTCCATGTCGATTTGACCATTGTCGGACAAGTGGCAAATAACATGTTCAGGATTGATGATTTCCACATCATGTGGCAAATCAATATCACCGGCTACAACAGCACCGGCACCTGCTTTTTTCAAAGTCAACTGAACTTGATTACGACCGTGAAGCTTAAATACGATACCTTTGATATTCAAGAGAACGTCAACAACATCCTCTTGAACACCATCAATAGTAGAGTATTCGTGCAATACGCCTGAAATAACTACTTCAGTTGGGGCAAAGCCATTCATGGATGACAGTAAGATACGACGCAAAGCATTACCTAAAGTATGACCAAAACCACGCTCAAATGGCTGCATAGACACCTTAGCTCGAGTAGAAGACAAGGTATCTACATCGATTTGACGAGGTTTCAAAAATTCGGTTGTGCTATTTTGCATTTAACTGTCCCTCATTGAGCTAGCATTATTTAGAGTAGAACTCTACCACCAGCTGTTCATTAATATCGCCAGACAATTCTGAGCGATCCGGCATATTTTTGAATACACCTTCCAATTTGTCGGCATCAACAGATACCCAGCTTGGCAAGCCAATTTGAGTAGCCAAGCTCAATGCCTCTTGGATACGCACTTGTTTCTTAGCTTTTTCACGAACAGCTACAACATCGCCTGCTTTAACTTGGAAAGAAGGGATATTAACAACCTGACCGTTTACAACGATAGCTTTATGAGAAACCAATTGACGTGCTTCAGCGCGAGTAGAGCCAAAACCCATACGATAAACGACATTGTCCAAACGGGACTCCAGCAATTGCAACAGCAATTCACCGGTAGAACCTTTACGACGATCAGCTTCCGCAAAATAACGACGGAATTGGCGTTCTAACACGCCATAAATACGACGGATTTTTTGTTTTTCACGCAATTGCAAACCGTAGTCTGACAAACGTGGTTTTTTCGCACCGTGCTGACCAGGTGCAGAATCCATTTTACATTTTGAATCCAAAGAGCGACGTGCGCTCTTCAAAAACAGATCCGTACCTTCGCGACGTGCTAATTTACATTTAGGGCCAATATAACGTGCCATGTTTTAAATCACTCCAATATTAAATACGACGTTTTTTAGGCGGACGGCAACCGTTATGAGGCAACGGGGTAACGTCAGTAATGCTGGTAATCTTGAAACCAAGAGCGTTTAAAGCACGTACAGAAGATTCGCGACCAGGGCCAGGGCCTTTAATGCGGACTTCTAAATTTTTAACGCCATACTCTTGGGCAACTTTACCAGCTGCTTCTGCTGCAACTTGTGCTGCAAATGGTGTACTTTTACGAGAACCTTTAAAACCAGCGCCGCCAGAGGTAGCCCAAGACAATGCATTGCCTTGACGGTCAGTGATTGTAATGATGGTATTGTTGAAAGATGCATGAACGTGCACAATACCTTCGCTTACGGTTTTACGTACTTTTTTACGTACACGCGAAGCTGTGTTTGCTTTAGCCATTAATCAAATTCCTTAAAATTTATTTCTTACCGGCAATCGCTTTGCGCGGACCTTTACGGGTACGGGCATTTGTGCGAGTGCGTTGACCACGACAAGGCAAGCCACGACGATGACGGAAGCCACGATAGCAACCCATATCCATCAGTCGTTTAATGCTCATCGTTACTTCACGACGCAAATCACCTTCAACTTCATATTTAGCAACTTGCTCACGCAAAGCGTCTAATTGAGCCTCGTCCAAATCTTTTGCTTTAGTAGTAGGAGCAATATTTGCTGCCTCACAAATCAATTTAGCACGAGTCGCACCAATACCATAAATAGCCTGAAGACCAATTACGATATGGGCATTATTAGGGATATTTACCCCTGCAATACGAGCCATATTTTTTCCTTTTTAGGGCAAAGTATGTCACTATACCACAAAATCAAGAGTTAAGAAAACTAACTTCTTAGCCTTGACGTTGTTTGTGACGTGGGTCAGTACAAATTACGCGAACTACACGATTACGACGAATAATCTTGCAATTGCGACAAATTTTCTTTACAGAAGGTTGTACACGCATTTTATTTCCTTTTATCGTTTATCTTGCTCGGAAAACAATCCGAGCACGGGTTAAATCATAAGGAGTTAGTTCAACTGTTACCTTATCACCTGGAGAAATACGGATATAGTGCATTCGCATTTTTCCAGAGATATGACCAAGTACTACATGATCATTTTCCAGTTTTACTTTAAACGTTGCATTGGGCAAAGTCTCAAGGATTTCACCCTGCATCTGTATGGTATCTTCTTTAGCCATAAGCCTACTTACGTGATAAAGATTTCATATCTGGACGACTCATCAAATCTTCATACTGACTACTCATTACGTAGGAATTGATTTGCGTCCTAAAATCCATTGTAACGACAACCAAGATAAGCAAAGACGTTCCGCCTAAATAGAAAGGCACATTCAATGCTGTCGTTAAAAATTCAGGTATTAGACAGATTGTAGTGATATACAAAGCACCAAATAATGTCAGTCTCAGTACAACTTTTTCCAAATATCTAGAGGTTTGCTCACCTGGGCGAATACCAGGTACAAATGCACCACTTTTCTTCAAATTCTCAGCCATTTCTTTGGGGCTAAATACTAAAGCAGTATAGAAATAGCAGAAGAAAATAATAGTTGTTGCAAATAATACAATATACAAAGGTTGCCCATGTTGCAGCATTGCAGCAACCTTGTGAAGAATAGAATTCGTACTATTTGAACCAAACCAACCTAAAAGAGTAGATGGAAAAAGGATAATACTGGAAGCAAAAATAGGAGGAATAACACCGGCCATATTTAGCTTGAACGGCATATGAATGCTTTGTCCTGGCATCATTCCAGAGCCAAATTGCCTTTTAGCATAATGCACAGGAACCTTACGCTGAGCACTTTCAAAATATACTACAGCATAGACCAACAGCAAAATACCAATAACAATGGATACTGCCATTAACATACTCATAGAGCCTTGTTCAGTCAAAGTCAACAACCGAACAATACCAGATGGAATACCCGATACAATACCTGCTGTAATAATTAAGGAAATACCATTACCGATACCACGCTCGGTAATCTGCTCCCCCAACCACATCAAAAACATCGTACCTGTAACCAAACAGACTACTGTAGAAATATGAAACTCAAGCGAACTTGTTACAACAACTCCTTGTTGATAAACAAATGTTGCAACACCAAAGCTTTGTAATACAGCCAATAATACCGTCCCATACCTAGTATATTTCGTAATTATTTTCCGACCAGCCTCACCTTCCTTTTTTAAAGCTTTTAAAGAAGGAATGATCTCCGAAGCAAGCTGAACAATAATCGACGATGAAATATAAGGCATGATACCGATTGCAAATATACTAAAGCGCTCCAACGAACCACCCGAGAACATATTTAACATTCCGAATATGCCGTTTGCAGCGCCTTCGTATAACTTAGCTAATGCAACAGCATCTACGCCCGGTACCGGTATATGAGCACCAATACGGAAAACGACTAAAGCTCCTAATAGAAACACTAGACGTTTTTTCAGATCTCCAAATTTGGATAATCCTGATAAAGATTGTTGATTAGCCACTATAGTGCAAGCCTTATTCTTCTACTTTGCCACCAGCAGCTTCAATTGCAGCTTTAGCACCTTTAGTAGCTTTTACACCTTTCAAGGTAACCGCTTTTGAAATTTCACCAGAAGCAATAACTTTTACATTAGAAGCAGTCGCAGGAATCAGACCAGCTTGTTTAAGAACCAAAACATCAATTTCGTTTACAGCAATCAGATTCAACTCACTCAAACGAACTTCAGCATTAGCGGCAGCAGTCAAAGATTTGAAACCACGCTTAGGCAGGCGGCGTTGCAAAGGCATTTGACCACCTTCAAAACCTACCTTGTGGAAACCGCCAGCACGGCTTTTTTGACCTTTATGGCCACGACCACCTGTCTTACCCAGGCCACTACCAATACCACGGCCTACACGACGACTAGCGTGAGTAGCACCCTCAGCAGGTTGAATAGTATTCAAAAACATATTAAGACTCCACTTTCAACAAGTAGCTGATTTTATTGATCATACCACGGTTTTCAGGGGTATCCAAAACCTCTACTGTATGCTCACGGCGACGCAAACCTAAGCCACGAGCACAAGCACGATGAGATTCAATTGTACCGATCAGGCTCTTAACCAATGTAACTTTAATCTTTTTTTGCTCAGTCATGGTTAGCTCCCAAAATATCTTCTACTGTCAAGCCACGTTTAGCAGCAATATCAGCAGGGGTATACAGTTTAGACAAACCGTCTAATGTAGCACGTACAATATTGTAAGGGTTAGTGGAACCATGCACTTTAGCTGAGATATTATGTATACCCATAGCATCAAATACTAAACGCATTGGACCACCAGCTTTTACACCGCTACCTTCTTTAGCAGGTTGCATAAATACTTTAGTAGCGCCATGACGACCAATAACTTCATGATGAATAGTACCATTTTTCAAAGGTACTTTAATCATAGAGCGGCGTGCTTGATCCATTGCTTTTTGAACAGCAACTGGCACTTCTTTTGATTTACCCTTACCCATACCGATGCGACCATCACCATCACCAACAACAGTCAGTGCAGAGAAAGCCATGATACGGCCACCTTTAACTACTTTAGTCACGCGATTAACTGCGACCATCTTTTCAATCAGGCCGTCACCGCGTTCTTCAATTTCATGTTTTGCCATCTGAAAGTCTCCAAATATTAGAAGCTTAAACCATTTTCACGTGCAGCTTCAGCCAAAGCTTTCACACGACCGTGATATTGGAAACCTGAACGGTCAAAAGCAACTTTTTCAACACCTACTGCTTTAGCTTTTTCAGCAATACGCTTACCAACTACAGCTGCTGCTTCAACGTTGCTACCTGATTTCAGGCTACTACGTACTTCAGCTTCCAATGTAGAGGCTTGAGCCAATACTTTATCACCTTCAGCACTAATTACTTGAGCATAAATATGATTATTGCTGCGGAACACACATAATCTTACCATTTTCAAGTCCGCAATACGCGCACGGGTTTTGCGTGCACGACGGAGTCGGGTTGTATGTTTATCCATTAGTGAACCTCAATTATTTTTTCTTGGCTTCTTTCATCACTACTACTTCACCTACATAACGAACACCTTTGCCTTTATAAGGCTCAGGAGAACGGAATGCACGAATTTCAGCAGCGACTTGGCCAACCACTTGTTTATCTGCACCAGTCAAAACGATTTCTGTTTGGCTAGGAGTTTGAACAGAAACACCTTCAGGCATTTCATATACGATTGGATGAGAGAAACCCAAAGATAAGTTCAAAACTTTGCCTTGCGCTTGGGCACGATAACCCACACCAATCAATTGAAGTTTTTTCTCAAAACCTTCAGAAACACCCTTAACCATGTTATTAACCAATGCACGAGCAGTACCAGACATAGCATTAGCCTGTTTACTGTCATTTTTTGCAGCAAAAGTCAATTTACCATCGTTTAGTTCAATAGCAACATCGGAATGCAAAGGAAAGGACAATTCGCCATGTTTACCTTTGATTACCAATGCATCTGTTCCGAATTTTACTTCTACACCAGCAGGAACAGTCACTGGGTTTTTTGCGACGCGTGACATTTACATTTCTCCACTAGGCTACGATGCACAACAACTCACCACCAACACCCTCAGAACGGGCTTTGCGATCAGTCATCACACCTTTAGAAGTACTAACAATAGCAACACCCAAGCCATTCATTACGCTAGGGATCTCGCTTGATGCTTTGTAAATACGCAAACCAGGACGTGAAACACGTTTAATTTGCTCAATCACAGGGCGACCTGCATAGTATTTCAATTGAATTTCCAATACCGGTTTTGCATCAGCAGAAACCGTAAAATCCTCGATATAGCCTTCATCTTTCAGAACTTTTGCAATTGCACATTTCAATTTTGAAGAAGGCATGGCAACAGTTGCTTTATTAGCACGTTGCGCATTGCGAATACGAGTCAACATATCGGAAATAGGATCATGCATACTCATTATTTATACTCCTATTACCAGCTAGCTTTAACAACACCAGGAATCTCGCCACGCATAGCGATTTCACGGATTTTAATACGACCCAAACCAAATTTACGGAAAGTGCCACGAGGACGACCTGTTAAAGCACAACGACGACGTTGACGTACAGGTGCTGCATTACGCGGAATGGATTGAAATTTCAAACGTGCTTCAAAGCGTTCTTCTTCAGTCGCATTAGCATCATTAATAACAGCGAAAATTGCCTCACGTTTAGCTGCAAACTTTTTCGCCAATGCTTGACGTTTCAGCTCACGATTAATAAGTGCTTTCTTAGCCATGATTATCCTTTAAACGGAAACTTGAACAGTGACAACAAAGCTTTCGCTTCTTCATCAGTTTTTGCAGTAGTTGTAATAGTAATATTCAAACCACGCAAAGCATCAATTTTATCGTATTCAATTTCCGGGAAAATAATTTGCTCACGAACACCCATATTGTAATTGCCACGACCATCAAATGATTTACCGCTTACACCGCGGAAGTCACGTACGCGAGGCAATGCAATAGTAATCAAACGATCTAAGAATTCAAACATTTGATCACGACGCAATGTTACTTTGCAACCAACTGGATAGTTATCACGGATTTTGAAACCTGCGATAGATTTACGAGCAACAGTAACAACTGGTTTTTGACCAGCAATTTTCTCTAAATCAGAAACAGCGTGCTCCATAACTTTTTTATCAGCAACAGCTTCACCCACACCCATATTCAAGGTGATTTTCTCAATACGTGGAACTTCCATTACTGATTTGTAACCAAATTGTTTAACCAATTCAGGAACAACTGTATCTTTATAAAACTCTCTCAAACGAGCCATGTTATCTCCTTATGCTCCAATGATAGAGCCATTTGATTTGAAGAAACGAACGCGTTTAACTTTGCCTTCATTTTCAATCAGCTTAATACCAACACGGTCTGCTTTATTAGTTTCCGGATTCAGGATTGCAATATTAGAAATATCCAAAGGCATTTCTTTAGTAATAATGCCACCCTCAATACCACGCATTGGATTAGGTTTTTGATGGCGTTTCACAACATTCACACCTTCAACAACAACTTTATCACCCAACACTCGAACTACTTGACCTTGCTTACCTTTATCTTTACCGGTAATCACTACAACCTGATCGCCTTTAATGATTTTATTCATCGCGCTATTCCTTATAATACTTCAGGCGCCAATGAAACGATTTTCATAAATCGCTCAGTACGCAATTCACGGGTTACCGGGCCAAAAATACGAGTACCCAGAGGTTCAAGTTTATTATTTAATAACACAGCAGCGTTGTTATCAAATTTAATTAGCGCACCATCAGGACGACGCACACCCTTAGCAGTACGAACAACTACCGCATTGTATACATCACCTTTTTTGACACGACCACGTGGGGCTGCATCTTTAACTGCAACTTTAATAATATCGCCAACAGAAGCGTAGCGACGCTTAGATCCGCCTAATACCTTGATACACATCACGCGACGCGCACCAGAGTTATCAGCCACATCTAAGATGGTCTGCATTTGAATCATATTAGTACCTTTAAATTAACCAACTTAATTTACCACTTTCATATAACTCGCACCTTACTTTAA
This sequence comes from Neisseria mucosa, assembly GCF_013267835.1. NCBI lineage: Bacteria > Pseudomonadati > Pseudomonadota > Betaproteobacteria > Neisseriales > Neisseriaceae > Neisseria > Neisseria mucosa. The sequence goes on from NZ_CP053939.1 coordinate 1,699,335, forward strand.
GCTGCTTATTAAATGAAACCATCACGGTTCTAGTAAACCAGTCTTGGATCCCGAAGGGAGAGAAACTTCCATAAGAAGCTGGAAGATAAGAAACGAAGTTTACACGCAAATTAATTTTGCTGCAAGACTTCGTTTCTTATTAAGCTGCATTACTGTATTTTAAATCAAACAGTACGTGCTTTCTCAACCAATTCTTTGACAACCCAAGACTTGGTTTTTGACAAAGGACGAGATTCCTCGATTACCACTACGTCACCGATGCCATATTGATTACTTTCATCATGTGCATGGATTTTAGTTGATAAACGAATGATTTTACCGTACAGAGGGTGTTTAACTTTACGCTCAACCAATACTGTAACAGTTTTGTCCATTTTGTCGCTTACCACTTTGCCTTGCAAAGTACGAACATTTTTAGCTTCGCTCATTACTTAGCACCTTTTTCAGTTAAAATGGTTTTAATACGAGCAATATCGCGACGTACACGTTTCAACTCGCTAGATTTACCCAACTGACCGGTTGCATTTTGCATGCGCAAGCCAAACTGAGCTTTCAACAAGTCCAACAAATCAGAGTTTAATTGCTCAATAGATTTGTCTTTCAATTCATTTGCTTTCATTATTGACCCACCTGTCTTACCACAAAGGTTGTAGGAATAGGCAATTTGGCAGCGGCCAATTCAAATGCTTCACGAGCCAAAGACTCAGGAACACCGTCCATTTCGTACAATACTTTGCCTGGTTTAATTTCAGCAATGTAATATTCCACATTACCTTTACCGCCACCCATACGAACCTGGATAGGTTTCTCAGTAATTGGTTTATCAGGGAATACACGAATCCAAATGCGACCGCCACGTTTAATATGACGAGTCATAGTACGACGAGCAGCTTCGATTTGGCGGGCAGTCAAACGACCACGGCCTACGGCTTTCAAACCGAACTCACCGAAACTTACTTTGTTACCGCGAGTAGCAATACCGGTGTTACGACCTTTTTGTTGCTTGCGATATTTCAGTCTAGTTGGCTGCAGCATTACGTCCACCTGCCTTTCTTTGTTTCTTCTCATGCTCAGGTTTAGAAGATTTAATATTACCTTCTGTATAAACCCAAACTTTCAGACCCAGTACACCATAAGTAGTGTGCGCTTCGCTAGTTGCATAATCTACGTTCGCACGCAAAGTATGCAAAGGTACGCGACCTTCACGGTACCATTCGCTACGAGCGATATCAGCACCATTCAGACGGCCTGAAGTCATGATCTTGATGCCTTTGGCACCAGAACGCATTGCATTTTGCATTGCACGTTTCATTGCACGACGGAATTGGACGCGTTTTTCAAGTTGCTGAGCAATACCATCAGCAATAATTTGCGCATCCAACTCAGGACGGCGAATCTCTTCAATATTTACATGAACTGGCACACCCATCAGAGCTTGCAAGTCACGTTTCAAGATTTCGATATCCTCACCTTTTTTACCAATAACCACACCTGGACGAGCAGAGTGGATAGTGATACGTGCAGATTTAGCAGGACGTTCGATTACTACGCGACCAACTGAAGCATTTGCCAATTTTTTGCGCAAGTAATTACGAACATCAATATCTTGTTTCAAAACAGTTGAAAAGTCGGTGCTTTTAGCAAACCATTTTGAAGCCCAGTCTTTAGTTACCGCCAGGCGAAAGCCTGTAGGGTTAATCTTTTGTCCCATAGCTTTTCCTTAGTTGCCCACTGTCACATTAATATGACAAGTTTGTTTCTCGATGCGGTTACCGCGACCTTTGGCACGAGCTTGGAAACGTTTCAAGCTTGGGCCTTTGTCAACAAAGATAGTTACCACTTTCAGTTCGTCAATGTCAGCACCATTGTTGTGCTCGGCATTAGCGATTGCTGATTCCAATACTTTTTTAATCAGCTCAGCACCTTTTTTAGGGCTGAATGCCAAGATATTCAAAGCTTGGGCAACGTCTTTACCACGAATCAAATCAGCTACCAAGCGAGCCTTTTGAGCTGAAATACGGGCATTTTTATGTTGTGCACTTACTCTCATGATTCACCTTATTTCTTTTTAGCCTTTTTATCGGCCAAGTGGCCTTTAAAGGTACGGGTCAATGAGAACTCACCTAATTTATGACCAACCATGTTGTCACTGATAAACACAGGCACGTGAGTGCGACCGTTATGTACAGCGATAGTCAGACCAATGAAATCAGGCAAAATGGTAGAACGACGTGACCAAGTTTTAATTGGGCGTTTGTCGTTGCTTGCACGAGCAGCATCTACTTTTTTCAGCAAATGCAGGTCTACATATGGGCCTTTTTTTAATGAACGAGCCATACTAATTAACCTTTATTTGAGTAACGACGACGAACAATCATGTTATCCGTGCGTTTGTTATTACGAGTGCGGTAGCCCTTAGCAGGAGTACCCCATGGGCTAACCGGTTCGCGAGCTTCACCAGTACGGCCTTCACCACCACCATGTGGGTGATCGACAGGGTTCATGACAACACCACGAACGGTCGGACGAATACCACGCCAGCGGTTAGCACCAGCTTTGCCGATTTTTTTCAGGCTTTGTTCTTCGTTACCAACCTCACCGATAGTTGCACGGCAATTTACGCTAATTTTGCGCACTTCACCAGAACGCAAACGAACTTGAGCATAAGCACCTTCTTTTGCAAGCAATACCGCAGAAGCACCAGCTGAACGGGCAATTTGTGCACCTTTACCTGGTTTCATTTCAATACAGTGAATAGTTGTACCAACTGGAATATTGCGAATCGGCAGAGTGTTACCTACTTTGATAGCAGCTTCAGCACCAGAAACCAATACTGCGCCGGCCTGAATACCACGAGGAGCAATGATGTAGCGACGCTCACCATCTGCATAGCACAACAATGCGATAAATGCAGTACGGTTAGGGTCATACTCGATACGCTCTACTTTTGCAGGGATACCGTCTTTGTTACGTTTAAAATCTACAACACGGTAATGGTGTTTATGGCCACCACCTTTATGGCGGGTAGTGATATGACCATTGTTGTTACGACCGGCAGTAGAATTTTTCTTTTCCAGCAGAGGTGCATAAGGTGCACCTTTGTGCAAACCTTCTGTTACCACGCGAACCATGCCGCGACGGCCTGCAGAGGTCGGCTTCATTTTAACGATTGCCATTTTGTTTATTCCTTATCTGCAGCTGCAGCAGCGGCTTCCAAATCCAACTCTTGACCGGCAGCCAGGCTTACGTAAGCCTTTTTAACATCGCTGCGACGACCTAAAGTGCGACCAAAACGTTTAATTTTACCTTTAATGGTAACAGTAGTAACGTCTGCAACTTGGACACCGAACAGCAACTCAACTGCTGCTTTAATTTCAGGTTTAGTTGCATTTGCCAAAACTTTAAACGTCATTTGGTTACGTTTTTCAGCCAATACGTTGCTTTTTTCAGAAACGATAGGTGCCAAGATTACTTGAGTCAAACGTTGTTGATTCATACCCATTGCTCCTCTAATTGTGCAACTGCATCTTTAGTGATAACGACTTTTTTGTAACGCAGCAAGCTGTAAGGATCAACTTGTTGGGCTTCCAAAACCAATACGTTAGGCAAGTTGCGTGAAGCCAAGTAAACATTCTCGTCGAGCTGTTTAGTTACAAACAGAACTTGCTCCAAACCCAAGTTTTTCACTTGTTCGGCAAAAACTTTAGTTTTAGGAGTTTCAGCAGTCAATGCTTCGATTGCAAACAAACGTTCGTCACGAGCCAATTGGGACAAAATAGTCGCCATACCGGCACGGTACATTTTACGATTCACTTTTTGAGTAAAGTTTTCGTCAGGTTTGTTTGGGAATGCACGACCACCTTTACGCCACAGCGGAGAAGAAGTCATACCAGAACGAGCACGGCCGGTACCTTTTTGGCGCCATGGTTTTTTAGTAGAGTGATTTACTTCGGCACGAGTTTTTTGAGCACGGTTGCCAGAACGGGCATTTGCCAAGTAAGCAGTAACCAGTTGGTGAACCAGAGCTTCATTGTATTCGCGAGCAAACAAAGCATCAGAAACAGCCAAGCTGCCAGATACTTGTCCTTTAGCGTCAATTACTTTCAATTCCATTACGCACCTACTTTCACGCTAGGACGAACCACGACGTCGCTGTTAACCGAACCCGGAACAGCACCTTTAACCAACAAGAGTTGGCGTTCAGCATCAACACGTACAACTTCCAATTTTTGAACAGTTGCTTTAGTGTTACCGTATTGACCTGCCATACGTTTACCAGGGAACACTCGACCAGGGTCTTGTGCCATACCGATAGAACCAGGAACACGGTGCGAACGGGAGTTACCGTGGGAAGTACGTTGAGCACCGAAGTTGTGACGTTTGATCGTACCAGAGAAACCTTTACCTTTAGAGGTACCGGTTACATCCACTAATTGACCAACTTCAAACATGGAAACGGTAATTTCATCACCGGCTTTCAATTCAGCCAGCTTCTCTTCAGTCAAAGCAAATTCAACCAAACCACGGCCGGCTTCAACACCTGCTTTCGCAAAGTGACCAGCTTCAGCTTTGTTGACACGATTAGCTTTTTTCTGACCAAAGGTAACTTGTACAGCAGTGTAGCCGTCAGTATCTTTGGATTTTACTTGTGTAACGCGGTTGGCAGACATATCCAAAACAGTTACCGGAACAGAAACACCCTGTTCGTCGAACACGCGAGTCATACCAACTTTGCGTCCAACCAGACCTAAAGTCATGATTATTTTCCTTTTTAAGTAAAGGGGCGGGCTACGATTGGCCTGCCTTTCAGACAAAGTTAAACTTGATACGGATGTACCAAGTCCGCCATTATAATTGACAACTCAAAGAAATATCAACAAAAATTTCAATTTAACTTCTTAAGCCCCTCTTTTTTTCTGAAGAATACTACAAAATATCAGAAATTTTCAGACGGCCTAAGAATTTTATAAAAAACCGAACAGCTAAGCTGTTCGGTTTTTTAGTTCTTATTGAACTTTAATTTCTACATCAACACCGGCTGGCAAGTCCAGTTTCATCAGTGCATCGGTAGTTTTGTCAGTCCAGTCCACGATGTCCATCAGGCGCAAGTGGGTGCGGATTTCCAATTGTTCACGAGAAGTTTTGTTCACGTGTGGAGAACGCAGAATGTTGAAACGTTCGATTTTAGTCGGCAACGGAATCGGACCTTTTACAACGGCACCGGTACGTTTTGCAGTTTCAACGATTTCTTGAGCAGAACGGTCGATCAGGCTGTAATCATAAGCTTTCAGGCGGATACGGATTTTTTGGTTTGCCATTTATCGATATCCTTCAATTAAGCAATGATAGAAGAAACCACACCTGCACCTACGGTACGGCCACCTTCGCGAATCGCAAAGCGCAGACCTTCTTCCATAGCGATAGGTGCAATCAGTTCTACAGTAATGGCTACGTTCTCACCAGGCATAACCATTTCTACACCTTCTTCCAAAGTAACCGCACCGGTTACGTCGGTAGTACGGAAGTAGAATTGAGGACGATAGTTGGCGAAGAACGGAGTATGACGGCCACCCTCTTCTTTGCTCAATACGTACACTTCCGCTTTGAATTTGGTGTGCGGAGTGATGGTACCCGGTTTAGCCAATACTTGACCGCGTTCCACTTCTTCGCGTTTGGTACCGCGCAGCAATACGCCTACGTTGTCACCTGCTTGACCTTCGTCCAGCAGTTTGCGGAACATCTCAACACCGGTACAAGTGGTTTTTTGGGTTTCTTTCAGACCTACGATTTCGATCTCGTCACCAACGTGGATGACACCGCGCTCTACACGGCCGGTTACTACGGTACCGCGACCGGAGATGGAGAATACGTCTTCGATAGGCAACAGGAACGGTTTGTCCACGGCACGCTCTGGAGTCGGGATGTAGCTGTCCAATGCGGCAGCCAGTTCGAAGATTTTTTCTTCGTAAGCGGCGTCGCCTTCCAAGGCTTTCAGTGCAGAACCTTGTACGATCGGGCAGTCGTCACCTGGGAAGTCGTAGCTTGACAGCAAGTCACGGATTTCCATTTCAACCAGTTCCAGCAGTTCGGCATCATCAACCATGTCGCATTTATTCATGAACACGATGATGTAAGGTACGCCTACTTGGCGGGCCAACAGGATGTGTTCGCGAGTTTGCGGCATAGGACCGTCGGCAGCGGAACATACCAAGATTGCGCCGTCCATTTGTGCGGCACCGGTAATCATGTTTTTAACGTAGTCGGCGTGTCCCGGGCAGTCTACGTGTGCGTAGTGGCGGGTTTCGGTTTCGTATTCTACATGTGAGGTATTGATGGTAATACCGCGGGCTTTTTCTTCGGGAGCGTTGTCGATTTGGTCGTAAGCTTTTGCAGCACCGCCGAATTTTTTAGCCAAAATAGTAGTCAAAGCAGCAGTCAGGGTGGTTTTACCATGGTCAACGTGACCGATGGTGCCAACGTTTACGTGCGGTTTGCTACGTTCAAATTTTTCCTTAGCCATGAGCTAATTCCTTTACATTAAAGATCGATTAAAGAACAGAGGCCGTCTGAAAAATCATTTCAGCCTTTCAGACGACCTATTTGCCTGATTAGCCTTTACGGGCTTCAGTTACAGCAGCAGCTATGTGGGCAGGAGCTTCAGAATATTTCTTGAACTCCATAGAGTAAGTAGCGCGGCCTTGGGTTGCAGAACGCAGGTCGGTAGAATAACCGAACATTTCTGCCAAAGGTACTTCGGCACGGACTTTTTTACCGCCGATACCGTCATCATCCATACCCAATACGACGCCGCGACGACGGTTCAAGTCGCCCATTACGTCACCCATGTATTCTTCAGGGGTTTCCACTTCAACTGCCATGATTGGCTCAAGCAGAGCAGGATTGGCTTTACGCATACCTTCTTTGAAGGCTTGGGAAGCAGCCAATTCGAAGGCCAGTTGAGAGGAGTCGACGTCGTGTGAAGAACCGAAGATCAAACGTACGCGTACGTCAACTACTGGGTAACCTGCAACGATACCGTTAGGCAGGGTATCGCGGATACCTTTATCGACAGACGGAATGAATTCGCGAGGAATCACACCACCTTTAATTTCGTCGATAAATTCGTAGCCTGCACCACCTGGCTCCATAGGTTCCATTTTGATCACAACGTGACCGTATTGACCTTTACCACCAGATTGTTTGGCGTGTTTGTATTCGGCTTCAACTTCTTTGCGGATGGTTTCACGGTAAGCCACTTGAGGCGCACCGATGTTTGCTTCCACGCCGAATTCGCGTTTCATACGGTCAACAATAATTTCCAAGTGCAGCTCACCCATACCGGAAATAATGGTTTGACCGGATTCTTCGTCTGTACGAACACGGAAAGAAGGGTCTTCTTTTGCCAGACGGTTCAGGGCAATACCCATTTTCTCTTGGTCGGCTTTGGTTTTCGGCTCAACGGCAATATGAATTACCGGCTCAGGGAATTCCATGCGTTCCAAGATGATCGGTGCGCTTTCTGCACACAAGGTTTCACCAGTGGTAACGTCTTTCAGACCGATAGCGGCTGCGATGTCGCCAGCGCGTACTTCTTCAATTTCAGTACGGTCTGCAGCAGTCATTTGTACCAAGCGACCGATACGTTCGCGAGTACCTTTTACAGAGTTCAATACAGTATCACCGGATTTCACCACGCCAGAGTAAACGCGGATGAAAGTCAGCTGACCAACGTATTTATCGTTCAACATTTTAAACGCCAATGCAGAGAATTTCTCTTCATCGCTTGCTTGGCGGCTGTCAGCTTCTTCAGTGTTAGGGTTAACACCTTGAACTGGAGGAATGTCGGTAGGAGCAGGCAGCAATTCTACAACTGCGTCCAACATACGTTGAACACCTTTGTTTTTAAATGCTGAACCACACAACATTGGTTGAATTTCGCCGGCCAAAGTACGTTGACGCAATGCGCCTACGATTTCTTCTTCAGTCAGCTCATCACCGCCCAAGTATTTATCCATCAATTCTTCGCTGGCTTCTGCTGCGGCTTCAATCATGTTTTGACGCCATTCTTCGGCAGTCTCAACCAATTCAGCAGGAATATCGCCATAGGTAAAGGTTGTACCTTTATCGGCTTCATTCCAAATAATGGATTTCATTTTCAACAGGTCAACAACACCGCTGAAGCTGTCTTCCGCACCAACCGGAATCACGATAGGTACAGGGTTTGCGCGCAAACGGGTTTTCATTTGCTCAACAACGCGGAAGAAGTTGGCACCTTGACGGTCCATTTTGTTTACAAATGCCAAGCGAGGTACTTGGTATTTGTTAGCTTGACGCCATACGGTTTCAGATTGAGGTTGAACACCGCCTACTGCACAGTAAACCATTACTGCGCCGTCCAATACACGCATAGAACGCTCTACCTCTACGGTGAAGTCAACGTGTCCCGGGGTGTCGATGATGTTGAAACGGTGCTCAGGGAACTGTTTCGCCATACCGGACCAATAAGAAGTCACAGCAGCAGAAGTAATGGTAATACCACGCTCTTGCTCTTGTTCCATGTAGTCGGTAGTAGCCGCGCCGTCATGCACTTCGCCCAATTTGTGAGTCAAACCTGTATAGAACAAAATACGTTCTGTTGTGGTTGTTTTACCCGCGTCAATATGGGCAGAAATACCGATATTGCGATACAGGCTGATAGGGGTCTTACGAGCCATTTTGTTAGCCTTTCGATATTAGAAACGGAAGTGAGAGAATGCTTTGTTTGCTTCAGCCATGCGGTGTACTTCCTCACGTTTTTTCAACGCACCACCACGACCTTCAGCCGCATCAATCAATTCACCCGCCAAACGCAGGTCCATAGATTTCTCACCACGTTTACGGGCCGCATCGCGAACCCAGCGCATTGCCAAGGCCAGACGACGTGAAGGACGAACTTCAACAGGAACTTGGTAGTTTGCACCACCTACACGGCGGCTTTTCACTTCCACGATAGGTTTGGCATTTGCAATGGCTTCGTTAAATACTTCGATTGCTACTTTGCCGGTTTTTTTCTCAATTTGCTCCAGCGCACCGTAAACGATACGCTCTGCAACAGATTTTTTACCGTCAATCATCAATACGTTCATGAATTTAGTCAGCTCAACGCTGCCGAATTTTGGATCTGGCAGTACGTCGCGCTTAGGGACTTCTCTACGTCTTGGCATTTTAATTTCCTTTAGTCTATTCAGTTGGGTCTATTCCCATGAATACCCAATTTAAGTATTCACTTACTCGGCCGTTGTTCAGCTTAGGCGGCCGACGTGCCTATTTGAGTCCCGATAATTATTTAGGACGCTTAGCACCGTATTTAGAACGGGCTTGTTTACGGTCTTTAACACCTGCAGTATCCAAAGAACCGCGTACAGTGTGGTAACGTACACCTGGCAAGTCTTTTACACGACCGCCGCGGATCAATACGACGCTGTGCTCTTGCAGGTTGTGGCCTTCACCACCGATGTATGAAATGACTTCAAAACCGTTGGTCAGGCGAACTTTACATACTTTACGCAATGCAGAGTTAGGTTTTTTAGGGGTAGTTGTGTATACACGGGTGCATACGCCGCGTTTTTGCGGGCAAGCTTCCAGTGCAGGCACTTTGTTTACGTACACGGGCTTTTGACGGCCTTTGCGTACCAATTGGTTAATAGTTGGCATATTTTCTCGTCCTGTTGAGTTAAATACTTGCCGACACCATGTCGACAAGATTGGAATTATATTTTTATTGCAAGGGTTTAGTCAAGCAAATGACTGATAAAGTTTAGTGTTTTTCTATTTATCTTTAAAATTTTGGAAGCAATGGCCGTCTGAAAGATTCAGACGGCCTCGCTCTCTACCCTATTTAAGCCCTCTATAAAATAAAACCGCAAGACTGGCTTGCGGTTTTATTTTCACGAAAATCCTTCCGGATTATTCGTCTGAAGCTTCGATTTCAGAAGTTTCTTGATCGGCTTGCTGCCATTGTTGATGACGGCTGCGGTGGTAAGTCAAACCTGTACCAGCAGGAATCAATCGACCGACAATCACGTTCTCTTTCAAACCTCGCAGCTCGTCTTGTTTGCCCATGATAGCGGCCTCGGTCAAGACGCGGGTTGTTTCTTGGAACGATGCTGCAGAAATGAAGCTGTCGGTAGACAAGGAAGCTTTGGTAATACCCAACAACACATTTTCATAACGTGCCAGCTCTTTGCCTTCAGCGATGGCTTTCTCATTGGCAAGCATCACATCGCTACGCTCGACTTGTTCACCAGTAATAAACTCTGTATCACCAGCATCCACAATGTTCACACGGCGCAGCATTTGACGAATGATGACTTCGATGTGTTTATCGGAAATCTTCACACCTTGCAGGCGGTAAACCTCTTGTACCTCTTGAACAATGTAGCGAGCCAATGCTTCGATACCTTGCAGACGCAGAATGTCGTGCGGATCTACGGCACCGTCCACAATGGTTTCACCGCGGTTTACCACTTGACCGTCGTGTACCAAAATCTGTTTCTCTTTAGAAATCAGCGTTTCGTATGCTACACCGTCTACATCGGTAATAATCAAACGCTGTTTGCCTTTGGTTTCTTTACCGAAGGAAACGGTACCGGTAATTTCAGCCAACATGCCGGCATCTTTCGGTACGCGTGCTTCAAACAACTCAGCAACGCGCGGTAGACCACCAGTAATATCGCGGGTTTTAGAAGACGCTTGAGGAATACGCGCCAGCACATCACCCTTACCGACTTCCTGACCTTCACGGACAGTAATCACCGCACCGACCGGGAACGCCATAGAAACCGGCGTAGTCGTGCCTGGGATACAGATTTCCAAACCGTTTTCATCCAACAGTTTGACAGTCGGACGCAACAGTTTAGAAGCACCGGAGGAGCGACGTTTGCCGTCGATGACCACCAAAGTGGACAAACCGGTTACATCGTCGGTCTGTTTGGCAACGGTTACGCCCTCTTCTACGTTTTCGAATTTCACCAAACCTGCATGTTCGGTAATCATCGGACGGGTATGCGGATCCCAAGTTGCCAAAGTTTGACCGGCTTTAATGGCTTCGCCGTCTTGTACCAACAGGATTGCACCGTAAGGTACTTTGTGGCGTTCACGCTCACGGCCGATTTCATCGTGAATCACAACTTCACAAGAGCGGCCGATGACAACCAATTCGCCTTTGTTGTTGGCAACGTAACGCATTTGACTGCTGAAACGAGCTGTACCGTTGGATTTGGCTTCCACTTGGCTGGCAGCAGCCGCACGGGATGCCGCACCACCAATGTGGAACGTACGCATGGTCAGCTGAGTACCTGGTTCACCAATAGATTGTGCAGCAATGACACCTACAGCCTCACCAGCGTTAACCAGTTTACCGCGTGCCAAGTCGCGACCGTAACAGTGTGCACACAAGCCATGGCGGGTTTTACAAGTAATTGGCGTACGGACTTTAACCTCGTCAACACCAGATTGGTCGATCATATCTACCAGTTTCTCGGTCAACAATGTACCGGCTTCAACCAAAGTCTCTCCAGTCGAAGGATCAACAACATCCGATGCTGTAACACGACCTAAAATACGATCGCGCAAAGCTTCAATTACATCACCGCCTTGTACTACTGCTTTCATGACAAAGCCGTCTGAAGTACCGCAATCGTCTTCAACAACGACCAAGTCTTGAGTTACGTCTACCAAACGACGGGTCAGGTAACCAGAGTTTGCCGTTTTCAACGCGGTATCCGCCAAACCCTTACGCGCACCGTGGGTCGCAATAAAGTATTGCAATACGGTCAAACCTTCGCGGAAGTTAGAGGTAATCGGCGTTTCAATAATGGAGCCGTCAGGTTTGGCCATCAAACCACGCATACCGGACAACTGTTTAATCTGAGCCGCAGAACCACGGGCACCAGAGTCGGCCATCATGTAAATAGAGTTGAAGGACTCTTGATCAACTTCGTTGCCGTCACGGTCGATGACTTTTTGTTTAGACAAGTTGTCCATCATCGCTTTAGCGATTTTATCGCCGGCACGACCCCAAATATCGACTACTTTGTTGTAGCGTTCGCCGTTGGTCACCAAACCTTGACGGTATTGGTCTTCAATTTCTTTAACTTCGGCATTAGCCTCAGCCAGCAAGGCTGCTTTCTCTTTCGGAATTTCCATATCGTCAACGGCAATGGAAATACCGCCTTTAGCCGCAAAACCGAAACCGGTATACATCAAGTGGTCGGCGAAAATAACTGTTTCACGCAGGCCGCACAGACGGAACGATGCGTTAATCAGTTTAGAAATTTCTTTTTTCTTCAGCGCTTTGTTGATGTATTCAAACGGCAGGCCTTTAGGCAGGATTTCGCTCAGCAATGCGCGGCCGACTGTTGTTTCGTAACGGTTAACAACAGGTTCAAACTCACCTGCTTCGTTTTTCACCCATTCGCGCAGACGTACGGTAATTTTCGTACCCAACTCAACCTGTTTGGTATGGTATGCACGATGTACTTCTTTCACATCGGCAAACAGGCTGCCTTCGCCTTTGGCATTGATACGGTCGCGGGTCATGTAGTACAGACCCAATACGATGTCTTGGGAAGGTACAATGATTGGTTCGCCGTTGGCTGGAGACAATACGTTGTTTGAAGCCAGCATCAAAGTGCGCGCTTCCATTTGTGCTTCCAAGCTCAATGGAACGTGCACGGCCATTTGGTCACCGTCAAAGTCAGCGTTAAATGCGGCACATACCAACGGATGCAACTGAATCGCTTTACCTTCAATCAGGATAGGTTCGAACGCTTGAATACCCAAACGGTGCAGGGTCGGCGCACGGTTCAGCATAATCGGATGTTCGCGGATCACTTCTTCCAAGATGTCCCATACTTCCGGTACTTCTTGTTCTACCAATTTTTTCGCTGCTTTAACGGTAGAGGCCAAACCTTGTTTTTCCAGTTTATGGAAAATGAACGGTTTGAACAGTTCCAAAGCCATTTTCTTCGGCAGACCGCATTGGTGCAGACGCAGGTATGGGCCTACGGTAATCACGGAACGACCGGAGTAGTCCACACGTTTACCCAGCAGGTTTTGACGGAAACGACCGCCTTTACCTTTAATCATGTCGGCCAACGATTTCAGCGGACGTTTGTTGGCACCGGTCATAGCTTTACCGCGGCGGCCGTTATCCAACAGAGAGTCAACTGCTTCTTGCAACATACGTTTTTCGTTGCGGACGATGATGTCAGGCGCATGCAGTTCCAACAGACGTTTCAGACGGTTGTTACGGTTGATAACGCGACGGTACAAATCGTTCAAATCGGAAGTGGCAAAACGACCGCCATCCAATGGAACCAAAGGACGCAAGTCAGGCGGCAATACCGGCAGCACATCCATAATCATCCATTCCAGTTTCATACCGGAACGATGGAAGGCTTCCAACACTTTCAAGCGTTTGGCAATTTTTTTAATTTTGGTGTCAGAACCGGTAGATTCCAGCTCTTGACGCAGGATCTCGATCTCGCCGGCAATATCCAAGGTGCGCAGCAATTCGCGGATACCTTCCGCACCCATTTTGGCATCAAAGTCGTCGCCGTATTCATCCAGCTTATTGTAGTAATCGTCTTCAGTCAGCAATTGACGGCGTTGCAACGGAGTCATGCCGGGGTCGGTTACCACGAATGCTTCAAAGTACAATACGCGTTCGATATCACGCAACGTCATGTCCAATACCATACCCAGGCGGGAAGGCAGGGATTTCAAGAACCAGATGTGGGCAACAGGCGCAGCCAATTCGATATGGCCCATGCGTTCGCGGCGCACTTTGGACAGGGTAACTTCCACGCCACATTTTTCACAGGTTACGCCTTTAAATTTCAAGCGTTTGTACTTACCGCACAAACATTCATAGTCTTTAACCGGGCCAAAGATTTTGGCGCAGAACAAACCGTCGCGCTCAGGTTTGAACGTACGGTAGTTGATGGTTTCAGGTTTTTTAACTTCGCCATAAGACCATGAGCGGATGGTTTCGGGAGAGGCAATACCGATTTTGATGGCATCAAACTCTTCTTCCATGCCGGCGGTTTGCAACGGATTAAATAAGTTCAACAAATTCATTTTTGCTCCTTGAAGGAAGTATTTTTACCGCGTGGCGGATTTTCGATATTGGAAACGGTACTTTTGATTTCAGACGGCCTAAATGCCGATTGCTTCATTCTTATTCTGAAATCATTTTTTCAGACGACCTTAAAAGGCCGTCTGAAAACTTCTGTTTAGTAGCGTTCCAAATCGATATCCAAGCCCAGTGAGCGAATCTCTTTAACCAATACGTTGAAGGATTCAGGCATACCGGCATCGATTTTGTGTTCGCCTTTGACGATGTTTTCGTACATTTTGGTACGACCGTTCACGTCGTCAGACTTCACTGTCAGCATCTCTTGCAACGTGTATGCTGCACCGTATGCTTCCAGTGCCCAAACCTCCATCTCACCGAAACGTTGGCCACCGAACTGAGCTTTACCGCCCAGAGGTTGTTGGGTAACCAGACTGTACGGACCGGTAGAGCGGGCGTGCATTTTTTCATCAACCAAGTGGTGCAGTTTCAGATAGTGCATCACACCGACTGTTACCTTGCGGTCAAACGGTTCGCCAGAGCGTCCGTCATACAGCGTGATTTGAGTTTTGCTGTCGTTAAAGCCCAATTTTTCGACTTCAGGATCATCGCTTGGATAAGCCAAGTTCAACATTTCACGGATTTCAGACTCTTTCGCACCGTCAAACACTGGGGACGCGAAAGATGCGCCTTTACGCAAGTTAGAAGCCAATTCGATGATTTCTTCATCTGTCAGGCTGTCTAAATCTTCTTTCTTACCGCTGCTGTTGTAGAGTTTGTTCAAGAATTCACGCAGCTCGCTGGCTTTGCGTTGCTCTTTCAGCATACGGTCGATGCGCTCGCCGATACCTTTTGCCGCCCAACCCAAGTGAACTTCCAAAATCTGACCAATGTTCATACGGGAAGGTACGCCCAACGGGTTCAGTACGATGTCCACCGGACGGCCGTCAGCCATGTAAGGCATGTCTTCCACCGGCAGAATGCGTGATACCACACCTTTGTTACCGTGGCGGCCCGCCATTTTGTCACCGGCTTGCAGACGGCGTTTGATGGCGATAAATACTTTTACCATTTTTTGTACGCCCGGCTGCAGCTCGTCGCCTTGGGTCAGTTTTTTCTTCTTGATCTCATACAACTCGTCCGCTTCTTCGCGTTTTTGTTGCAGACTCAATTTAATCAGTTCCAACTGTTTGGCCAAATCTTCGTCAGCCAGGCGGATGTCAAACCAATCATGTTTGCTGGACAGGCTTGCCAGATATTCAGTAGTAATCTCGCTGCCTTTAGCCAGCTTCATCGGGCCACCGTTGGCTTTTTGGCCGACAATCATGCGCTCAATACGGTCAAATGCGTCGTTATCGAAAATACGCAACTGGTCGCTCAAATCTTGACGGTAACGTTTCAGCTCAGAATCAATAATGGATTGAGCACGTTTGTCGCGTTGGATACCTTCACGGGTAAAGACTTGAACATCGATAACGGTACCGCTCATGCCGGTAGGCATACGCAATGAAGTATCTTTTACATCAGACGCTTTTTCACCGAAGATGGCACGCAACAGTTTTTCTTCCGGAGTCAGTTGAGTTTCGCCTTTAGGCGTTACTTTACCCACCAAGACGTCACCGGCCTCTACTTCCGCACCGATGTAAACAATACCGGATTCATCCAAACGGTTTTGCATACGTTCAGACAAGTTCGGAATATCGCGGGTAATGTCTTCCGCACCCAGCTTGGTATCACGGGCAACAACGTTCAATTCCTCAATGTGAATCGAAGTATAGCGGTCGTCTGCAGCCACTTTTTCAGAAATCAGAATCGAGTCTTCGTAGTTGTAACCGTTCCACGGCATAAAGGCGATGGTCATGTTTTGACCCAGAGCCAATTCGCCCAAATCGGTGGAAGCACCGTCAGCAATCAAATCACCACGTTGCAAAACATCGCCTGCTTTGACAGCCGGACGTTGGTTGATGTTGGTAGATTGGTTGGAGCGGGTAAATTTAACCAAGTTGTAAATATCGACACCCACTTCACCGGCAGTCGCCTCATCGTCATGGACACGAATCACCACACGGTTGGCATCAACATACTCAACCACACCACCACGGCGGGCAACAATTGCAGTTGCAGAGTCAACGGCAACAGAACGCTCAATACCGGTACCAACCATCGGTTTTTCAGGGCGCAGGCAAGGTACGGCCTGACGTTGCATGTTGGCACCCATCAATGCACGGTTCGCGTCATCATGTTCCAAGAATGGAATCAGGGATGCCGCTACGGATACCACTTGACCGGTTGCCACGTCCATATATTGCACACGGTCAGGCGTTGCCATAATGGTTTCGCCTTTTTCACGACAAGTAACTAAATCGCCAATCAAATTGCCGTCTTTGTCCAAATCAGCATTCGCCTGTGCAATCACATAGCGACCTTCTTCGATGGCAGACAAGTAATCGATTTCTTCAGTTACCTTACCATTAATAACGCGACGGTAAGGTGTTTCCAAGAAGCCATAATCATTGGTGCGCGCATAAACGGACAATGAGTTGATCAAACCAATGTTCGGACCTTCAGGTGTTTCAATAGGACATACACGGCCATAGTGGGTCGGATGTACGTCTCGCACCTCAAAGCCTGCACGTTCGCGAGTCAAACCACCAGGGCCCAATGCAGATACACGGCGTTTATGAGTTACTTCAGACAATGGGTTGGTCTGATCCATAAACTGGCTCAATTGGCTAGAACCGAAGAATTCTTTAATCGCAGCAGAAACAGGTTTCGCATTAATCAAGTCATGCGGCATCAAATTCTCAGATTCTGCTTGATTCAAACGTTCTTTAACGGCACGTTCTACACGAGCCAAACCACTGCGGAATTGGTTTTCTGTCAACTCGCCTACGGAACGAACGCGACGGTTGCCCAAGTGGTCAATATCATCTACTTCACCATGACCATTGCGTAATTCAACCAATGTAGCAATGGAAACTACAATGTCTTCTACGCTCAGAACGTAACCGCCTTTTTCAGCTGCGCCAGCCAAAGTCTCATTCAACAGACGGCCATACCAAGAGTTTTGTTGTGCTTCGGACAATTTTTGCTCGTATGTACGCGTATTGAATTTCATACGGCCTACACGAGACAAGTCATAGCTGTCTTCACTGAAGAACAAACGGTTGAAGAGCTGCTCAACAGCTTCTTCGGTAGGTGGTTCGCCAGGACGCATCATGCGGTAAATTGCTACACGCGCAGCTTGTTGGTCGGCTGTTTCATCTGTACGCAGAGTGCTGGAAATATAACCGCCCTGATCCAATTCATTGATATACAGGGTAGTAATTTCTTTTACACCATTAATATCAAGTTTGGCCAACAGCTCTTCTGTGATTTCATCGTTAGCAGAAGCCAATACTTCGCCGGTTTCCGGATCAATCAGATCAGTAGCCAATGCTTTACCCAACAGGCTTTCTGGTTCCACATCCAGTCGAGTCAAACCTGCATTGGTAATATCACGGATATTTTTCGCAGTAATACGTTTACCTTTGGCAACCAATACATTGCCTTCTTTATCCAAGATATCAACTTTGGCAGTTTCGCCTTTCAGACGGCTTGCAACCAGATCTGTTTGAACACCGTTTGAAGACAAATAGAAAGTTTCTTTATCGTAGAAAATATCCAAGATTTGTTCATTGTTGTAGCCCAAAGCTTTCAACAAAATCGTAACCGGCATTTTACGGCGACGGTCGATACGGAAATACAACAAATCTTTTGGATCAAATTCGAAATCCAACCATGAACCACGGTAAGGAATAATGCGAGCAGAGAACAACAGCTTACCGGAAGAATGAGTTTTACCACGGTCATGCTCAAAGAACACACCTGGAGAACGGTGCAACTGGGAAACAATGACACGCTCTGTACCATTGATGACAAAAGAGCCACTTGGCGTCATCAACGGAATTTCGCCCATATATACTTCGTTTTCACGAACTTCTTTTACAGTCGGTTTAGATGCTTCTTTATCCAAAATCACCAAACGGATACGTGCACGCAATGGAGCCGCATAAGTAATACCACGCAATTGACATTCAGGAATATCGAACAAAGGTTCGCCCAATGTGTAATGCACAAACTCCAATCGTGCATAACCATTATGGCTCACAATCGGGAAAATAGAATTGAATGCTGCTTGCAGACCATCATCAGTACGTTGGTCAAAAGCGTTTTCCAGCTGCAAAAATTTCGCATAAGAATCGATTTGGGTTGCCAGCAGGAAAGGAACATCCAAGACATTCTCTCGCTTTGCAAAACTCTTACGGATACGTTTTTTCTCGGTAAACGAATAGCTCATATACACTCCGAAAAGCAATTTTAAATAATAGGCCGTCTGAAACAACGACATGCATCAACTTAATATTTACATTTATTTACAATGATTTTATAAAAACTATGCAAATAAATGTAAACAATGCCTAATGCTTATTTTAAGAAGCAAAATAAGGCTGGCAGAAAACTGCCAGCCTTTACAGGAAGCATCAAATTATTTGATTTCGACTTTAGCGCCAGCTTCTTCCAGTTGTTTTTGGATGTCTTCAGCTTCAGCTTTAGAAACACCTTCTTTCAGAGTTTTAGGTGCACCGTCAACGATGTCTTTAGCTTCTTTCAGACCCAAGCCAGTGATAGCGCGGACAACTTTAATCACGCCAACTTTTTGATCACCAGCAGAAGCCAATACTACGTCAAATTCAGTTTTTTCTTCAGCAGCAGCTGCACCAGCACCTGCAGGACCTGCAACTGCAACGGCAACAGCAGAAACGCCAAATTTCTCTTCAAAAGCTTTAACCAGGTCGTTCAATTCCATTACGGTCAAAGAACCAACGGCTTCCAAAATGTCTTCTTTAGTAATAGCCATGCTATTTTACTCCAAATATTGTATTAAAAAATAATTGATTAAATGAAACAAAATCGATTAAGCGGCTTCTTCGCCAGCTTTTTTCTCTGCCAAAGCAGCCAAACCACGTGCAAAGCCTGATACAGGAGCTTGCATAACGAACAACAGTTTGGACAACAGCTCTTCGCGACTTGGAATAGAAGCCAACTCAGCAACCTGAGCAGGATTCATCACTTCGCCATTGTAAGAACCGGCTTTAACGATGATTTTGTCATCTTTTTTCGCGAATTGGTGCAGCACTTTAGCAGCAGCAACAGCATCTTCAGAAGCAGCGTAAACCAATGGACCAACCATTTGATCGGCCAAACCTGCGAATGAAGTACCCTCTACTGCGCGACGAGCCAGAGTATTTTTCAGAACGCGCAAGTAAACGCCTTCTTTACGTGCATTCGCACGAAGCTCAGTCATGCTGGAAACACTGATACCGCGATATTCAGCGACTACGAGAGTTTGAGCGTTAGCAATTGCTGCGCTAATTTCCTCTACGGCCACTTTCTTGGTTTCAATATTGAGACTCAAGGTCTACCTCCCACTGTTTATAAACAGGATACCGAAATGATATCCCACCAGCGCGGTAACCTAAAAAGACATCTTACAAGCAATCTTGCAATGTGTTTCAGGACTACCGTCTGCGTAGGGCAGTTACGATTAAATCTTACGATCCCTACGGTCTTGGACATCTACTTAATTTTAAGTAGCCCAAATTCAGGCAACCCAGAAAGCCGGATCACCTGAAAATTTCTTAGTTGTTCACGCTTGCAGTATCAACGCGAACACCCAAACCCATGGTGCTGGAAACAGCAACTTTTTTCAGGTACTGACCTTTAGCAGCAGCAGGTTTGGCTTTAACGATAGCATCCAGCAACGCATTGAAGTTTTCTTTCAAGTCAGCTTCAGCGAAAGAAGCACGACCGATAGTTGCATGAACGATACCGGCTTTATCTGTACGGTATTGTACTTGACCTGCTTTTGCATTTTTAACTGCTTCAGCAACGTTAGGAGTAACAGTACCTACTTTAGGGTTTGGCATCAGGCCACGAGGACCCAAGATAGTACCCAATTGACCAACGATACGCATTGCATCAGGAGAAGCAATAACAACGTCAAAGTTCAGGTTACCAGCTTTGATTTCAGCAGCCAAATCTTCGAAACCGACGATATCTGCACCAGCCTCTTTAGCAGCTTCTGCATTTGCACCTTGTGTAAATACAGCTACGCGAGTTGTTTTACCGGTACCTTTAGGCAGAACGACTGAACCACGAATAACTTGGTCAGATTTACGAGGATCAACACCCAAGTTGAAAGATACGTCAACAGACTCATCAAATTTAGCAGTAGCAGCTTTTTTAACCAAAGCAATTGCTTCGTCGATTGCGTACAGTTTGTTAGCTTCAACAGAAGAGCGAAGAGCTTTCAAGCGTTTAGATACTTTAGCCATTATACAACACCCTCCACATCCAAGCCCATTGAGCGAGCAGAACCTGCGATAGTACGAACAGCCGCATCTAAGTCAGCAGCAGTCAAATCAGGCTCTTTAGTTTTAGCAATTTCTTCCAACTGAGCACGGGTCAATTTACCCACTTTATTAGTCAGAGGATTAGAACTACCTTTTTGCAGACCAGCAGCTTTTTTCAACAAGATAGAAGCTGGTGGAGTTTTCATCACAAATGTGAATGATTTATCTGCAAATGCAGTGATTACGACTGGAATTGGCAAACCAGGTTCCATACCTTGGGTTGCAGCATTAAATGCTTTACAGAATTCCATGATGTTCAAACCACGTTGACCCAAAGCTGGACCAACTGGGGGAGATGGATTGGCTTTACCTGCAGGAATTTGCAGTTTAATGTAGCCGATAATTTTCTTTGCCACTTAAAGGACTCCTAAAAACGGGTATAACGCGGAACCATTCCGCTTCCCAAACAGAATTCGCGATTATATCCGCTTAAAAAAAAATTTTCAAGCGAATTAAACCACTTAAATCTTTTCAACCTGACCGAACTCTAATTCAACCGGTGTTTCGCGACCAAAAATCTGAACTGAAACACGCAGTCTATTACGTTCGTAATTAACTTCATCAACAATACCGTTGAAATCAGCAAATGGGCCTTCGTTTACTCGAACTTGCTGACCAACTTCAAACTCAACTTTTGGTTTTGGCTTCTCAACACCTGTCTTAGCTTGTTGCAAAATAGCATCCGCATCTTTTTGAGAAATTGGGATCGGGCGATTTCCACTACCGCCTACAAAACCATTTACTCGAGGAGTGCTCTTAACCAAATGCCACGAGTCATCAGTCATTTCCATTTCGACCAATACATAGCCTGGATAGAATTTACGCTCACTGATGGTTTTTCGACCATTCTTGATATCTACTACTTCCTCGACGGGCACAAGAATCTGACCGAAATAATCTTCCATGTTTTCACGAGCAATACGCTCTTTCAATGTTTTTTGGACATTTTTTTCAAAACCGGAATAGGCCTGCACCACATACCAACGCTTTGACATCTTTACCCTTTCCTATTTAATAAAACATCAAAAAACAACCATGAAATAATTGTATCTGCCACATAAATGAAGGCTGCCAAAATCGCAACAAAGATAATTACAAATACAGTCATTTTGACCGCTTCATCCCGACTCGGCCAAACCACCTTCTTGAACTCGGTCCAAGAGCTCTTAAAATATGCAAACAGACCTTCTTTCTTTTCAGGAGCTGGCTTACTACTTACCACCACTTCCTTTTTCTGATGGCCTTCTTTGTGTCCAGACGAATGTTCTGTCATCTTTACTCACTTATCAATGCCCCACCCACCATCCATTTTAGATAGCAGCATTGATCCATATAATTAATTCTAGATAATCTTAAAACTTAAGTACAAAAAAATTAACCGGCACAAGGCCGGTTAATTTTTTATTTGGCAGGCCAAGAGGGTCTCGAACCCCCAACCCTCGGTTTTGGAGACCGATACTCTACCAATTGAGCTATTGGCCTCTAAACTTAAGCGATGATAGAAGAAACCACACCTGCACCTACGGTACGGCCACCTTCGCGAATCGCAAAGCGCAAACCTTCTTCCATAGCGATAGGTGCAATCAGTTCTACAGTAATGGTTACGTTCTCACCCGGCATTACCATTTCTACGCCTTCTTCCAAAGTAACTGCACCAGTTACGTCGGTAGTACGGAAGTAGAATTGTGGACGGTAGTTAGCGAAGAATGGAGTGTGACGGCCACCCTCTTCTTTGCTCAGTACGTATACTTCTGCTTTGAATTTGGTGTGAGGAGTGATGGTACCCGGTTTGGCCAATACTTGACCACGCTCTACGTCTTCACGTTTAGTGCCACGCAGCAATACGCCTACGTTGTCACCTGCTTGACCTTCGTCCAGCAGTTTGCGGAACATTTCAACGCCGGTACAAGTGGTTTTTTGGGTTTCTTTCAGACCTACGATTTCGATCTCGTCACCAACGTGGATGATGCCGCGCTCTACACGACCGGTTACTACTGTGCCACGGCCAGAGATAGAGAATACGTCTTCGATAGGCAACAAGAAAGGTTTGTCCACAGCACGCTCAGGTGTTGGGATGTAGCTGTCCAAAGCAGCAGCCAGTTCGAAGATTTTTTCTTCGTAAGCAGCATCACCTTCCAAAGCTTTCAGTGCAGAACCTTGTACGATTGGGCAGTCGTCACCTGGGAAGTCGTAGCTTGACAGCAGGTCACGGATTTCCATTTCAACCAGTTCCAACAATTCGGCATCGTCAACCATGTCGCATTTGTTCATGAACACGATGATGTAAGGTACACCTACTTGGCGAGCCAACAGGATGTGTTCGCGAGTTTGAGGCATAGGGCCGTCAGCTGCGGAACATACCAAGATAGCGCCGTCCATTTGGGCAGCACCGGTAATCATGTTTTTAACGTAGTCGGCGTGGCCCGGGCAGTCTACGTGTGCGTAGTGGCGGGTTTCGGTTTCGTATTCTACGTGAGAGGTATTAATGGTAATACCGCGGGCTTTTTCTTCAGGAGCGTTATCGATTTGGTCGTAAGCTTTTGCAGCGCCACCGAATTTTTTAGCCAAAATAGTAGTCAATGCAGCAGTCAGAGTGGTTTTACCATGGTCAACGTGACCGATAGTACCAACGTTTACGTGCGGTTTGCTACGTTCAAATTTTTCCTTAGCCATGGCAATATCCTATAATCTAAGCTTTTGAAAGAAAGGGTAATAATGAGATGGTGCCCATGGGCAGATTTGAACTGCCGACCTCTCCCTTACCAAGGGAGTGCTCTACCCCTGAGCTACATGGGCGAAATTGTTTGGAGCGGGTGAAGGGAATCGAACCCTCACCGTAAGCTTGGAAGGCTTCTGCTCTACCATTGAGCTACACCCGCATACTCACTATTTGCTCCAAGTAAGAATTTTTGGTGGAGGGAGAAGGATTCGAACCTTCGAAGCTCACGCAACAGATTTACAGTCTGCCCCCTTTGACCGCTCGGGAATCCCTCCAAAAGAGAACGCTAGTTTATTTGCAACTCAGATTTCCGTCAAGATTTTTTTTCACTTATTTCTTTAAAAATATCCAAGTTTTTGCTTTTAAACATTATTTACTTAAACTGAATGATTTTTTCGTACTTAGCCATCAGTTCTTCGTACGTTTCAGGATGCTCTTCATCGATCAAGATACAGTCAACAGGACATACCTGTTGGCACTGCGGCTCATCGTAATGGCCCACACATTGCGTACACAAATTTGGATTGATTTCGTAAATTTCTTCACCTTGCGAGATGGCATCATTAGGACACTCCGGTTCGCACACATCGCAGTTAATGCACTCATCTGTAATAAAGAGCGACATTTCTATTTCCTTTTTTCTTAAATTATCAAAACCGATTGGGCGCGGATTATAGCACAAATGACGTCGGAACAATCTGTTTGAAAGAATGTTTTACACCTTGGGAATGATTCTCAAATTCTATACTATTCAGCAACTTGCGAATAGAGCAACAATTCAAACTTACTCATTCCCGCCTTTCCTTCCCGATAAATTTCCAGCCAATCCGGTTTTTCAGGCACCTTCCCTGCTTCAATATAGACCATTGCCCCATTTTTCAAGTGGCTTTGCAATCGGATAAAAAGATTTTGCCAATCTTCCCATGCAAACGGCGGATCAAGGAACACAACATCAAATTTTTCAGACGGCCTTGTCAAATAAGCCATGCCGTCTGAACACACGATTTCCACCTGCCTCAAGCCTAATTCACGAACATTTTTCTGAAGTGTTTGCACAGTTTGGCGGTGGTTATCGACCATTACCACTTTTGCCGCATGACGAGAAGCAGCCTCCATTCCCAAAGCACCACTACCGCTGAATAAATCCAATACTGTTTTGCCGGTTAAATCCTGACCCAACCAGTTAAACAGTTTTTCACGCACGCTGTCAGGTGTCGGACGCAAACCATCTGCGGACAGAAAAGTTAACTTTCGTCCCCTACATTGCCCGCCAATGATGCGTACTTGATTGGTGTGTTTGGAATGTTTGTTATTTGCCATAATTTTTTAAAAGATGCCAAGTTTTCAGACGGCCTCAATTATATAGTGAAACTGCTATCAAACCGTATTTCGATCTCTGCTTTTAGAGACAAAAGGTCGTCTGAAAATTTTTCAGACGACCTTTTCAGTTTGAATTTGACGACATGAAATACTGAACTATGTTTCACCGTGAAGTGCGTTTTAAACTTAAACTAGATAAATTACATTTACTTATTTATAATGAGTATTTCTCTGTGAAATGTTTATATAAGTTATTATCATGTCAGACCTGAATCTCAGTAACAGTATATTCCAAGGTTACAACGACAAACATGGTTTAATGATTTGTGGGTATGAGTGGGGTTGGAGTAAAGCCGATGAGGCTGCTTATGTAGCAGGTGAATACAAACTCCCTGAAAACAAAATCGACCATACATTTGCAAATAAATCCCTCTATTATGGTGAGCAGGCAAAAAAGTGGCGTTACGACAATACAATAAAAAATTGGTTTGAAATGTGGGGACACCCCTTAGACGAAAATGGATTGGGCGGTGCATTTGAAAAATCCCTGGTTCAAACCAACTGGGCAGCTACTCAGGGCAACAAAATCGACAATCCAAACAAATTTCTCCAGCCCGAACACGTCGATAATTTTCTCTACCACATTGAGAAACTACGTCCTAAATTGATTCTCTTCATGGGAAGCAACCTGACAAATTATCTTAATTGCGCAAATGTATTGCCGCGCTTCGAGCAGCTTGTCGGAAAACAAACTCAACCGCTACGAGTAGTACAAAAAGATTTTAGCGGTACACGTTTCAAAATCAGATTCCAATCGTTTGAAAATTGCGAAGTCGTCTGCCTGCCCCACCCTAGTGCCAGCCGCGGTCTATCTTACGATTACATAGCCTTATTTGAACCAGAAATGAACCGTATTTTATCGGACTTTAAAACGACACGCGGATTTAAATAAAATAATCACAGAAAAGCAAAGGTCGTCTGAAATTTTTTCAGACGACCTTTGCTCTTTAAACCAACCTACTTCATCATTCTTTCGGTGCAGGCGGTTCAACCTGTTCTTTCCAGCCGCATTCTTTTTGCGGACAGACTTTTTCCACGCCCCAGCGTTTGGTGGTTTTGATAGTTAAAACCGGCCAATGGCAGTTCGGGCATTCTTCGGCGACGGGCGGGTTCCAGGTGGCGTAGTTGCAGTCGGGATAGGTGCTGCAACTGTAAAACAGTTTGCCGTAGCGGGATTTGCGCTCGACGAGGTTGCCTTTTTTGCATTGCGGGCATTGGACGCCGGTGTCTTTCGGTTTTTCCAAAGGCTCGACGTGTTTGCATTTCGGATAGTTGGCGCAGCCGATGAATTTGCTACCGGTGCGGCTGTATTTGTACACTAAACGACCGCCGCATTTAGGGCATTCGCGTCCGTCGAGTTCGGCTTGCTCTGCTTCCGCTTTGGCGATGCGCTCGGCGGCTTCTTCGGCGGTTTCGTTAACGTTGCGCGTGTAGCTGCACTCGGGATAGCCGGCACAGGCGACGAAGCGGCCCATTTTGCCGAATTTGATTTGCAGCTTGTGTTCGCCGCATTTCGGGCAGGTTTCGTCTAGTTCCTGCGTGGTAAATTTGGCGCGTTCGATACCCTCTTTTTCTTCCACTTGCTTGATAAACGGCTTCCAGAATTTGTCCATTACGGGGATCCATTGGCGTTTGCCGTTGGCAATTTCGTCA
Organism: Neisseria mucosa; assembly: GCF_013267835.1. Lineage (NCBI taxonomy): Bacteria > Pseudomonadati > Pseudomonadota > Betaproteobacteria > Neisseriales > Neisseriaceae > Neisseria > Neisseria mucosa. Next base: position 1,725,658 of record NZ_CP053939.1, read on the forward strand.
AGCTGGTCTTCGAGTTTGGCGGTGAAGTGGTAGTCGACGTATTGGGCGAAGTGTTCAGTCAGGAATTTGTTGACGATGTCGCCCGTGTCGGTAGGCATGAAGCGTTTTTGCTCAAGGGTAACGTATTCACGGTCTTTGAGCGTGGAAATAATGCTGGCGTAGGTCGAGGGGCGGCCAATGCCGTATTCTTCGAGGGCTTTAACCAGCGTGGCTTCGTTGTAGCGCGGCGGCGGGGTGGTAAAGTGTTGTTCGCCGTAGAGTTTGTCCACGGGCAGTTTGTCGCCTTCGCTCATTTCGGGCAGTTTTTTGCTGTCTTCGCCTTCTTCATCGTCGCTGCTTTCTTCGTAAACGCTGAGGAAGCCTGCGAAGGTTTGTACTTGTCCGGTTACGCGGAATACGCCTTTGCCGACAGTAATATCGACAGTGGTTTGGTCGAATTTGGCGGGCGTCATCTGACAGGCGACGGTGCGTTGCCAAATCATTTGATAGAGTTTGAACTGGTCTGCGCTCAGGAAGGGTTTGACGCTTTCGGGCGTGCGGTACACGGAAGTCGGACGGATGGCTTCGTGGGCCTCTTGGGCGTTTTTGGATTTGGTTTTGTACTGCTTGGCCGAGCTTGGCAGATATTCTTTGCCGATTTTGTTTTCGATGTAATGGCGGATTTCGGTTAACGCTTCATCAGCCAAATTCACGCTGTCGGTACGCATATAGGTAATCAGACCGATGGCACCCCGCCCTACGTCTATACCTTCGTAAAGCTGCTGGGCGGTACGCATGGTGCGGTCGGTGGTAAAACCGAGTTTGCGCACGGCATCCTGCTGCATGGTTGATGTAGTGAACGGCGCGGCGGGGTTGCGGCTGCGCTTTTTCTTTTCGATGGCGGTAACGACGGCCCCTTTGCCTTCGAGTTCTTTCAACACGTCGGCTTGCGCGGTTTCGTTCGGCAGGTCGAACTGTTCGAGTTTCGCGCCGTTGTATTGGGCGAGTTTGGCGGTGAATTTGCTGCGGCCTTTGTGGCTGTCGAGATGTACCGTCCAATATTCCTGCGCTTCAAACGCGCGGATTTCGTTTTCGCGTTCGCAAATCAAACGCAGGGCGGGACTTTGCACACGGCCTGCGCTCAAACCGCGGCGGATCTTTTTCCACAACAACGGCGAGAGGTTGAAACCGACCAAATAGTCCAAAGCGCGGCGGGCTTGTTGCGCATCGACCAAGTCCATTTCGATTTCGCGCGGATGGGCGACGGCATCAAGCACGGCATTTTTGGTGATTTCATGGAACACGACACGCTGCGGCTTGATGTTTTTCAGGCCGCGTTTGGATTTGAGGATTTCCAAAAGATGCCAGGAAATGGCTTCGCCTTCCCTATCCGGGTCGGTTGCGAGGTAGATGTTTTCGGCTTCTTTGGCACCGGCGACGATGGCATCGACGTGTTTGCTGTTGCGGCTGATCAGCTGGTACTTCATGGCAAAGCCGTTGTCGGGATCGACTGCTCCGCTTTTGGGTACCAAGTCGCGGACATGACCGTAAGACGCCAAGATTTCAAAATCACCGCCCAGATATTTTTTCAAGGTTTTGGCTTTGGACGGGGATTCGACGATTAATAGGTTTTTCGCCATTGTTGTTCTCTTTTGGATGTATTGGGTTTATGTTTCAGACGGCCTTTATGATTGAGGCCGTCTGAAAAAAGGTTTAGTGCATCACGTTTTGTCCGGTCAACGCACTCATCAAGTCGTCGCCAATCAGGACGGGCAACTCACTCTTGTGCATCCACAACACCAGCAATACCAACACTTTGGCGGTATCGAGGGTGATTTCGTCCGATGGAATGTGCATCAGGGCGTGAATGACGATTTCGCGCTGCTCGTAAGTAATTGCGTGTTCGGCAACCAGATACTGCATCAAGCCCATGACTTCCTGCGGCAGGTTTTCAGCTTCTTCACGGCAGAATACGCGCAGGGAATCGCTGTTAAACGGCTCGGCATAAAATTCGGACGTATTGAACAAGACTTCCATCATCATCAATGTATTGCCAATTTCCGTAGCGTCAAAACCTGCATCTTCCAGCAGGCGACCCAAATCTTCCGGAGGCGGACAGTTGTCGAAATCTTGGAAGTGTTCGATTAAATAGGCAATGACTTCGGTCATGCTGGTTCCTTAAGATATAGATAATTTATGCTTTGACACGCTGATAACGGCCGCCCGGCAAGGCGGCAACAATACCGTCGAGTTCGTATTCTAAAAGCTGTGCGTACACGTCTGCCGCCGCCGTATTGGTTTGTTGCGCCAAAATATCGGAGTGTATCGGGTCGTAACCCATTGCTTCCAATAAAGTGCTTGTCGATGAGGCGGCAGGAGGGTTTTCAGACGGCCTTTGCGGTTCATCCGCTATTGCTTTGGGTTGCAGACGTTTGGTTTGGTCGTTTTTGGGTTTTACCGTCTTATTTATAGAATATGATGGAACGGGCGTATTTTGCAATAGCTGCGGACATTCGTGAAGAATATCGTCCAAACATTCCACCAATTTTGCCCCGTCTTTAATCAGCTTGTGGCAGCCTTTGCTGTGTGGATTGTCTATCGAACCGGGCACCGCCATCACTTCGCGCCCCATCTCCGCCGCCAACTTGGCAGTAATCAGCGAACCGGATTCCAATGCCGCTTCGACCACCAATGTCAGCTGCGACAACGCGGCAATCAGACGGTTGCGGCGCGGAAAATTGCCTGCAAACGGACGCGTGTCTAAAGGAAACTCGCTGACAATCAATCCTTTTTCAGCGATTTCATAAGCAAGGTTTTTATTGGACGGCGGATAAATGCGGTCTATACCGGTTCCCCAGACGGCAATGGTGCCGCCATCTGCCTGCAATGCGCCCTGATGGGCGGCGGTATCGATACCCGAAGCCATACCCGATACGACGGGAATGCCTTTCTCACTCAACGCCCTGCCGAAATCTTTGGCAATCCGCATTGCCTGCGGCGTGGCATGGCGGCTGCCGACAATCGCGGCAGAAGGTGTGTGCAGCAGTCCTGCATTGCCGCGCAAAAACAAGACCGGCGGCGCGGTAATGCCTTGCGTCAGCATTTCAGGGAAATCATCATCTTGCAGCAGCAACAAACGGCAACCGTCCTGCATTTCCCATTGTAAAGCGGCTTCGGCAGACTGCTGCGCCAAAGCCCGTTTGTCCGCATTGCGCCACGACTCGGCCGCCTGTTTATGGCGTACCAGGGCGGCAATTTTGTCTGCCGGCGCACTCAAGGCAGCTTGTGCACTACCGAATTGCTGCAACAGCACCAAAAAACTTTCTGCGCCGATATAGGGCGTAAATGCCAGTTGCAACCAAGCAAAACGCTCGTTTTCCGTCATCAATCTGTTCCCTTTTCGTAATGGTTTTTCAGACGGCCTGAAGTAAATTAAGGCCGTCTGAAAATTTTATTGGTATAAAACTTTTGTCTGGCTTAAAAGGCAAAACAACAATGCCGGGCCATATCATTATTTTGATAAAGTATCGTTTGTCTAAGCAAACCGTCAAATGACGATGCCGTCGCAAACCGTCAAATGACGATGCCGTCGCAAACCGTCAAATGACGATGCCGTCGCAAACCGTCAAATGACGATGCCGTCTGAAAAACCTGATGGCTTTCAGACGGCCTCTTTTGTGTTTGAACCGATATTGCGCTTATTCTTCGGATTTGTCGGCGCTGCGGCGCGATACGCTGATACCGAGTTGTTTGAGTTTGCGGTAAAGGTGCGTACGCTCCAAACCGACCTTTTGCGCCACACGGCTCATATTTTGGCCTTCTTGGGCAATGTGGTACTCAAAGTAACGGCGCTCGACTTCTTCCCTCAATTCGCGCAAAGGCATATTGAAATTGAAGCCACCGATGATTTCTGTCGCCGTTGCATTTTCCTTCTGACCCAAAGCCGCGGCAACGGCCTGGTCGTCCACTTCTTTGCCGTCCGATTCCAACATGATGTTTTTCACCGTTTCGGCAAGCTGGTCGTAATTGCCCGGCCAATCGTATTGGCGCAAAACCACCAACGCGCTGTCGCTGAATTTTACCGGCTGGATTTTTTGACTTTCGGCCAAATCGGTCATGATGCGGTTGATTAAAAAGACGATGTCGTCCGGTTGGCTGCGCAAAGAAGGGATATTGATACGCTCTTTCAACAACTCCGCCAGTCGGCCGGCAACGACGTCATCGGCGCTCTCACCGCGTTTAAAGCCGCATGAAGCAATCACACGGACATTGTAGCGGTCGGCTTTCTCCAGCAAGAAAGCGATGCCGTTTTGGATGTTTTTGCTGTAACGGGCAATATCGCCGACATACAAAATACCGCCCGATGCTTTTTGCAACAGCTCCAACGGTGTATCGACAATGTGTTCGACACGGTCGGTTGCCACCCAAGGCGTACCGCTTTTGTGAAGATAGCGGGCCACAATTTCAAACGGCGAGCCTGCCTCACCGGCCAACAGCAGCGGGCGGTTGTGTTTGGCGGCCGCTTCAATGCTGCCGTTCATTTCTTGAATGACGGGGCTGTTGCCCAGTTTGTCCAAAGTCATGCCGGAGGCCGTCTGAACTTCTCCATGTTTCAAGGCGCGTTCTACTGCGGACAAGAGTTTTTGCAGGGCAATCGGTTTTTCCAGAAAATCGAGCGCGCCGATTTTGGTGGCTTCAACCGCGGTGTCGATGCTGGCATGGCCACTCATCATGACCACAGGCATATTGAGTTGGCCGTTTTTCGCCCACTCTTTCAACAAAGTGATGCCGTCGCAATCGGGCATCCAAATGTCCAGCAATACCATGGCTGGACGCGTTTGGTAACGCAATTGGCGCGCTTCTTCGGCATTTTCGGCCAAAGTAACGGTATAGCCTTCGTCTTGAAGGATTTCGGAGAGCAGGTCGCGGATGCCTACTTCATCATCTACAATCAAAATATCACTGCTTCGCATAAGTTTCTGCCATTTCCGGTAAAGCTATTTTGACGCACGCGCCGCCGCTGTTCTGATTGCTCAGGCTGATACGGCCGCCATGCTCCTCGATAATTTTTTTCACAACGGGCAAACCCAGCCCAGTTCCTGTCGGTTTGTCGGTAACGTACGGCTCAAAAGCATTGTGCAGCATTTCTTTGCTGAAACTTTTGCCGTTGTTGCATACGGTCAGGAAAACCTGTCCGCCTTCGCGTCCTGTTTCGATGTTTACTTGCGGCGCTTCGTCCAACTCCGCCGCTTCTGCGGCATTCTTAAATAGGTTATGCAACACTTGGCGCATGGCCGTCGTATCGGCGGCAATCGGCAAGGCGTCGGCGCTGAGCCGTGCATTAAATTTGCACGCGCCTGCCTCATATAATACCAATACTTCCGACACCAAACCGTTTAAATCTTGTTTTTCTAAATTCAGCGACGGCGCACGCGCATAATTGCGGAACGCTTCGACCATTTCTTTCAGCGCGGCAACCTGTTTGACGATGGTATCGGTTGAACGGCTGAGGATCTGGGCGTCTTGCTCGTCAAGTTTATCATGCAATTTCCATGCCAATCTCTCGGCGGAAAGCTGGATGGGCGTAAGCGGATTGCGGATTTCGTGCGCCAAACGTTTCGCCACTTCGCCCCATGCGGCCTCTTTTTGCGCGCGTATCAAGACGGTAATGTCATCAATCACCATCACCACGCCGTTATCGTTGTCTTCCGGCAGGATGGTGGCTTTGCCCAACAAGATTCGGGCATCGTCGGGCGCGGCGTATTCGACTTGGACGGGTTTGTCGCTGTCGGCGGTTTCATTAATGGCGGCAAACACATCGGCCAACAGGGTTTGCTGCGGCGATTTGCCGTGCCATTGATGCCAGTTGCTGCCCCACAAAGACACCAGCGAAACGCCCAAAATCTGTTCGGCGGCTTTGTTAAAGGTTTTCAGACGGCCGTCGGCATCCAAAGTAATCACGCCTGTGGTCAAACTTTCCAACACGCATTCCAAATAATGGCGAGCGGCTTCTTCGCGCAAACGGTTGCGCTCGTCCGCCTCTTTGGCAATCGCCAATTGCTCGGTCATGTGGTTGAACAATTGGGTCAAACGGCCAAACTCGTCATTGCGGAATACCGGCCGGGTCTGGCTGAAGTCGCCCTGAGCCACCGCCCGCGCGCCCTCTGCCAACGACAACACCGGCGCCACAAAACGGCGGGCAAAATACAAAGCCATCACCAGCGCCAAAAAGATGGCCAACAATGTCGCGACCAACAGCGTGGACAGGAAAAAGGTTTGCAGGCCTTTTTTGGTATAACTCAGCTCGGCGTATTTGGCGCGGGCCGCTTCGATCAACGTCGCATCTTGGGCAACATCTTTCGGAATCGGCTGACGGAAAAACAATGCATAATCCTGATTTTTATGCGTACCAATCAGCATCCAGCCTTGAGCATACAGCACGCCGCCGATGTTTTCCAAGCTGCGTACCGAGCCGGTCTGCTCCAGTTGCTCCCATCCTTCTTTGTTGAGCGTCGGTTGATTCAGTTTCAGGGGGTTGATGCTTTTCTCGACTTTATGGGTGGTCGCGTTATAAAGCGCCAGCTGGGCAAATTCGGAAGTAGGTGCGGATTGGGTCAGCGTCTGCCCCAAGTCGCCGTCCAGCGAAGCGGCGCTGATTAAGTCGATTTGCACCGGCGTGGCGTTACTGACCGCGTTGTCCACTGCCAAGTTCAGCGCGGATTTGCTCAAGTTTAAGCTGCGCTCCAAAGCCTCATGGGTATCGTTGCCAAACCAAGAATTAATCGTGCCGTTAATAAACTGGGCGGAAATACCGAACAAAAACACACCCGGCAATACGGCAACTAAGGTAAACATCCCCGACAGCCGACGCGCAATCTGCGAGCCGAACACGCTTTTGCTGTTGTCGCGCATCAAAAGCACGACATAGCGCACCAATACTGCGGCCAACACCAGTAACAGCAAGCCGCACAAGGCGACAATCCACCAGAAATAATCGGACAATACGTTGCTGCTGCCCGTTGCAACAGTCAGACCGTACAACAAAACTACGGCGAATACAGCGGCAATCAGGAGAAAGCGGCGCATGGTTTACTCCTGCACGACCGACAAGGATTTCCAACCCGAATCCAAATGCCAATTTTTAGACGTCAGGGCATTGATTTGGAACGGTTTGGGCAGCTTGGCGGTTGTCAGCAACAGGCGGATTTCAGCCTTCGTGTCTTTGGCGGCCACTTCACTCAGCGCGCCTTTGGATAAAACCTTCCAATTCGCGACTGCGCCCACTGCGCGCAAGGCGGCTTCAAGCGTGTCGTACTCGGTAGAAAACGTACCGACGGTAACGCGATAGCGGTTGGTCAGCGGATGGAAGGACAGTTTGTATTGAATCGTGCTGTCGTTGTTGAGCAGCTGGTCGAACTTGAATTTATAAGACGCCACGGACGGCGCCGACAGCTGCCAACTTAAATTGAAATGCAGGGGGACGCCCTGTTTGAGTGCTTCTTTGAGCTGATCGGGCAGGTCGGTGCGGAAACGGCTGCTGACGGAAAGCTGTCCGGCATGGGTCAGCTTTGCCTCGGCACGGGTCGCACTGATGCCCTCGCCCGCCGCGTTCAGCGACACAGCGAGCAAGAGCGGTACAATCAGCGTTTTACTGCTTTTTAATAAGCGCGTAATAAAAGCCATCTTGATGTTTGTTCGGTAAAAGCACATGCGATTCGATCAACTCGGCATCGGCATGGCGGTTAAGGAATTTTTGCAATTGACCGTCGTTTTCTTCGACAAAGACCGAGCAGGTAGCCAGCAACATCCTGCCGTTTTTCGTCAGGGTCTGCCACAGCGCGTCTAATAATGCTTCCTGTTGGCGTGCGGTTTTGACGGCATCGGTCGGTCGGCGCAGCCATTTGACGTCGGGATTGCGCCGCGCCACGCCCGAAGCGGTACACGGCACATCGGCCAAAACAGCGTCAAAGGCCTTACCATCATACCATGCCGCCAAGTCCTGCGCATCGGCACAAGCCAAAGAGGCCGTCTGAAAGCCTAAACGGTCAAGATTACTCTTCACCCTGTTCAGACGGCCTTCGTCTATATCCAAAGCAGTAACATGACAATCTGCCAGTTCCAAGATATGGCCTGTCTTACCGCCCGGCGCCGCACAGGCATCGAGGATGCGTTCGCCGTCTTTCGGGTTCAACAAATAGGCAGCACGTTGCGCACCAAAATCCTGTACAGACACCAAGCCGTCTGAAAAACCGGGCAGGCGGCTTACCGGCACGGCTTCTTCCAACATCACGGCGTATTCGTCCAACGCCCTGGCCAAAATACCTTCCGCAGCCAGCTTTTCCAAATAGCTTTCGGCATTACCGTGTCGGCGGTTGACGCGCAAAGTCATCGGCGGATGCGATTGCAGCGCGGTGGTAATGTTGTGCCAATGTTTCGGATAACGGTTTTTCAAGTAAGCCACCCACCACAGCGGCAAATTATGTTTCGCCACATCGTCTTTTTTACAGGAGGCCGCGAGCTTGTCGCGTTCACGCAAAAAGCGGCGCAAAATCGCGTTGGCAAACGAGCGGAACTGACCGCGGCCGATTTTGGCAATGCTTTCCACCGCTTCATTGACCACGGCATGAGGCGCGTTGCGCGTGTAATGCAGTTGGTACATCGCCGCCAAAAGCAGGCTTTCAAGCTGCGGATTGTCAATCGGCTTCTTCAGCATTTGACCAAGCATGTGTTTCAAACTGCCCAAATAACGTTGGCAACCGTAGGCAATATCCTGCAAGGCGCCGTTTTCCTGCGCCGTCAACTGCGGATGCGCCACGCGGATTTCCGCCAAAACATCCTGAAGATTGCGCCCTTCGGCAACCGCGGCAACGCTGTCGGCGGCCAGTTTTTGGGCGAGGGACATACTCATATTTTTGCTTTCTGATTCATAATTTGATTTCAAGTGTTCGGCGGATTTCAGACGGCCTGTTCGGCAGCCAGCAATACCCGATAATATTCGGCATCTGTTTTGGAAAAACAGCAAAAGATGATTTTTTCCACTGCCGGACATTGCGGCAGGGTTTGCTTCAAACTCTCCAAAGCGATACGTGCGGCGGCTTCGGCCGGGAAGCGGTACACACCGGTGCTGATGCACGGAAAGGCAATGCTGTGAAGATCGTGTTTCTGGGCAAGCAGCAAAGAATTGGCATAGGATTGTGCCAATTTAGCCTCTTCATTTTGTTTTCCGCCAAACCATACCGGCCCGACCGTGTGGATGACAAAGCGTGCAGGCAAACGGTAGCCTTGGGTAATTTTGGCTTCGCCCGTGCGGCAACCGCCCAAAGTGCGGCACTCGTCCAGCAGCTCTTTGCCCGCGGCACGGTGTATTGCACCGTCTACGCCGCCACCGCCCAACAGCGATGAATTGGCGGCATTGACAATCGCATCGACTGCCAATCGGGTAATATCGCCCTCGACCACTTCAAAAACAGCCATTGTTTTCTTTCCTCTACGTTGGTTTTCAGCCTGTTACAAAACCGTTCCGACTTCAATCGTCCGACCTGCCGCAAATGCCTGTATGCTCATGCGTTTGCTGCCGGAAGGCTGCAATTCGGTAATGTTCAGCGCGTTTTTACCGCACGCCACCAGCAGGCCGTCTGAAGTGCAAGACAACACCTCGCCTGCCTTACCCTGTTTGGCCACCACTTCGGCGCGCCAGATTTTCATCGGTTTGCCTTGATACTCGACCCACGCGGCAGGGACGGGGTTAAAGGCGCGGATTTTGCGTTCGATAATGTCTGCGCTTTGATTCCAATCGATACGCGCTTCTTCTTTGCTTAATTTTTGGGCATAGGTAACACCTTCTTCAGGCTGTTTGACCGCGTTCAGACGGCCTTCCGCCTGCAGACGTTGCAAGTCGGCAACAATCGCTTCCGCACCCAAACCCATCAACGCGTCATGCACTTCGTTGGCGGTATCCGTAGGCTGGATGGCGTAGCGGCGTTCGCTGACCACAGCGCCGGTGTCCAAGCCGATGTCCATCTGCATGATGCACACGCCGGTTTCGGCATCACCGGATTCAATCGCACGTTGAATCGGCGCCGCACCGCGCCAACGGGGCAACAGCGAGGCGTGGATATTGAGGCAGCCGTGTTTGGGCGCATCCAACACTTCCTGCGGCAAAATCAAGCCATACGCGGCCACCACCATCACATCCGCGCCCGTATCTTTGAGCATTTGCAGGGCTTCGGCGTTATTGCGCAACTTTTCCGGCTGCGCCACGGTCAAACCCAATTCCAAGGCAGCCTGTTTGACCGGCGATGCGGTCAACTGCATGCCGCGGCCTTTGGGGCGGTCGGGCTGGGTCAACACCAGCGGAATTTCAAAACCTGCGGCGGCGATGGCTTTCAAGGCGGCGGCGGCAAAATCGGGCGTACCGGCAAAGATGACTTTCATGTTGTGTCCTTGTGGAAATGGTTTGAATGGGCGCGTTGGGCAAACTGTTTCAGCTGAAAAGGCCGTCTGAAAGATTGAAAACCGAAGTCTGCCTTCTGTTTTGTCTTTTCAGACGGCCTTTAAGCGATGCTTAGGTCAGATGGTGTGTTTCTGACGTTTTTTCAGTTTGGTTTTGATGCGGCCTTGTTTCAGCTGCGACAGGTGTTCGACAAACACGATGCCCATCAGGTGGTCCAATTCGTGCTGCACGCAGATTGCCAACAGGCCGTCTGCTTCCAGTGTGAATTTCTCGCCTTTTTCGTTCAAGGCTTCGACTTTGACGCGCTCGGCACGGGTTACGGTATCGTAAATGCCCGGCACGGACAGGCAGCCTTCTTCATAAGTCGTCTCGCCGTCTTTTTCGACAATGACGGGGTTGATGAACACGCGCGGCTCGCTGCGGTCTTCGGTCAAATCCATCACGACGATGCGCTCGTGTACGTCAACCTGAGTGGCCGCCAAGCCGATACCGCGTGCTTCGTACATGGTTTCAAACATATCGGCAACCAATGTCTGGATGCGCTCGTCGATTTTTTCAACAGGTTTGGCGACCGTGTGCAAACGCTCGTCAGGGTATTGGAGGATGTTCAGTAAAGCCATAATATTCTCGTTTTATAAAGCTGATGTGTGATTTTCATACAGATTTGGTTTCCGCCGCCACAATCTCCTGTCATGACAGCAACATTCAATGCTAAAATAACGCCGAAAAATGTTAAGATAGCGCGACAGAGGCCGTTCGTTATCGTATTGACGGATGGGCGGCAGTTTCGCAAACTCCAGCCTTCTCTGTTTATCATCTGAAGACAAACCAAACCGATTTCAAGGGGAACGGTTATGCAACAACGTATTATAACCCTGCTTTGCATGGCAGGCATGGCTATTTCTGCCCACACTCAGGCAGCTTCTTTAAAAATCCGCCCCAATGCGCCGCAACGCTACGTCGTTAAAAACGGCGATACCTTGTGGGGTATTTCCGGCAAATATCTGTACAGCCCGTGGCAATGGAACCGCCTTTGGGGCGCCAACCGCAACGCCATCCGCAATCCGCACCTGATCTATCCGGGGCAGGTGTTGGTTTTACGCTACGTCAACGGCCAGCCGCGACTGGGTTTTGAACACGCCCAAACCCGTTCAGACGGCATTCCCGTGATCAAACTGCATCCGCGCGTACGCGAAACTTCCGGCTACGGTATTCCGACTGTCAACGTCAACCTCTACCGTATGTTCATGAAACATCCGCAGATTATCGCTCCGGAAGAAACCGCCAACGCGCCGCGCCTGATTGCGGGCCCCGACAACCGCGTCCTCTACACGCAAGGCAACCGCGTGTACGCATACGGCCTGACCGAACCCGGCCGCTACCTGACCTACCGCGTCAATAAAAATATCACTGATCCGGAAACCGGCAAATTCCTCGGCCAAGAAGTCGTGTTCAGCGGCATCGCCAACACGCTGCCTTACACCGACTCCGCATTGGAACACCGTACCCGCGCTTCTGACGAAAAACTCAAAAGCAACGAGTATTACACCCAAGTCAACAAAGTCATGAAGCTGCGCACCCAGTCCGCGCAACCTTTGGTTATCGAAGAAGCCGTTTCCGAAATCCGCAAAGACGACTATCTGCTGAAACTGCCCGAAGGCCTCGACAGCTTCAACGTGATGCCTCACGCCCCTGCCCGTCCGATTCAGGCCAAAGTCGTTTCCATCTTCGACGGCGTGGGCGAAGCCGGCCAGTTCCAAACCATTACGTTGGATAAAGGCGAACTCGACGGCTTGGACAAAGGCACGGTGGTCAGCCTCTACAAACGTGGCCGCCAAGTCCGTGTGAATCTGTCCAACAACCTGATTCGCAAGCCGAAAGACAAAGATACGGTTGAATTGGTTTCCATTCCGGCGGAAGAAATCGGTTTGGCAATGGTGTACCGCACATCCGACCATCTGGCCTCCGCCATTATTTTGGAAAGCCTGAACAGCGTTTCCATCGGCGATACCGCCTCCGAACCCGGCCGCGATTTGGACAATATGGCCGATGAAAAAACCATGGACAAACCGGCCGAAGACGAACAGGAAAGAGAAATCGAACTGGAAGTCCGCAGCTGATTGAGCTTTTTTAGCAGCGATTCGGCAAACAAAGGCCGTCTGAAAACCTGTTTTTTCAGACGGCCTTTTGATTGTTGCCCATCAAAATAAATAAAATCTGTAACACGCCGTTTTAAAGCGCAAACAATATCCCATGTCTTCAGCTATTTATCGGCTATCCCCTTTTCTATTGTCTTGCCGTTCTGCCATTCCAATCAGCAATATAGAAACCCTAACACGCTATTTATTGCCTATTGATTGTTTCATCTATTCCTGCTAATCAAAAAGGCCGTCTGAAATCTTCAGACGGCCTTTTTATCCACCACTCAAATCCGATTATTTAAATTTATAAGTGTATTGCAAGCCCAAGATGTCCGCTTTGTTTTTGAAGCGGGCAGAGGATGCACCGCGGCTGTCTACGTCGTTGCCGCTGGCTTTGCCGGTACGGTAAACCGTGTCATTGATGTGGATATGGCTGTACGCCGCATCGATCACATGGTTTTTACCCAGTTGATATTTAGCGCCGACGGAGAACCAGATACGGTTGCCGTCAGGTAGGCTGTTCATGCGGTCTTCAGCACTTTTAACCGGTGATTTGTCGAAAGCGATACCGGCACGCAGTTGCAATGGTTCGGTAACTTGGTAAGAGCCGCCGAATGCAACTTTATAAGTGTTGCGCCAGTTAGGCGTAATGACGGTACGGTCAGATTTGCCGTTGACAACGTTTTTGGTATTTTCAAACACCAGCTCGGCTTTGTTAAAGCGGCTATGACGCGTCCAGGTCACATCGCCGAACAAATTGGTTTTGTCGGTGGCGCGGTACATACCGTGAACAGACAAAGACTCAGGCGTGACGATTTTGACGCTGGCTTTTTCGTTCGGCACATAACCGCGTGCAGCCATTGCACCCAAATCCCAAGCACGTTTTGCATATGCGCCGTCTGCTTCCCAATCGGCAGTGCCTTTCAGCGTATGCGATACTTTGGAACGATAGTTCACACCCACGCGTGCGCGGTCGTTAATGTCCCACATCCACGCCAGTTGGTAGCCGAAGCCCCAATCATGGCCTTTTACATCGGCATGACCGTCAGCTTTGCCGGTCGCATCGACAGCAACGGGACGGCCTGCTTGACGGGAAGCCAAGCCGCTGGCCAACTGGCTGATGGCGCCGGAAGCGTCCCAGTCGGAGTATTTACGCAATTCGGCTTTGGAATATTGGGCAATCAAACCGGCACCGACGGCGTGCTGCTCATTCAGTTTCCATGCGACTACCGGCTCGATGGCGATGGTGGTCAAACCCAGTTTGTTGATGTTGTGGCGCAACACGGAATCTTTTTCATATTCGGTTGCAGAGCCGAAAGGAACGTACACACCCAAACCCAAAGTTACATCGTCGCTGGCTTTGTACGCGCCATAAACGTGCGGAGCAACGGTGGTTTCAGTAATTTTGCCGCCGGTCGAGCCGCTGACATCGGCACCCGTGCGGAAGTGTTTCGCAGATTCCGCCTCATAGTGAATGCTTGGGAAAACGATATTGGCGTTGACGGAAATTTGGCTGCTGTCAATTTTGCTCAAACCGGCCGGGTTGTAGAAAATGGTTGATGCATCGGCGGCTTCGGCGGCGGCGGCGTTGGCCGTGCCTTGTGCGTTAACGGATTGTGTGCCGAAGTGGTAGCCGGAGGCTTGGACGGCGGTAGATAACAGTGCTGCGCTTAAAATAAATGCTGTTTTTTTCAGATTGAAATGAATCATTTTGGTTTACCGTGAAAGTAGCGGACAAAGAAAAAGGCCGTCTGAAACGTCCTTTATTGATTTAGTATAGGCACTCAATTCTATACTACATCATTATTTTTGCCTAATCTTTTCTTTTTTTACACAAAAAAAGCAGGCTAAAACAGCCTGCTTTTCCAATCATCGGATCACTGCAATTATTTAACCTGCAACACTTCCAGCGTATTGGTCGAACCGGATTCGCGCATTTTCGAACCGCTGGTGATAATGTATTGGTCGCCGCTTTGGAGGATTTTGTGTTCTACCAACATGGCTTCCACTTCGTTCAGCGCGGTATCGTGGTCGGTACTGGTTGCCAAAATCAACGGACGCACACCGCGGTACATCGCCATACGACGTTGCGCTGAAACACTCGGCGTCAGGGCAAAAATCGGCAGAGTGATGTTGTGGCGGCTGACTTCGAAGGCGGTCGAACCGCTTTCAGTCAGGGCAACAATGGCTTTGGCGTGAACCGCGCGCGCCACGCTGACCGCACCGCCGGCAATCGCCAAGTTGGTGCTGACGGCTTCGGGATACTCGACCTGTTCGGCAACACCGTTGAGCGAATCTTGTTCTTTTTCCGCAGCCGCACAAATAATCGCCATTTGGCTGACGGTTTCAAACGGATACGCGCCGACGGCGGTTTCGGCGGAACACATCACCGCATCGGTACCGTCCAATACCGCGTTGGCCACGTCGCTGACTTCCGCGCGGGTCGGTACAGGGTTGGTAATCATCGATTCCATCATTTGGGTTGCGGTAATGCTGAAGCGGCGCAACTCACGGGCGCGGCGGATCATTCGTTTTTGCAGGGCAGGTACGGCGGCATGGCCGACTTCCACTGCCAAGTCGCCGCGGGCAACCATAATACCGTCGCTGGCAAGGATGATTTCGTCCAGGTTTTCAATGGCTTCTACGCGCTCGATTTTGGAAACCAAACCGGGGCGTACGGCGGTGCTGCCTTTCATTTCTTCTTCGACTTTGGCGCGTGCGATGTGCAAATCTTCGGCAGATTTCACAAAGCTGATGGCCAAGTAGTCGCAACCGATGGCAATCGCGGTTTTCAAGTCGCGGAAGTCTTTTTCGGTCAATGCACCGGCAGACAGGCCGCCGCCGCGTTTGTTGATACCTTTGTTACTTTTCAGCACATGGCTGTTTTCTACCCTTGTAATAATCTTACTTCCTTCAACCGCTTCAACGGTCAAAGTCAACAGGCCGTCGTCCAGCCACAAAACATCGCCGGCAGCAACGTCATTCGGCAAATCGCGGTAGTCCAAACCCACCGCTTCGCGTGTGCCTTCGCCTTCAAGTGCGGCATCAAGAACCAGCGTTTCGCCTTTGTTCAATTCGATGCTGCCGCCAGCAATTTTGCCCACGCGGATTTTAGGCCCTTGCAAGTCGGCAAGAATGGCGATTTCCTGACCCGCACGTTTCGAGGCTTCGCGTACGATACGGGCATTTTCTTCATGGAACTCCGGCGTACCGTGGCTGAAATTGAAACGGACGACATTAAGGCCGCCGACACGGATCATGTCTTCCAACAATTGTACATTGTTGCTGCCCGGACCCAGTGTGGCGACAATTTTGGTATTGTGGCTGATACGGGTTAAATCACGTTGCAATTGGCTCATGTAAACGTCCTTTCCTGTTGATTTCACGTTTGATAATGAAGAGGATTGTACTCTTAATGCAATAATGTTGGCGTAAAATTACATCATTTTCTGACTTAAACTAAATTTATTTTTGCATTAACCTACTTTCCTATCGGATACAATATACCCTCACGTCGTCATGTTTAATTTTCAGACGGCCTCACTCATACGAATAGAATACTGAAATATCCGACCGATCCATGAAACGTTTTTTAACTCCTCTACCCATCGGCATCGTTTTGGCCGACCTGATATACGGTTTCGTCCTGAATGTGATGCAAGGCTTAAACTTGCAACAAACTGCATCCAACCAGTCCGGCACGCTTTCCGTTACGCCCGACATCGCCTTCAACAGCCTGCAAATCGTCGCCAACGGCGGCATGGTCTGCATCATCGGCTTCGGTTTGATTGTTTTGTTCCAACTCAACCGCGCCGTATTGCGCCGACAAATACTGCCCATCGGTATTTTCCGAACCCTCGGCCTGTTGGCTGTTTTGGCTTTCAGCATTTCGTCTTTGTGGGAATGGTTGCATGCCGCTTTGTCGCTGCTTTCCGGCCGCAATGTTTTAAACTTCAGCAACCCGCGTTATCTGGTTACCGCAGCCTGCATGCCCATTATTGCTTTCTTGTGCATCTTGCGCCTGTACAATTGGTATCGCCTGCATCGGACTGTTGCCACCGACGATACCTCCGCTACCTTCTAATCAAGCTGCAAAAAGGCCGTCTGAAACAGAAAAACCTATTTCAGACGGCCTTGTCATTATATGCCTCAACGTTGATGGCTGGTTTCTACACCAGCCTTAATCTCGCCATACATTTGCGAGCTGCCTTGCCCGCTGCCTGATGCGCAGGCCGCCAAACTCAGTGCTAAAACAGCCGCAGTCAAAATCTTCAACATGGGATTTCCTCTTTCTACAACCATTATTTCGGATCGCAACGGAAATGGTAGGCGCAAATTTCAAATCCGTTTTTGAAGTAGAGACGATGCGCATCTGCGCGGTCATGGTTCACATGGACATTCAGATGGATTTTGGTTGCGCCGGTTTCCGCACCGATTTTGCGTACTTCTTCCAACAAGCGCGAAGCATAGCCTTTTCGGCGGCTTTGAGGCATGGTCACAATGTCGTCAATATGGATGTGGTAACCGCTGGCCAAGTTGTACGCGGCATGGAAACCGCATACGGCTACGGCATTTTGTTTGCCTTCTTCAAAAATGCCCAACAGGCGGTAGCCGGTTTTACGCTGATGCTCGTTGATTTGTTCGACAAAACGGTGGATATCGGTCAAAGAAGAACGCAAAATGCTTAATGCCGCAAAAGCGGTCGCAGTTTCTTCCGGCGGAATTTCACGCAATACGCCGACCACAGGCGCGGCAGCTTGAGGCTCGGGCTGGGTATCGGCCGCTTCCGCACGCTCGGCGGCGTGTTTTTCTTCAATCGCCTGCGCCAACAAAACGCGCTCGACCGGCACTTCGCCCTGCTGCTTGCTTTCCTGCTCTTTGAGTAAGGCTTTGCAGTCAATCACGCGCAAATCGTTATCCGCTGCAAAATCCATCAAGAAACGGAACATTTGCGGATTGTCTTCTTCCAGTTTTTTATCGACTGCCACACAACGGACATTGTCCACCAAAATCGGGCGCACCCAATTCGAATAGGAAAGGCGGTTGTCTTTGGTGAAGGAGGACAAAATACCGCACAGGCGCTCCGCCCAGTCGCTTGGTCGGAAAATCTTGCCTTTGCTGGTTGTACCATGGATCACAACTTCATAAGGATTACACACTAACATAAGCAGCTTCCTGAAAGTAAATGGCTGAAGGAATATTTCGCCGCTGCCGACATCAGAAAAAGTTCCGATACATAGCAACAGATGATTGAAAAAATATCAGTAGGGTTTTGAACTAAAACAATGATAAAACGGCCTTGCCGATCCTGGCAATCCGTTTCGAATTCTTTGATTATTATACCCGATACGCCTCTTTTTCTTCAAAAATCATTTGAAAAATAACAACAGGCCGTCTGAAACCAAGTATTTCGGTTTCAGACGGCCTGCATATCCTACACATCAATACAACAATTTCTTACGGGGCTTTTGCTCGCCGCCGGATTTAATTTCCGACAGATTGAAATTCAGTATGCTCAAATCCAAAACGCTTTCTGAAGTGCATTGATCGCCAAAGGCATTTTCATAAGTGGCTTTCAGTTTCAACACACCGCCAAATGTTTGGTCCGGCAATTCGGCAGCCAGCGCCAACATGCTTGCAAACACGCCGCCATACAATTCGCCCGATGCCAGCATATCCACGCCGCCGGAAAACATCTCCAAGCGCATAACCGCATCGGCAACCAGCTTGCTCGGCAAGTGATCCGGCAAAGGCTCTACCTCAAAGCGCACATTCTTCGCCAAGCCCTTACCGCTATTGCGGACAACCAAAACCAATAAATCTGTTTGCCCGTCAGAACGCTGCAACGTTGCATGCAAAACAGGATGAATGCTCTCTTTTTGAATCAGCTGCTCACGGTGCAACATCTTGCTTTTGGCTTTGGATCGCGCAGATACGACGGCCCAAATCAACCAAACCAATGCAACGGCAGAAATGGCTGTAACCAAAAGGGGAAGATTGGCCAAATAGGCTTGCTGATTAAACCAAACTTGTGCGGCTAAAAATCCGGCAAAGAAAATCAAGACGTATAAAATTGGGGCAAACCGGCTTTGTATGGATGAGTGCATGAGTTTTCCTACATTTCGTATCATGTTATTAAAAAATAATGCCTTTCGGGCGAATAATGTCATCAACCCGGGAGGCATTATTTTAACGTAATTTTAACGCAACTTGGCTTAATATCTTGCTTTTTATCATCTAATGTATCAAGCAAACAACTCAAACTTCGCAGCCGTGTCTTCAGACGGCCTGAGATTTTTATCAAGCTTCGGCAACCGAATCACGCGAGAAGGTTTTTTCGCAATAATGACATTTCAAACGCGTCTGCCCATGATGTGAGCGGACATAAAAACGGCTGATGACCGGCTCGCCATGACTGGCGCAATTGGTATTCGGACAGCGGAATACCTCCGAAATTTCATCCGGCAATGATAAATGCTGTTTCTCAACGACCTTAAACCGATCGATTTTGTTGACCACTGCTTCAGGGGCAAATAAAGCCAAACGGTTTGCTGCATTGGCATCCAACCATACGCCGCTGATTTTAATAATGTCTTTGCTGCCCTGCGTTTTGCTGGGCAAATTGAAGCCGACCGTTACTGCATTGCCATAATGCAGCAGTTTGAACTGCCTTAAAATGGCCAAGCCTTTACCGGCAGGAATATGGTCAATGACCGTACCTTGTTCAATCGCTTCCACGCTGAGTTTTGAGTTTTCCATCTTTCGCTCCTTAAACTTCTTCGTTCAATACCAAAGACAAAATCGCCATCCGTGCATACACACCGTTGGTTGCCTGTTCAAAATAATAGGCATGAGGTGTTTTATCCACATTCGGATGAATTTCATCTACCCTCGGTAAAGGATGCAAGACGCGCAAATTGGATTTGGCATTTGCCAGCATTGACGCATCAAGATTGAATTTACCCTGGATTTTGGCAAATTCCTGCTCATCAAAACGTTCGCGCTGAACGCGGGTCATGTACAAAATATCCGCCCATTCGACCGCTTCTTCCAAGCCGGGCAAAATTTGATAAGGGCAACCGGCCTCTTCCAGCTCTTCAGTGATATAGTCCGGCATTGCCAAGCTGGGAGGGGAAACAAATGCAAACTCACAACCCCAACGCTTCAACGCCTGACATAATGAATGTACCGTACGGCCATATTTCAAATCGCCGGCCATCGCAATCTTCAAATTGCTCAAACTGCCCTGTGTTTCATAAATCGTGACCAAATCCAAAAGCGTCTGACTCGGATGTTGGTTGGTACCATCGCCGGCATTAATCACGGGCACGCTCGAAAACTCGGCCGCCACACGGGCCGCACCGTCTTTCGGGTGTCGCTGAATAATCGCATCCGTATAGCTGGAAATAATCCTCGCAGTATCCGCAAGCGTTTCACCCTTTTTCGCACTGGTATTCGCGCCATCGGAAAAACCGATAACTTTCCCACCCAAACGCTGTACCGCCGTTTCAAAAGACAAACGCGTACGAGTGGACGGTTCAAAAAAGCACGAACCAATCAACTTGCCTTCAAGCAAATCTTCACGAGGCTGCTTTTTCAACTTCAAGGCCGTCTGAAGCAGCAATTCGAGCTGCTCCGTCGTCAAATCTGAAATTGAAATAATATGTTGCCGATAAAGCGGATTAGGCATGACCATTCCTTCCCATAAAAAAACCCGCAAAGCGGGCGTTTCAAGCAAACCGATTCCATCGTTGTCCAGCATGATTCCAACCGGACAGTCTCAACCATGTTTCTACCACACCCATGAAATCTCCCGCATTATCGCATATTTAACAGACGACTGCTTCTATCAAGTTTTCAGACGGCCTAAGACCTTTGCAAAAAATCCTTCATTCTCAACAGCCAAAATTCAAACACAGGGATTTGATGGTTTCCTTTTATCTTCCCAATACTCGCATCTTGTAGGAGCAAACAAGCGCAAGTAAGCTGTTAACCGATTCAACGATTCAAACATATCGCTTTCGAATAGCGTTGCACACCCATGTTGCCTAAAGCAAATTAGGTTCACAGCCTGATTTACAGTGAAACGTAACAAAGCTTTGTTCAACTACATAACGGGTTTTTCAACAAATATTTGGTTGTGTTTGATTTGCGTTTCCGTCGATGAGTTGTTGCAAAGGGCTTTTCAATAATGCAGGTCTGTAGCTGATGTTTTTCTAGGTGCCATCTGTTTTGCTGCCGTAGCCTTTGATCGAGCATTCTGCCATACCTTATCTCGTCGACATTGAAGGAGTGATGTGCAGTTTCTCAATATAGCCTTTCAAAATAGATACAGATATATGTTTGCTGTATCAACCAGCTTTCTACCCTGCAGACAATGCTATCTTTGCTTGGTGTAATTTGTCTGCAGCCTTTATCTTTTATTGTCCTTACCCATGACCGCTCGGGCCGTCTGAATAATGTTGCATCAATAACTTAAACTACCGATTTCTCTACTTTTAAACTTTTCCGCTCAGTTTACAGTTAATCAGCTCCAATAGTTCTGATCAGGACATTACCTTCCGCCAGCTGGTTGCAGTATCAGCATAAGGTACTGGATTTGAAATATTCAGTTCGTCAAAATAATAAAACAGGTTAAGACAATAATACTGTACTCGAGGTTGAGATCAGCCTACCCAAAGACGTGCCCGCGCACGTCCTTTTTTCTTTATCCGCCCCCCTTTTCGATCAGATTTCTACCCCATAAAAGGCTTACACTCCGCATCATTACCCCTAAATATCTCCTCGCCGTCCGTACAACTGCCCTTCCCTTTCATCTTCCCGCACACCACCGCCGTCAACGACTCGTTCAAGCGCAGCACCCTCGGCTCCGCCTCCCTGTCCAGCGCCACCGCCTTCAAGGTAAACTTACCCTCCAGGATACCCTTAGCCTGGCCGCTCATCCTGATACAGAAACCGCCCGCCTCCTTCACCGGCAATTCCGGCCACTTCGTCGACGTCAGCTTAAAGCTGCCCTTTTTCGCATAGAACTGCTCCATAAAGCGCGCATTTTCCAGCAGCGCGGCATGCGCCGCACGCAGGTTGGCCGAGCGGACCGATTCCCGATAGGCCGTAAAGGCCGCCGCCGCCAAGATCGAAACCAGCAGCATCACCACCAACAGCTGTACCAAAGAATACCCCCTCTGCACAGTTGCCCCATTCCGTTTTCCGTCAAATGCCTTTAAGTACATATCTTTCTTCCCTTTATCTTTTATATCCCTATCCAATAGGCGTCCTATCCGTTTATCCCTTTACCCAACGGAAGCCCCCACTGGTTCAAGCTTCATCCCCGCCCCCAAACAAAGCCGCCCCGGGCCCAACCGGCAAACGGTTCGGCCGCAGGGCGGCATATAGGCAGAGTCCGGCTTATTTTTTCACGGCAGGCTGGGCGGCCTTAGGCGCGGCAGAAGAAACCGTCGCCTCCGCCTTCAACTTGTTCAGCACCGCATCACCGATGCCCTTCACGTTTTTCAGCTCCTCCACCGATTTGAACGCACCGTTCTTCTGACGGTATTCCACAATCGCCTTCGCCTTAGCCGGGCCGATACCCGGTAATGCCTCCAGTTCCGCAGAAGAGGCGGTATTGACGTTCACGGCAGCCAAAGAGAACGCCGTACACATGGCGGCAAATACACCAAATAAAAATTTCTTCATCAGGGTTTTCCTATAACGTGTCAGATTGAATCAACCGGGCCGTCTGCAGGACGGTTTTACCCACCCCGCCGACACTGCCACATCGACAGTAGAACACGGCCCCATTCCATATAAATGCATACGACATATTAACGCAAATACCGTTCGATTTCAAACATTCCAAACGGTTAACCGTAACTTTCGGTACTTTTGTGCAAGAATAACAACAGGATAAATATTTCCGATTCCAATACCAAGATGCACAAATACTCCATAAACACCGGTACATCACTATCCCAATGTTTGACCCCAACACCCATTATCCCAATTCTGCCGCCAAACCGACAGAAACGACAGGCATGTAAAAAGCCCCCGACATCAGTCGGGGGCTTCGGAATGGGTGTTTGGCGGTGACCTACTTTCACATGGAAGAACCACACTATCATCGGCGCTGAGTCGTTTCACGGTCCTGTTCGGGATGGGAAGGCGTGGGACCAACTCGCTATGGCCGCCAAACTTAAACTGTTACAAATCGGTAAAGCCTTAATCGGTATAAATGGTGATGACTGAATCAGTCAGTAAGCTTTTATTATTTGAAGTTCTTCAAATGATAGAGTCAAGCCTCACGAGCAATTAGTATGGGTTAGCTTCACGCGTTACCGCGCTTCCACACCCCACCTATCAACGTCCTGGTCTCGAACGACTCTTTAGTGTAGTTAAACCACAAGGGAAGTCTCATCTTCAGGCGAGTTTCGCGCTTAGATGCTTTCAGCGCTTATCTCTTCCGAACTTAGCTACCCGGCTATGCAACTGGCGTTACAACCGGTACACCAGAGGTTCGTCCACTCCGGTCCTCTCGTACTAGGAGCAGCCCCCGTCAAACTTCCAACGCCCACTGCAGATAGGGACCAAACTGTCTCACGACGTTTTAAACCCAGCTCACGTACCACTTTAAATGGCGAACAGCCATACCCTTGGGACCGACTACAGCCCCAGGATGTGATGAGCCGACATCGAGGTGCCAAACTCCGCCGTCGATATGAACTCTTGGGCGGAATCAGCCTGTTATCCCCGGAGTACCTTTTATCCGTTGAGCGATGGCCCTTCCATACAGAACCACCGGATCACTATGTCCTGCTTTCGCACCTGCTCGACTTGTCGGTCTCGCAGTTAAGCTACCTTTTGCCATTGCACTATCAGTCCGATTTCCGACCGGACCTAGGTAACCTTCGAACTCCTCCGTTACTCTTTGGGAGGAGACCGCCCCAGTCAAACTGCCTACCATGCACGGTCCCCGACCCGGATTACGGGTCTGGGTTAGAACCTCAAAGACACCAGGGTGGTATTTCAAGGACGGCTCCACAGAGACTGGCGTCTCTGCTTCAAAGCCTCCCACCTATCCTACACAAGTGACTTCAAAGTCCAATGCAAAGCTACAGTAAAGGTTCACGGGGTCTTTCCGTCTAGCAGCGGGTAGATTGCATCTTCACAACCACTTCAACTTCGCTGAGTCTCGGGAGGAGACAGTGTGGCCATCGTTACGCCATTCGTGCGGGTCGGAACTTACCCGACAAGGAATTTCGCTACCTTAGGACCGTTATAGTTACGGCCGCCGTTTACTGGGGCTTCGATCCGATGCTTGCACATCTTCAATTAACCTTCCAGCACCGGGCAGGCGTCACACCCTATACGTCCACTTTCGTGTTAGCAGAGTGCTGTGTTTTTAATAAACAGTCGCAGCCACCTATTCTCTGCGACCCTCCGGGGCTTACGGAGCAAGTCCTTAACCTTAGAGGGCATACCTTCTCCCGAAGTTACGGTATCAATTTGCCGAGTTCCTTCTCCCGAGTTCTCTCAAGCGCCTTAGAATTCTCATCCTGCCCACCTGTGTCGGTTTGCGGTACGGTTCGATTCAAACTGAAGCTTAGTGGCTTTTCCTGGAAGCGTGGTATCGGTTACTTCATGTCCGTAGACACTCGTCGTCACTTCTCGGTGTTAAGAAGACCCGGATTTGCCTAAGTCTTCCACCTACCGGCTTAAACAAGCTATTCCAACAGCTTGCTAACCTAACCTTCTCCGTCCCCACATCGCATTTGAATCAAGTACAGGAATATTAACCTGTTTCCCATCGACTACGCATTTCTGCCTCGCCTTAGGGGCCGACTCACCCTACGCCGATGAACGTTGCGTAGGAAACCTTGGGCTTTCGGCGAGCGGGCTTTTCACCCGCTTTATCGCTACTCATGTCAACATTCGCACTTCTGATACCTCCAGCACACTTTACAATGCACCTTCATCGGCCTACAGAACGCTCCCCTACCATGCCAGTAAACTGGCATCCGCAGCTTCGGTTATAGATTTGAGCCCCGTTACATCTTCCGCGCAGGACGACTCGACCAGTGAGCTATTACGCTTTCTTTAAATGATGGCTGCTTCTAAGCCAACATCCTGGCTGTCTGGGCCTTCCCACTTCGTTTACCACTTAATCTATCATTTGGGACCTTAGCTGGCGGTCTGGGTTGTTTCCCTCTTGACAACGGACGTTAGCACCCGCTGTCTGTCTCCCGAGGAACCACTTGATGGTATTCTTAGTTTGCCATGGGTTGGTAAGTTGCAATAACCCCCTAGCCATAACAGTGCTTTACCCCCATCAGTGTCTTGCTCGAGGCACTACCTAAATAGTTTTCGGGGAGAACCAGCTATCTCCGAGTTTGTTTAGCCTTTCACCCCTATCCACAGCTCATCCCCGCATTTTGCAACATGCGTGGGTTCGGTCCTCCAGTACCTGTTACGGCACCTTCAACCTGGCCATGGATAGATCACTCGGTTTCGGGTCTACACCCAGCAACTGTTCGCCCTATTAAGACTCGGTTTCCCTACGCCTCCCCTATTCGGTTAAGCTCGCTACTGAATGTAAGTCGTTGACCCATTATACAAAAGGTACGCAGTCACACCACAAGGGTGCTCCCACTGTTTGTATGCATCAGGTTTCAGGTTCTATTTCACTCCCCTCCCGGGGTTCTTTTCGCCTTTCCCTCACGGTACTGGTTCACTATCGGTCGATGATGAGTATTTAGCCTTGGAGGATGGTCCCCCCATATTCAGACAGGATTTCACGTGTCCCGCCCTACTTTTCGTACGCTTAGTACCACCATTGAGATTTCGAATACGGGACTATCACCCACTATGGTCAAGCTTCCCAGCTTGTTCTTCTATCTCGACAGTTATCACGTACAGGCTCCTCCGCGTTCGCTCGCCACTACTTGCGGAATCTCGGTTGATTTCTTTTCCTCCGGGTACTTAGATGGTTCAGTTCTCCGGGTTCGCTTCGCTTATCCTATGTATTCAGATAAGGATACCTCCTAAGAGGTGGGTTTCCCCATTCGGACACCGCGGGATCATAGCTTTATTGCCAGCTCCCCCGCGCTTTTCGCAGGCTTACACGTCCTTCGTCGCCTATCATCGCCAAGGCATCCACCTGATGCACTTATTCACTTGACTCTATCATTTCAAGAACCTCTCTGACTTCGTTTGCCTACCCGTTGACTAGGGAAGCAAACTTGAAATTCCTACTTTGATAAAGCTTACTGCTTGTTGTGTCTTAATCCTGCCTTTTGTGTTTCAGGATTAAGTCGATACAATCATCACCCAAATACTGTGTTTGTTTTCTTTTCTCTTGCGAGAGATTCTTTATCCTTTGCAAAGAATAAAAAATCAAAACAAACGCATTGTCTTTGTTTGTTGATTTCGGCTTTCCAATTTGTTAAAGATCGATGCGTCGATATTTCACTTCGCAAATCAAAATAAGCTGCTAAGTATAGCAGGCTTCCTTTAATTTGTAAAGTGCTTGGTGGAGGCAAACGGGATCGAACCGATGACCCCCTGCTTGCAAAGCAGGTGCTCTACCAACTGAGCTATGCCCCCGTTCTTGGTGGGTCTGGGAGGACTTGAACCTCCGACCCCACGCTTATCAAGCGTGTGCTCTAACCAGCTGAGCTACAAACCCGGATTCTCTTCTTAAGCGAATCTTGTCTTCACTCAAGCTTTCCTCTTCCGCATCTTTACAGTTTACCGATAAGTGTGAATGCATCAGACCTCTTCTTTCTCTAGAAAGGAGGTGATCCAGCCGCAGGTTCCCCTACGGCTACCTTGTTACGACTTCACCCCAGTCATGAAGCATACCGTGGTAAGCGGGCTCCTTGCGGTTACCCTACCTACTTCTGGTATCCCCCACTCCCATGGTGTGACGGGCGGTGTGTACAAGACCCGGGAACGTATTCACCGCAGTATGCTGACCTGCGATTACTAGCGATTCCGACTTCATGCACTCGAGTTGCAGAGTGCAATCCGGACTACGATCGGTTTTGTGAGATTGGCTCCGCCTCGCGGCTTGGCTACCCTCTGTACCGACCATTGTATGACGTGTGAAGCCCTGGTCATAAGGGCCATGAGGACTTGACGTCATCCCCACCTTCCTCCGGCTTGTCACCGGCAGTCTCATTAGAGTGCCCAACTTAATGATGGCAACTAATGACAAGGGTTGCGCTCGTTGCGGGACTTAACCCAACATCTCACGACACGAGCTGACGACAGCCATGCAGCACCTGTGTTACGGCTCCCGAAGGCACTCCTCCGTCTCTGGAGGATTCCGTACATGTCAAGACCAGGTAAGGTTCTTCGCGTTGCATCGAATTAATCCACATCATCCACCGCTTGTGCGGGTCCCCGTCAATTCCTTTGAGTTTTAATCTTGCGACCGTACTCCCCAGGCGGTCAATTTCACGCGTTAGCTACGCTACTAAGCAATCAAGTTGCCCAACAGCTAATTGACATCGTTTAGGGCGTGGACTACCAGGGTATCTAATCCTGTTTGCTACCCACGCTTTCGAGCATGAACGTCAGTGTTATCCCAGGAGGCTGCCTTCGCCATCGGTATTCCTCCACATCTCTACGCATTTCACTGCTACACGTGGAATTCTACCTCCCTCTGACACACTCTAGTCACCCAGTTCAGAACGCAGTTCCCAGGTTGAGCCCGGGGATTTCACATCCTGCTTAAGTAACCGTCTGCGCTCGCTTTACGCCCAGTAATTCCGATTAACGCTCGCACCCTACGTATTACCGCGGCTGCTGGCACGTAGTTAGCCGGTGCTTATTCTTCAGGTACCGTCATCAGCTGTCGGTATTAGCAACAGCCTTTTCTTCCCTGACAAAAGTCCTTTACAACCCGAAGGCCTTCTTCAGACACGCGGCATGGCTGGATCAGGCTTGCGCCCATTGTCCAAAATTCCCCACTGCTGCCTCCCGTAGGAGTCTGGGCCGTGTCTCAGTCCCAGTGTGGCGGATCATCCTCTCAGACCCGCTACTGATCGTCGCCTTGGTAGGCCTTTACCCCACCAACTAGCTAATCAGATATCGGCCGCTCGAATAACGCAAGGCCCGAAGGTCCCCTGCTTTCCTCCTCAGAGAATATGCGGTATTAGCTAATCTTTCGATTAGTTATCCCCCATTACTCGGTACGTTCCGATATGTTACTCACCCGTTCGCCACTCGCCACCCAAGAAGCAAGCTTCTCTGTGCTGCCGTCCGACTTGCATGTGTAAAGCATGCCGCCAGCGTTCAATCTGAGCCAGGATCAAACTCTTATGTTCAATCTCTAACTTATAACTTCTGGTCTGCTTCAAAGAAACCGACAGGACAATGTCTAAAACATCATCTTGTCTGTCTTTCAAACAGTGTGAGGCCTAATGCACTCACACTTATCGGTAATCTGTTTTTTAAAGAGCGAATCGAATTATACAGTACAATTTTCAAAAGTCAACTAAAATTATCGAAAATTTCAACCAACTGTGTTATACTGTCTGCTTCGTTTTCTTCACCGCGTCAGCAGCGAAAAACCGAACTATACGCCTCCCAACAAAACCAGTCAACACCTTTCGCAAAATTATTTTCAAAAATTTAATCACTCCCCTGTTTTAACAGGTTTTTTATTTTTCTAAAAACACCTCAAATCTTCCCTATTCGCTTCCCAAATCCAACCCGGTTCAATACTAAGGCCGTCTGAAAGAGTATTTCAGACGGCCTTTTTGAGGTTTTATGTCTATATTTTAGTCGGCAAACTGTTTTTTCATTCGTTCGCGTCGCTCTTGCGCTTCTACGGACAGTGTCGCGGTCGGACGTGCCAGCAGGCGTTTGAGGCCGATGGGTTCGCCGGTATCGGCACAGAAACCGTAATCGCCTTCGTCAATGCTGCGGATGGTCGCTTGTACTTTGCTGAGAAGTTTACGCTCGCGGTCGCGGGTACGCAGTTCTAAAGCGTATTCTTCTTCTTGGGTAGCGCGGTCGGCAGGATCGGGGGCGGATTCGTGCTCTTGGAGATGGCCGGTAGTGGTGTTTGCATTTTCAATCAGCTCTTCTTGCATTTTAACCAGTAGTTCGCGGAAGAAGGCCAATTGGTCGCTGTTCATGTAGTCCTCTTCGGGACCATCCCAGTTTAAAATATCTTGTTCTGTCAGCTTTGCCATGGTGTCTGCTTTCGGTTTATGTTAATGATTTGGATGCTATGGGTTTGCTTTTATTGGGTTTTCTTGAATTTCCGTTTTGGAAATTGGGCGAATCATATCATGTTTTACCTATTCATTTGTTCTTTATATTTCGATTTGCACTTTTTTGCACTAGCTTACGCCTAAATATATTAATGTGCTTTTTAGGACGTTGTATTTTTGGTCGTTAATACCTGCTGCGCTTTCAGACGGCCTATTGGAGCAACCATATATTCGTTTGCTGGATAAGCTGGGGAAACCATCGTGTCAGCCACAACCATAATAAGAGTGCCAGCAAACTGCCTGAAAAATCGTATCGCCCTGCGCGTAAGAGGGAAAACGGTTTGAGCAATGGCTGCAGGATTCGTTCGATGGCATAGGTCAACGGCGAATAGCGGCCCTGTATGCTGGACACCATTCTGATAATCAGAGCGATAAGTAATGTATAGGCTGCGGCTTTCAGCATATGGAGTATGGCAAACCAGAAGTTTGCCAGAATCAGCTTATTGCTGATGGATAATGCCGGCGAGATGAAAATAATGGCGGTACAGGTAAGGTAATACACCAGGAAACCTGAAGGCAGGCAGTACCAATCGGTTTTCTCGCCGGATGGAAATGCTTTTTGCCAAGGTTTGGTCAGCCAGCCTGTTGCCTGTATGCTGAATTTGAGCAGGGGGTATTCTGCTGCCAATCCTGCGTATCGGAGCAAAAAGCGTGTGATACACAGGATGGCAACGGCGTCTGCCAATAATAGGAGCAAGTCGCCGCGCATGTTCAGACGGCCTTGTATTGTTGCGCCATTTCTTGCGAACGTTTGACGCAGGCTTCTACGCCCTGTTCGATGGCTTCGGCAACGTGACGGGCTTTGAAGGTTTCGATGGCTTCGTGTGTCGTACCGCCTTTGGAAGTTACGTTTTGCTGTAATTGTGCGAATGCTTCGCCGGTTTGTTCGGCCAAAGCCACTGCGCCTTTAAATGTGGCGAGGCTCAGTTCGCGTGCATCTTGTTCGTTGAAACCTTGTGCCAAAGCCGCTTTTTGGAGCGCGCCCAACAGATAGAAAACGTAGGCGGGGCCGCTGCCGCTGATGCCGGTAATATTGTGGAGTTGCTCTTCCTCGTTCAGCCAAACGGTCGTGCCGACAGAACGTATGATGCCGTCTGCGACGGTACGGTCAGCTTCTGAAACGCCTGCATCGGCAAACATACCGGATACACCCAAGCCGATTTTAGCCGGCGTATTGGGCATGATGCGTACGATACGGCGTGTGCCGCCCAGATACTGGCTGAGGGTATCGATGGACAATCCGGCCGCTACGGACAACACCAGCGCGCCATTCAAACGGATGTTTTGACAGGCTGCCTGCATGTCTTGCGGTTTGACGGCGAGAATAAGGACGTCGTCTGCACTCAATTCGGGCAGGTTTTCAGAAGTGGCTACGCCCAATTCTTGAACCAACTGCGCACGTCTTTCGGCGCCACGTTCAACAATGTGGACACGATAGCCGTCTTGTTTGACCAAACCGCCTGCAATGGCAGTCGCCATATTGCCGCCGCCGAGAAAATAGATATTCATAATATATGTCACTCCTTTGTGATATCGATCAGGCCGTCTGAGACTGCTGTCTGCCCTGTTCAGACGGCCATTAATTTTACGCTTGAGGATAATGCCGCTTGCCGAAAATCGCGCTGCCGATGCGGATATGGGTTGCGCCGCATTCTACCGCGATTGGCATATCTCCGGACATACCCATAGACAAAACATCTGCTTCGACGCCTGCCGTGTTCAACTCAGCCAACAGCCGCTGCATGGTGTGAAACTGGCTGCGCAACTCATCGTCGCTGCTGTCGGCCTTGGCCACACACATCAATCCGCGCACTTTAATATTCGGCAACTTGGCCACTTCAAGGGCCAGCCCGACCGCTTCATCGGGCGCTACGCCGTGTTTCGCCTCTTCCGCGGCAATGTTCACTTCAATGCACACCTGCAACGGCGGCATTTCAGACGGCCTTTGTTCGCTCAAGCGCCGCGCCGTTTTCAGACGGCCTATCGTATGCACCCAATGTGCGCGCTCGGCCACAAATTTGGTTTTATTGGACTGCACATCGCCGATAACGTGCCAAACAATATCCGGCAAATCGGCCAGCGTTTCCGTTTTTTCAAACCATTCCTGAATATAGTTCTCGCCGAAATCACGCTGACCGGCCGCATACACTTCGCGGATATCGTCTGCCGGAAACGTCTTGCTGACCGCCACCAGTTTCACCGCATCCGCAGGCCGCCCTGCAGCCTCAGCCGCCTGTTCAACCGCCCGGCATACGTCCCGATAGTTTTGTTGCAATACCGACATGGTTTTCTCCTTTAACCCGTTCATCACTCGGCATTTTGAAAATTTTACTTGGTCGAACGGGTTTATCTATTTAAAATAAAGCGATTTTATTATTCTAAACCAAAACAAGGCCACATTATGCAGATTACCGACTTACTCGCGTTCGGCGTGAAAAACAAAGCCTCCGACCTCCATTTGAGTTCGGGCATTTCCCCTATGATACGCGTACACGGCGACATCCGCCGCATCAACCTGCCCGAGATGAGCCCGGAAGAAGTCGGCACCATGATTACCTCGGTCATGAACGACCACCAGCGCAAGCTCTATCAACAGGATTTTGAAGTCGATTTCTCATTTGAGCTGCCTAATGTTGCCCGTTTCCGTGTCAACGCCTTTATGACCGAACGCGGCCCGGCCGCCGTATTCCGTACCATTCCGAGCACCGTCCTGACGCTGGAAGAATTACGTGCGCCGCGCATTTTCCAAAAAATTGCCGAAAATCCGCGCGGTTTGGTCTTGGTAACCGGCCCGACCGGTTCGGGTAAATCCACCACGCTGGCGGCGATGGTCAACTACATCAACGAAACCCAACCGGCCCACATTCTGACCATCGAAGACCCGATTGAGTTCGTCCATCAAAGCAAAAAAGCGCTCATCAACCAACGCGAGCTGCATCAGCACACCCACAGCTTCACCAACGCCCTGCGTTCCGCCCTGCGCGAAGACCCTGACGTGATTCTGATCGGCGAGATGCGCGACCCTGAAACCATCTCCCTCGCCCTGACCGCCGCCGAAACCGGCCACTTGGTTTTCGGCACGCTGCACACGACCGGCGCCGCCAAAACCATCGACCGTATTGTCGACGTATTCCCAGCCGGCGAAAAAGAAATCGTGCGCTCCATGTTGTCCGAATCCTTGCGCGCCATCATTTCCCAAACCCTGCTGAAAACCCGCGACGGCAACGGCCGCGTCGCCGCGCACGAAATCCTGATTTCCACACCGGCCGTGCGCAACCTCATCCGCGAAAACAAAATCGCCCAAATCAACGCCGCCCTCCAAACCGGTCAGGCCCACGGTATGCAAACCCTCGATCAAGCCCTGCAAACCCTTGTCCGCCAAGGCACCATCAGCCCCGAGATGGCACGCAGCAAAGCGCAAAACATCGAAAACCTCTCTGTTTTCTAAACCATACTCAGGCCGTCTGAACCCCATCATCCCGTTTTCAGACGGCCTTTGAGCCTGACCGAATACCCGTTTTAAAGAGAATCATCATGAGCGACCTCGCCCCTCTGCACGACCTGTTAAGCGAAATGGTGCAAGCCTACTCACAAAAAAACCAAGCACCGCACATCCCCACACCGGCCGAAATCGGCACGCATCTTCACCCCCTGCTCGACCGCATGTGTGAAGAGGCCGAAAAACGCAACGCCTCCGACATCTTCATCAGCGCAGGCTTTCCCCCTGCCATCAAAGTCGGCGGCACCCTCACGCCCATGCCCCACAAGGCACTGACCGGCGCGGACACCGCCGCCATCGCCGAATCCACCATGAACCCCGACCAGCTCGAAGCCTTCAACCGCGACTGGGAAATCAACTATTCCGTCCAATCGCGCAGCAACACGCGCTACCGCGTCAACGCCTACCACGAACAAGGCCGCGTCGGCATGGTATTGCGCCGCGTCAGCCAAGACATTCCCGAGATGAAGACCCTCGGTTTGCCCGAAAAGCTCCAAGAGCTCGCTCTTGCACCGCGCGGCCTGCTAATCCTCGCCGGCCCGACCGGTTCGGGTAAATCCACCACCATGGCCTCCATGCTCAACTACCGCAACCAAAAGCTGCCCGGCCATATCGTTACCATCGAAGACCCCATCGAGTTTATCTACAAACCTTGCCGCAGCATCTTCACCCAGCGCGAAATCGGCATCGATACCGACAACTGGAAAACCGCCGTTCAAAGCGCCATGCGTCAAGCACCCGACGTCGTCTGTATCGGCGAAGTCCGCAGCGAAGAAAGCATGGAATACGCCCTCCAACTGGCTCAAACCGGCCATCTGTGCGTTTTCACCATCCACGCCAGCACAGCCTCCCAAACCATCGAGCGCATCATCAACTTCTATCCGGAAGACCGCCGCCAACAGGTCTTGATGGATTTGGCGTTGAACCTCGTCGGCATCATCGGCCAACGCCTCGTCGTCAAGAAAAACCGCCAACGCACGGCCGTTACCGACCTCCTGCTCAACACTCCGGCCATGCAGGACCTGATTTTCAAAGGCGAATTGCTGGAAATCCGCGACCTGATGGCACGCTCCGGCAGCAACGGCATGCAGACGTTCGACCAGAATCTCTTCAATCTCTACGCACAAGGCCAAATCGAACTCAGCGAAGCCCTGCGCCAAGCGGTATCCGCCAACGATTTGCGCCTGCGCATTCAAATGCACGACGAGGGCAACAATACCGAGCGTCTCTACGACCGCATCAGCGACCTCAACCTGATGACCTGATGACGCAGGCCAAACAAGGCCGTCTGAACAGATGTGGAAACGAAATCAAGCATTTCGCCGTATCCGTTCAGACGGCCTTATCTCATTTAAAGCATTCTGAAACCGACTGAAAATCCTGTTAAAATCCAATCATTCATCTCATAACAAATAAAACAACCCAATCATGAACACCCCGCCGCTCAAACCTCTGATCATTGCCTCCCTACCCGTCTTCGCCAGCGTATTCATCGCCGCCACCCTCGTTTGGCACTTTAACACCCCCAAACTCGCCATGCCCTTCGTACTCGGCATTATTGCCGGCGGTTTGGTCGATTTGGACAACCGCCTCACAGGCCGTCTGATAAACATCGTTATCACCGTCGCCCTGTTTACCCTCTCCTCACTGCTTGCCCAAAGCACCATCGGCACAGGCATTCCCTTCATCTTGGCTATGACCCTGATGACTTTCGGCTTCACCATCCTCGGCACCGTCGGCCTCAAATACCGTACCATCGCTTTCGGTGCGCTCGCCGTCGCCACCTACACCACGCTGACCTACACCCCCGAAAGCTACTGGCTGACCAATCCCGTCATGATTCTGCTGGGCACCGTCCTATACAGCGTCAACACCCTGATCTTCCAAATCATCCTGCCCCACCGCCCCGTCCAAGAAACCGTCGCCAACGCCTACGACGCACTCAGCAACTACTTCGATGCCAAAGCCGACTTTTTCGATCCCGACGAAGCCGCATGGCTGGGCAACCGCCAAATCGACCTGGCCATGAGCAACACCGGCGTGATTACCGCCTTCAACCAATGCCGTGCCGCACTTTTCTACCGATTACGCGGCCAACACCGCCATCCGCGCACCGCCAAAATGCTGCGCTACTACCTCAGCGCGCAAGACATGCACGAACGCATCAGCTCCGCCCACGTCGATTACAGCGAAATGGCCGAGCAGCTCAAAAACACCGACCTCATCTTCCGCATCCGCCGCCTGCTCGAAATGCAGGGTCAGGCGTGCCGCAACATTGCCGCCACCCTGCGCAACAACAAACCCTACGCATACAGCAAACGCCTCGGCCGCGCCATGGAAGGCTGCCGCCAATCCCTCGGCCATTTTGCCGAAACCCACGCCGACAATGCCAACCTCCACAATATCCGCCGCCTGCTCGACAACCTCAGCAGCGTCGATTACCAACTGCGGCAACTGCAAAACGATGCGTCCCTTGCCGAAAACGACAACACCGACACCCGCATCGCCGCCCTTGAAAACACCAAGTTCCGCAACATCGGCGAGACCGTCCTCAGCCAGCTCAATTTCGAATCCGGCGTCTTCCGCCATGCCACCCGCCTCTCCATCGTCGTGGCCGCGGCCTGCATCATCGTCGAAATCCTCCATCTCAACCTCGGCTACTGGATTCTGCTGACCGCCCTCTTTGTCTGCCAGCCCAACTACACCGCCACCAAAAGCCGCGTGTACCAACGTATAGCCGGCACGATTCTCGGCGTGATTGTCGGTTCGCTCGTCCCCTACTTCACCCCGTCCGTTGAAACCAAACTCTGGATTGTCATCGCCAGCACCACCCTGTTCTTCATGACCCGAAGCTACAAATACAGCTTCTCCACCTTCTTCATCACCATCCAAGCCCTGACCAGCCTCTCGCTTGCTGGTTTGGACGTGTACCACGCCATGCCCATCCGCATCATCGACACCATCGTCGGTTCCGTTATCGCATGGGCCGCCGCCACCTACCTCTGGCCCGATTGGCGTTACCTCACCCTCAGCCACACAGCCGCCCAGACCATCACTGCCAACGGCCGCTATCTCGACGCCATCCTCGACCAGCTGCAAAACGGCAGCCGCGACGATGTCGACTACCGCCTCACCCGACGCCAAGCCCACGAAAGCACCGCCGCCCTCAGCAGCACCTTATCCGACATGAGCAGCAACCCGAAAAAATACCAAGACCGCCTGCAAGACGGTTTTACCCTGCTCAAAACCAGCTATGCGCTGACCGGCCACATTTCTGCGCTCGGCGCATACCGTGACCAGGTTCATCACGACGGCAGCGATACCTTCGCCCCATATGCCCGCCTGACCCACCACATCGCCGAACTCCTCAAACAAATGCCGCAGACCGAACCGGCCACCTTCGATGCAAGCATCGAAGCCATCCGACAGGAGTTTGCCGATTTGGAACAGACCGACAAAGAGCAGTCCCAACAAAACCAAATCCTCAAACACCAGCTCGACCTCATCATCCGCCAGCTTGCACCGTGTTATCAGGCATTGCACAGACAGTCGGATACGCAAACCGCCTAAACCGATAACACATTTCAACAAAATAAATAAGGCCGTCTGAAACCTGATTCCAGATTTCAGACGGCCTTTATTCAGCCATCAAGATTAAAACCGATTATGCGCCGCGTTTTTCCAAAGCGGCTACGGCAGGCAACTCTTTGCCTTCCAAGAATTCGAGGAACGCGCCGCCGCCGGTGGAGATGTAGCTGATTTGGTCGGTCACGCCGAATTTGGCAATCGCCGCCAAAGTGTCGCCGCCGCCGGCAATCGAGAACGCATCGCTTTGGGCAATCGCTTCGGCCAATACTTTGGTACCGCCGGCAAATTGGTCAAACTCAAACACGCCGACCGGGCCGTTCCATACGACAGTGCCTGCGGCTTTGAGCAGCTCGGCCAAAGCAGCGGCGGATTTCGGGCCGATGTCCAAAATCATGTCGTCTTCGGCAACGTCGGCAATGTCTTTCACCACAGCTTCCGCATCGGCGGCAAAGGCTTTAGCGACAACCACATCGGTCGGTAGCGGAACAGAGCCGCCTTTGGCCGCCATTTTCGCCATGATTTTTTTGGATTCTTCCACCAAATCGTGTTCGGCCAAAGATTTGCCGATGGCTTTGCCTTCTGCCAGTAAGAATGTGTTGGCAATACCGCCACCGACGATGAGTTGGTCGACTTTGTCGGCCAAAGATTCGAGGATGGTCAGTTTGGTGGACACTTTGCTGCCGGCAACGATGGCAACCATCGGATGAGCCGGTTGTTTCAGGGCTTTGCCCAAAGCGTCGAGTTCGCCCGCCATCAACACGCCTGCGCAGGCAACCGGTGCGGCTTGGGCAACGGCTTCAGTCGAAGCTTGGGCGCGGTGGGCGGTACCGAACGCGTCATTGACGAACACATCGCACAAAGAAGCGTAGGCTTTGCCCAGCTCCAAGTCGTTTTTCTTCTCGCCTTTGTTGATGCGCACGTTTTGCAACATCACGACATCACCGGCGTTCAAAGTCGGTTTATTTTCACGCCAGTCGTTCAATACTTTCACGTCTTTGCCCAACAGTTTGCCCAAATGCGCGGCAACAGGCGCTACATCGTCTTCAGGATGGAATTCGCCTTCGGTCGGACGGCCGAGGTGGGTCATCACGATCACAGACGCGCCGTTGTCCAAGCAGTATTTGATGGATGCGAGCGAAGCACGGATACGGGTGTCATCGCTGATGTTGCCGTCTTTGAACGGTACGTTCATATCGGCGCGGATCAGAACGGTTTTGCCTTGAACATTTTGTTCGGTCAGTTTCAAAAATGCCATGATGATTCCTTTGTGATGGTTGGGAACGGGAATGTTTGGGATTATCCGCGAATGAGGCGCGACGGTAAAGATTGGCAACGGCCGCGCTTGATGTGAATCAGCAGATAAAGCCGCAGGCCGTCTGAAACATTCGGCCAATCTTTGCAGATTTTCCGCTATACTTTGGCGATTGATTTTCATTTTACGGATTAAACCATGTTACGCCGAATTGCTTTAATGCTTGCCTTCGCGCTGCCTGCCGCCTCATGGGCGCAGACGCTTTCTGAAACCCTGCCCAACGGTCTGAAAATCATCGTCAAAGAAGACCACCGCGCGCCTGTGGCCGTTTCGCAGATTTGGTACAAAATCGGCAGCGTGGATGAAAAACCGGGCAAAAGCGGCCTGAGCCACGCTTTGGAACACATGATGTTTAAAGGCACGAAAGACGTCCCCTCCGGCGAGTTCAACCGCCGCGTGTCCGAGCTGGGCGGGCAAAACAACGCCTACACCAACCGCAATGAAACGGTGTATTACGAAAACGTCGCCGCCGCCAACCTGCCCGAGATTCTGAAGCTCGAAG
This sequence comes from Neisseria mucosa, assembly GCF_013267835.1. Lineage (NCBI taxonomy): Bacteria > Pseudomonadati > Pseudomonadota > Betaproteobacteria > Neisseriales > Neisseriaceae > Neisseria > Neisseria mucosa. Next base: position 1,763,409 of record NZ_CP053939.1, read on the forward strand.
CCGACCGCATGCACAACCTCAACTTCAGCGACAAAGAATTCCTCAACGAGATGAACGTCATCCGCGAAGAACGCCGCCAACGCACGGAAGACACGGCCGACGGTAAAATGTGGGAGCAAGCCTATCTTGCCGCCTTTACCCAACCGTCCATGCGCGCCTCCGTCATCGGCTACATGAAAGATTTGCACACCCTAAAAGCCGACGACCTGCGCGCGTGGTACAAACAATATTACGCGCCCAACAATGCCGTATTGGTCATTGTCGGCGATGTCGATGCCAAACAAACGCTTCAGACGGCCGCCAAACTCTTTGGCGATATTCCGGCCAAAGCCCAGCCGCCGCGCAACAAGCTCCATACCGAACCCTATTTGCGCAAGCCTGTTACGGTCAAAGCCACTTCTCCGGTTACACACCAGCCGCTGATTGCCATCAACTTCCGTGTACCGAAACTCCAAAAACTCGATGACACGATGCCTTTCGCCCTCGACATCCTCTCCGATATTTTGGCAGGCAACGCGTCCAGCCGTTTTGATAAAAACCTCGTGCGCGGCAAGCAAACCGCATTGAGCGCAGGAACGCATTACGACATCATCAGCCGAGAGATGCCGCTGTTCAGCGTCATAGCCATGCCTGCCGAAGGCGTGAAAACCGATACTCTGATTGCCCAGCTGCGCCAAGAAATCAAAGACATTGCCGACCACGGCGTTTCAGAAGAAGAATTGCAGCGCGTCAAAACCCAAGCAGCGGTCAACGAAATCTACGCCAAAGACTCCATGTCTTCCCAAGCCTCCATGATGGGCCGCCTCGAAGCGCGCGGTTTCCAATATACCGACGAACAAGAAATCCACCGCCGCCTACAGGCCGTCAGCGCACAAGAAGTACAGGCCGCCGCCCGGATGTTGACCGACGAGCGCATGAGTACCGTCATCATCGAGCCACAAAAAACAGCCGCCGCACCAAGCAAAAAAGCTGCCAAACGCCGATAAACATCAGGCCGTCTGAAAGCCCATATCCTTTCAGACGGCCCTAACAGAAAGCCACAACATGAAACCCACCCTGCTCGCCCTTGCCCTACTCCTGCCCTTAAGCGTCCAAGCCGCCACCGACATCCAACGCTGGCGCAACCGCGACGGTACCCAAATCCTCCTTGTCGAACGCCACGAAAACCCCATCATCGACCTTGAAGTCAGCTTCAAGGGCGCAGGCAGCGTCGCCAATCCGGACGGCAAAAGCCAAGTTGCCGAATTTACCGCCGCCCTCCTGACCGACGGCACCCAAGAGCTGGACGAAGAAGCCTTCAATGCCGAAGCCGACAACATCGGCGCACAAATCAGCAGCGACAGCAATGCCGAAAGCGCGTCCGCAGGCTTCCGCAGCCTCAGCAAAGCCGACATCCGCGACAAAGCCGCCAACTTGCTCAACCACTCGCTGACCCGTCCGCGCTTTGACGAAGCCGTTTTCCGCCGCCGTCAAACCCAATCCATTACCGGCTTGCAACAACAAGAAACCACCCCCGACTACACCGCCACGCGCGAACTGACCAAACTCATCTACCCGAAACACCCCTACGGCAGCGGCGCAAACATAACCGTTGACAGCCTCAAACGCGTCAACCTCGACGACATCCGCGCCTTCCACCGTACCCACTACGGCAAAGACAACGCCATCGTCGCCATCGTCGGCGACCTCAACCGCAAACAGGCAGAGCAACTGGTCGATCGCGTCCTCAAAGACCTGCCGGCCAAAGCCACCGCAACCCACGCCATCCCGCCCGTTCCCAAACAAACCGCCCAACGCCGCGACATCCCCTTTGCCGGCACACAAGCACAAGTCCTGCTCGGCACCTCCCTCATCAAACGCCACGACCCCGACTATTACGCCCTCGTTGCCGGTAACTACATCCTCGGCGGTGGCGGTTTCGACAGCCGCCTCATGAAAGTTTTGCGCGACCAACACGGCTACACCTACGGCGTATACAGCAGCCTCGCCCCGGCGACAGAAGAAGGCACGTTTGCCGTTTCCTACTCCACCCAAAAGAAAAACACCAAAGCCTCACTGGCCGACACCCAAGCCGTCATCGAACAGTTTATCGCCGAAGGCCCGACCGAAGCCGAACTGAAACAGGCCAAAGCCAACATCGTCGGCAGCTTCCCCCTGCGCTACGACTCCAACGACAAACTGCTTAACTACCTGAGCCTGATCGGCCTCTACGACCTGCCCAACGACTACTTGGAAGCCTACCCCAAAGCCATCAACAGCCTGACCGTCGAACAAGTCCGCGACGCATGGCAACGCCGCGTCAAATTCAAAGACCTCAACACCGTCGTTGTCGGCGCAGAATAAAACGCTTTAAAACAACAGGCCGTCTGAAACCTTGAAATAGGTTTCAGACGGCCTTTAGCTTTGTTTAAAATCAATCAAACCATTTGTAGATAATTGGTAGAATTTAAGTCCCCTTTTTACATTTTCTTTTGATTTTACTTAAGAAATCCTCGCTCCATGTGATTGGGATTGCACGATTTGTTTTTGTTGCTCCTCATATTCAATTCGTTGTGCCGTTTGCTGAATTTGGCTCAGGCTTTCCTCTACCGGCGTCTTAGCCGCTTCCCACATATCTACAGAAGCCATTATTAATCCGGGGGCTCTGTGTCCGACCGAGACTTTCCCATTATCGTTAATATTGATTAAAGACACACCACTCATCTTGTTTTTATAAGCCACTGAAGCTAACGACATCGCAATATTGTCCAAACTATTTGCATCGTAAGCGATGTTTTTCTGGGCACAAAAATCAGCAAAAATCTGTTTCCCTTGATGATAGATTTTTTGGGCGTTTTGCGGCATATCCTCAATAGTTAAAGCCGTTGGTTTATCAATATCCGCCGCGTATTGATCGCGTTCATCCCTTTCATCCAAAGACATCATATTTGGATCTTTTTCGATAAGGTCACGGGTTTTTTGGTACATTTCGTTGGCATTCTGCTCAATGTCTCGCCAACGCCCCAGCAGGCTTTTATCATATAAGGCTGGTGATTTTTTCAGCTTATTAAATAACCCTCCTCCTTGACGAAACAGAAGAATACCTGTTTCTTCCATCAGAATATCTGGTTTTTCTTGGTTCGATTTCTCCGATTGGAGTCTTTTGAAGTCCTTATCCGTAATATTGACAAACGGCAGCTTGTCGGTATCGGTATAGACAAGGGGTACAGACCTGCCTATACCTTTCGGATCAATAGCTTTCTTGAACCCCGCGTTTGCCGTATCTACCATCATTTTTAACATCCTGCCCGAAGCGTCTTGGGAAGATGAACCGCCGATAAAATCGAAGTTGTCGTCTTTGGGCGTGATTCTGAGGTTGCGAATTTCGCGGCTGCCGTCCGGACGGACGAAGAATTGGAGCTTTCTAAGATCATCAGGTGTAACAACTACTTGTGTTGAACCGAAGATAAAAGCACGTTCGACGTAGTCTGAAGATGAAGTGTCGATTCCGTATTGAGAAACAGCGACAGTAAAACCATTTCCTGGAGTCGTACTGTAGAAACCATTTTTCCAACTGTTAAATCTCTCTACCCCATAGATTTTATTACCAATCTCATCGAAAGAATAAGGTGTATTTCTTGCAGGTAAATTCGAGGCTTTAAAAAAATTCTCAAACATCTTGAAATCTGCTGCCGTGGCATATCTGCCTGCACCATTCTTCATATAGTCGGTTGCGTCAATTTTTACTGGTGTACGATTAGCTGATGTTATCGATATTCCCATATCTTCTCTTTTGGGTGGTATCGGGCTGTTCCACAAATATTGGGATAAAATTCTATCTACTGTAACATCGGATACAGCTAAAGATTTTTGGTTATCTGGCATGATAATGTTGCTCCTCGTTAAGAAGATAAGTTATTTGACATAAAAAGGTTGCCACAAAACATCTCCGCAATTGTTCATGAATAATATTTCTGTAGCGTATTGTTGATACGTTCTCTCTTTATTTACATTCCATCTATGCAGGCCAGGATCTACACCAGTAAATTTAAAATAAAAATTACCTACTCCGTAATTTTGAATATTGATATTTTGGGGTATGTCATTTTCTGGAAAAATTGCTGCTCCTTCCAAATAAGTAATTAAAGCATCTTTTTTAATTATTGGTTCAGCCTCTTTTTTACTTAAAACTGTACAGCAATCAGAACCATACACATCTGCACCGTTCTTACTGGGACCTCTAAGAATCAAAGTAAAACCTTTATTGTCATATTGTTTCAAATAGTTTTTCAAATCATTTTCCTGTCTGATTTCCTTTTTAGGATATTTTGCCAGCAGCGTCCCATCCGTCGGATCTTTCTCCGCCAAAAACATACTATCCCATTGCTCGTTAGTGTAATCCTGCGGGACAAACCAGACGCTACAGGCCTTTTCGTGACGTACGCAGTCTGCTCCCGTAGAATAATCCCGTCCGCCCTGATTGGTGGTCATGTTGGCCTTATAGGCTTCTGTTTCTCCCAACAACCTACCTGCAAAACTGACCATTGCTTTCCTGTGTAATTCCTCAGGGGTGTAAAATTTCCTGTCCCGCCAGCAGTAACCTGCCCTGAGTTTTTCCCTGTATTCCTGTTCCGAAACCCCGTCAGGCTTGGGGTCTTTGGCAATCAGTTCTTTCCAGTATTGGTATTTATCGGGCGCAGTATATTCATATATACCGAAGCCTGCTGCCGCCAAAGCAGCGATTGCCAGTAGGTATTTATAGACTTTATTCATTTGTTTGCCTTTAATTAATAATCAAGGTCGTCTGAAACTTTTCAGACGACCTTTTATCGTTTAAGCCAGGCTTTACTCAACCGTTACCGATTTAGCCAAGTTGCGCGGTTTGTCCACGTCTGTACCGCGTGCGAGGGCAGCGTGGTAAGACAGGAGTTGCACGGGGATGGTGTGCACAATCGGTGAGAGTACGCCGACGTGGCGTGGGGCGCGGATGACGTGCACGCCTTCGGTGGCGTTGAAGTTGCTGTCGAGGTCGGCGAAGACGAAGAGTTCGCCGCCACGTGCGCCGACTTCCTGCATATTGGCTTTCACTTTGTCCAACAGGCTGTCGTTCGGGGCAATCACGACAACGGGCATGTTCTCGTCCACCAATGCCAACGGGCCGTGTTTCAGCTCACCCGCAGGATAAGCTTCGGCGTGGATATAGGTAATCTCTTTCAGCTTCAACGCGCCTTCGAGGGCAATCGGGAAGTGGATGCCGCGGCCCAGGAAGAGTGCGCTGGTTTTCTTGGCAAATTTTTGCGCCCAAGCGGCGATTTGCGGCTCAAGGTTGAGAACGTGCTGAATGCTGCCCGGCAGTTGGCGCAATTCTTCGACGTATTCACGCGCCTGTTCGTCGGAAACCAGGCCGCGGTGTTTGCCCAAGGTAACGGCCAGGCCGAACAAGACAACCAGTTGGGTCGTGAACGCTTTGGTAGAGGCAACGCCGATTTCTGCGCCGGCGCGTGTGTACAGTACCAATTCGCTTTCACGCGGCAGGGCGGATTCCATCACGTTACAGATAGACAGGCTGTGTTTGTGTCCCAAGGATTGCGCGTATTTCAGGGCTTCCATGGTGTCCAGGGTTTCGCCGGATTGGGAAATGGTGATGACCAGTTGTTTCGGATCGGCAATCACGTCGCGGTAGCGGTATTCGCTGGCGATTTCCACGTCGGTCGGCACTTTGGCAATGGATTCGAGCCAGTATTTGGCAGTCAGCGCGGCATAGTAGGACGTGCCGCAGGCAAGGATTTTGATGCTGTGGATATCGTCGAACACTTCGCGGGCGTTCGCACCGAAGTTTTCAGGTTCAAAACCACCGTCCAAGAAGACTTCGGCGGTATCGGCGATGGCGCGGGGTTGTTCGTGGATTTCTTTTTGCATGAAGTGGCTGTATGGGCCCAACTCCAAAGAAGCCAGAGACAATTCGGATACTTTAACCGCGCGTTCGGTTTGAGCACCGGTTTTGTCGAGCAGTTTTTCGATACCGTTTGCGTTCAGCAGGGCGATGTCGCCGTCTTCCAAGTAGGCGATGCGGCGGGTAAAGGCAATCACGGCGGATACATCGGAAGCGATGAAGGTTTCCTGGTCGCCCAAGGCCACCAACAGCGGGCAGCCCATGCGCGCAACAACCATTTCTTCAGGGTTGTCTTGTGCGATAACAGCAATGGCGTATGCGCCGTGGAAACGGGCAGTCGCAGCTTGGACGGCTTCAAACAGTTTGCCGCCGTTTTGCGTGTATTCGTGGTTGACACTGTGGGCGATGACTTCGGTATCGGTTTGCGATTCGAAGGTGTAACCCAGAGCTTGCAGGCGTTCGCGTTCGGCTTCGAAGTTTTCGATGATGCCGTTGTGGACAACCGCAATCATGCCGCCGGAAATATGGGGGTGGGCGTTAGGCTCGGTTACGCCGCCGTGGGTCGCCCAACGGGTATGGCCGATGCCGATATGGCCAAACACGCCTTTTTCGCGTGCAGCATCTTCCATCAGCTGCACGCGGCCGACGCGGCGGACGCGTTTGATTTTGCCGTCCATGTTTACGGCAATACCCGACGAATCGTAGCCCCGATATTCAAGGCGTTTGAGACCATCGGTCAGAAAATCGACTACATTGTGATTGGCGCGAATAGCACCTACGATACCGCACATATAAGTTCCTTAGTATCAAAAGTTTGAGAAAATCTACGCCACTGACTTTCAGACGGCATAGGGGATTACTTCAGTTTGCAACGTCATTATTATCCAAGGGAACGACCACCGAAACTTTGCTCATTTGCTTTCTGTTGTACTTCTTGAGCCATATTTTGTTGTTCTTGTATTATTTTTTCTTGAACTTTTGCATCTAAAGCAGCAACAATATTTTTGTTATCGGCAATAACTTGCTTAGTAAATGAACCATCTTTATCACTTATAAGATTATCAATTAGCGCACTAAAATCATCACGAGAAACCTGAGCACTTACTTTTTTACCTTCTTCTCGTTTAATTTTATTAATAGATTTCTCAGGCTCATTAAACAATTTTCTAATTTCATCATGACTATTTTTTTTATCTCCTTCTAATTTAGAAGGATTTTCAAGAGGATTCGTTTTAACACTATCCCACTCATCAGATAAAATATTATTTTTTCCCATTTTATTTAATTGAGAAATTAGAATTGCACCTAATACTGCCTCTTTTCTACCAGTTTCTATATAGTCATTTTTGTCCTTAAGAATACTATCAATTCTATTATTTACCTCATTAACTGAATGAAATTTACCATTTTTAATTTCTTGTAATACTGTTCTCCCATTGCGTTCACTTTGATTGTAAAGTTTCGAAGTTACTGCTACTAATTGTATTTTGTCATCAAAAGACAATTTTTTATATAACTCTGTCTCTTGCAAAGGAGTAAAAATATTTTTCTCAATCTTATTAATCTGATTTACATCTCGAGTATGAACCCAAGTAATTCCATCTTTACTACTGAAGAATTGATTAAACCTAGCTTTAAACTCAGCTGGTAACGGTCTTCCATCTTCTTTTTCTATCTCTCTACCTGTCCTTCCTAAATCATGAATAATATCCTTTTCTTGTTTTTCAGAAAGTTTCCATTCGGGTTTTTTCTCTAAAGCCCATTTTTGATATGCATCAACTAAATCTTTTACAACTTCGGGATGCTGTCCTAAATCGGTTTGTATTGTTCCGATAGAATATCCACTATTCCCAACAGGATATAATTTCCCATTTTTAGTATTTGCTGCTATAACTAATTTATAAGCATTTAATTTTGATTCAGAAGAAACACCTACTGCAAAATAAGCTATTGTTTGAAAATCTTCTTTACTTAATGTTTTTTGTTGATTATTTGACACCATGATTTAAAAATCCTTATTTAATCAAAATAAATTCTTTACCCTTTTTATATTCTTTATTATTATTTTTATAAAATTCAATAATCTTATTATTATCTATAATAAAATAACTTTCATTACTATCGTATCTAGGACAAGACTCATACCAGTTATTTCCCTCATCAGAACAATAACTTAAAAATAGTTTATTTCCCTTCACATATCCTTTTAATTTTCCACTTCCCCCGCTACCTGTCGAAATTCCCTCATTCCATACTCCTGTAACTGAATTACCCTCCTGCTTGAGAACCAATTCTTTCCCTCCCACAGTATCTTCAACCTGATCAGTATATGACCAAGTACCAGAAAAAGATGATGGACGAGCACATGCCATCAATGGGATTAATAAAAAAATTGAAATATACTTTTTCATTTCTTACTCCATAGATACTATTTTTACCGTTTATGAATAACTCTATACCCATTTTCTCCAGCTTTACTTGTCCTTGCGCATAAATCATTTCCGCAACGGACAATATCTGCTTGATTAATCCGTGTAACCATATCTGCATCAATTTTCTTACTCTGAATAACTCCCGAATAAAACCAAATCAATGCAATTCCCCCAATAACCAACGTTGCCAATGTTAGCGATGTAACCCATACTGAACGGGAAGAAATTTTATTATTTTCCTCCTGTACTTTCCGAAGGTAGCCATTAAACTCTCTAACTTGATCTGCCATCTGATTACGTGCTTTTTCCATATCTTTTACATAAGCATAAACAGTTTGAGAGACTTCTTTTGTTACTTCCTCCCTAATCATTTGAACAAGCATACGACGTTGTTCAATTAAAGATTTGTCTAACTCATTTCGAACATCATTCACAAGTTTTTCACTATTGTCTCGATATGCAACCATTAATCTAGATGTCTCGATAACCAAACTTCGAGCTTGTTCTATATCAGTGTTTTCTTCCATTATACGTCCTATGAAAATTAAATCTTTCTTACCTTCAGACGGCCTGTTGTTTCTCAAGGCCGTCTGAAAATAAATAAAAGGCCGGTTTTACTTCTTATCGCCTTTTTCCGGACGTACCCAGCCTTCGATGACGGTTTGGCGCGAACGGGCGAGGACGAGTTTGCCGTCTTCGACGTTTTTGGTAATTGCGCTGCCTGCGCCTGTCGTCACTTTGTTGCCCAGCGTTACGGGGGCGATTAAAACGCAGTTTGAACCGATGCGCACTTCGTCGCCGATGACGGTTTTGTGTTTGTTCACGCCGTCGTAGTTGGCAATAATCGTGCCAGCGCCGAAGTTGGTTTTGCTGCCGATTTCGGCATCACCGATGTAGGTGAGGTGGTTGGCTTTGGTGCCGTTGCCGATGGTGGCGTTTTTGACCTCGACGAAGTTGCCGATGTGTACGTCGTCGGCCAGTTTGGCTTGCGGACGCAGACGGGCGTATGGGCCGATTTGGTTGTTTTCGCCGACTTCGCAACCTTCAAAATGGGAGAATGGGGCGATTTTGGTGTTGGCACCGATTTTGGCGTTTTTGATCACGCAGTTGGCACCGATTTCGACGTTGTCGCCGAGTTCGACTTCGCCTTCGATGACGACGTTGACATCAATCACGACATCTTGTCCGTGTTTCAGACGGCCTCGTAAATCAAAACGTGCCGGATCGCGCAGGGTGACGCCTGCTTTGAGCAATTCTTGCGCCTGTTCGATTTGGAAAATGCGCTCGAGTTCGGCCAGTTGGAGTTTGTTGTTCACACCGGCGGCCAGATGGGAGGCGCGGACTTGGACGGGATGAACTTTGATGCCGTCGGCAACGGCTTTGGCGATGAGGTCGGTCAGGTAGTATTCGCCTTGGGCATTGTTGCTGGAAAGGCTGTTCAACCAAGCTTCAAGTTTGGCGTTAGGCAGAACCAAAATGCCAGTGTTGATTTCTTTTACGGCTTTTTGGGCGGCATCGGCGTCTTTTTCTTCGACAATGGCGGTTACGCTGCCGTTGCTGTCGCGGATGATGCGGCCCAAACCTGTCGGGTCGTTGGGCACGTCGGTCAACAGGCCGACTTCGTTGCCTGCGGCTTCGAGCAGGGTTTCGAGGGTGGCTGCGTCAATCAGGGGGACGTCGCCGTACAACACCAGCGTGCGGCCTTCGGCGGCAAGGTGCGGCAGGGCGGTTTTGACGGCGTGGCCGGTACCGAGCTGTTCGGTTTGTTCAACCCAAACGACATCGCGTTTGACGGTGTCCAAGACCTGCTCTTTGCCGTGGCCGATGACGACGCAGATGTTTTGGGGATTCAGGGAGGCGGCGGTGTCGATAACGCGCTCAACCATGGGAAGGCCTCCGATGCGGTGCAGCACTTTGGGCATTTTGGAGTACATGCGCGTGCCTTTGCCGGCGGCGAGGATGACGATATTTAAAGCTGTCTGAGCCATGATACGGTTTCCGTTGTCGTTGTTTGAGGCCGTCTGAAAAGTTCAGACGGCCTTGGGGATATTGTTATTCGGTTGCTGGCTGTTGGTTGGCAAATTGCGGTTTTTGCCAGTTTTGGCCGCGTTCAGCGTGTTCCGCTTGATGGGATTGGACGGCGCGGCGCTCTGGGCGGAACTGGTTGTAATTCATGTTTTTAGAATAAGTACCGTCCTGATAAACAATGGGTGTGCCGGTAGCATACTTTTGGCGTACGGCGGTACGGCCGGATTCGGTGGTGTAGGTTTCCCAAGAGCAACCGGCCAAAACGGCGGCGGCAGTCAGGATTAAAGCGAGTTTACGCATGATGTTGTCCTTGTTTTTAAATGTCGTCAATACCGTGTATTGTACTTGATTTTTAAAAATTTCACGGCAGTTTTGTGCAAAATTCAAGCAAACCCTGCATATCTTTCGCCATGCCGTCGGCAAATGGCAACGGATGGGCTTTTTCGCCGTACCAAACGGTCTTCATGCCCAAGGCTTTGGCTTGGTGCAGATTGTCGGCGCTGTCGTCTACCATAATGCACTGTTCGGGTTTGACGCCCAACAGGCGGCAGACGTTGAGATAGGCTTGCGGATTGGGTTTGTAGAGCAGGCCAAAGTCATCCGTGCCGAACAAGCCGTCAAAATGCGCTTCCAAGCCCAAGGCTTCAACCAATGCGCGGACATAAAACGAAGGCCCATTGGAAAATACGGCTTTTCGCCCTTTCAGACGGCCTAAAACGTCATCAGTTCCATCCATACCCTCCACCTTTGCCAAAATTTGCTTAAGCGGGTGACTTTCACGCAAAAATTCATCGATATCGACTTCGGGATGGTGGATTTGCAAACCGGCAAGCGTCGCGCCGTATCGGTGCCAATAATCTTGGCGCAGGTGGGAGGCGGCTTCTTCGGAAAGTTTCAGACGGCCTGCCATGTATTCGGTCATGGCGCGGTTGATGATGTAGAAAATGCCGGCTTCGGCATTGTGCAAAGTGTTGTCGAGGTCAAACAGCCAAACGGGGGAATGATTCATATCGTGCCTTGATATGCAGATTTTGTTATGATATTTCGTATTTTACCCGTACAAAGGAAAGAGAATGAAACTGAAATTGTCCGCCCTCGCCCTGTTGCTGGCTTCGGCAAACCTGTACGCTCAAACCGAAGTGCGTCTGGCCGTGCACAAATCCTTCAGCCTGCCCCAATCCGTCATCGCGCAATTTGAAAAAGCCAACGATGCCAAAGTGTCCGTCATCAAGGCAGGCAGCGGCAACGAAATGCTCAACAAGCTGATTTTGAGCAAGGCCAACCCGATTGCCGATGCAGTTTACGGTTTGGACAACGCCAACATCGGCAAAGCCAAAGCCGCCGGCATCCTCGCCGCCAGCCAACCCAAATCCGCGCCCGTAACCGCGTCCCTGCCCGATGCGCTGGCCGTCGATTACGCCTATGTCGCCATCAACTACGACAAAAAATGGTTTGAACAGAAAAAACTGCCCCTGCCGCAAACCCTGCAAGACCTGACCAAACCGGAATATAAAAACCTTCTGGTGACCCCGTCTCCCGCCACCTCCTCGCCCGGCCTCTCCTTCCTCTTGGCCAACATCGGCGGCATGGGTGAAGAAGGCGCGTTCAAATGGTGGGCGCAAATGCGCCAAAACGGCGTGAAAGTCGCCAAAGGCTGGAGCGAAGCCTACTACACCGACTTCACCCAAAACGGCGGTGCCTATCCCCTCGTGGTCAGCTATGCCACCAGCCCGGCGGCCGAAGTCCACTACTCCAAAGGCAAATACAGCACCCCGCCCACCGGCAACCTCTTCCTCAAAGGCGGCACATTCCGCCAAGTTGAAGGCGCGGCCGTTTTGAAAGGCGCGAAACAACCCGAGCTGGCGGCCAAACTGGTAAGCTGGCTGCAAAGCGGCGACGTGCAAAAAGCCCTGCCTGCCGAAATGTGGGTCTATCCGGCAGTCAAAAACACGCCGCTGCCCAAAGTATTCGAGTTTGCCCAAACCCCGAAACACAGCGATTCCCCCAACCGCGCCGACATCAACACCAAACAAAAACAATGGGTGAGCCGTTGGAGCAAAACCGTTTTACGTTAAGCTGAAAAAAATTTAAGAAAGATTAAAGGCCGTCTGAAAAACCAAATCATTAGTTTTTCAGACGGCCTTGTTTTACAATAACCTTTTAAACAACTTCACACGCACACACAATTATGAATTTCGATCTTCAAGCCCTCTCCTCCTTCTCCGGCTGGGAACACCTCGCCCAAGTTGGTATGTCTTTCGGCACCAACCTGCTAGCCGCCTTAGCCATCTTCTTTATCGGCCGCTGGGTCGCCACGCGCGTGGTAACACTGATGAAAGCCGCGCTGACACGCGCCAAAGTCGACAAAACACTGGTCAGCTTCCTCGGCAACGTCGCCAACATCGGCCTGCTGATCCTCATCATCATCGCCGCACTGGGCAAACTCGGCATCCCGACCACTTCCGTTACCGCCTTGATCGGTGGCGCAGGCCTGGCCGTGGCTTTGTCATTGAAAGACCAACTGTCCAACTTCGCCGCCGGCGCGCTGATTATCCTCTTCCGTCCGTTTAAAGTCGGCGACTTTATCCGCGTCAACGGTTTTGAAGGCATCGTCCGCGAAATCAAAATGGTGCAGACCTCTTTGAGTACGCCGGACAACGAAGAAGTCGTCCTGCCCAACAGCGTGGTCATGAGCAACAGCATCGTCAACCGCTCCTCCCTGTCCCTCTGCCGCGCCCAAGTCGTGGTCGGCGTCGATTACGCCTGTGATTTAAAAGTTGCCAAAGACGCCGTATTGAGAGCGGCAACCGAGCATCCATTGTGTGTTCAAACCAAAGAACGACCTGCCGTCGTATACATTACCAACCTTGGCGACAGCGCCATCGAAATCACCCTTTGGGCGTGGACGCAAGAAGAAAACCTCGGCCCGTTCCGATTCGCCCTGAACGAACAAGTGGTTGAAAACCTGCGTGCCGCCAACATCAACATCCCATTCCCGCAACGCGATGTCCACCTCATCCAGCCGAAAGCCTGATTTCAGCTTTCAGGCCGTCTGAAATCCGGCGGGCCAAGCGCCTGCCCGGTTTTACCCTTTTCTATTAAGGAGCCGCCATGTCCCATCTGCAAACCATCGCCGAACACCTGACCAGCCGCCGTCAAACCGTTACCTGCGCCGAGTCCTGCACCGGCGGCCTGCTTGCAGGTGCGCTGACTTCCATTCCCGGCAGCTCGCAGTGGTTTCATCAAAGCTTCGTCACATACAGCAACCAAGCCAAACAGGAACGCCTGGGCGTCATGCCCGACACCTTGCTGAAACACGGCGCAGTCAGCCGCGAGACCGTCTATGAAATGGCACGCGGCGCAAAAGCCGTCGCGCAGGCAGATTACGCCTTGAGTATTTCCGGCATCGCCGGCCCCGGCGGCGGCAGCGCGGCCAAACCGGTCGGCACAGTCTGGTTCGGCCTAGCCACGCCCGAAGGTTCGTTTGAGCAAACCGCGCTATTCACGGGCGATCGCGAAGCAGTAAGGGCGCAAGCCGTCGAATACGCATTGGCTTTCTTGGCGGAACATTTGGTTTGATAGAAAAAACTCAGGCCGTCTGAAATCTGGAAATCAGGTTTCAGACGGCCTTTTTATTATCTATTTAAACCATCGGCGGATTTATACGCCTAAAAGTTCTTTGCCGAGGAAGCTGCCTTTTTCGACACCCGGCAGAACGAAGAAATAGCCGCCGCCAAACGGGCTGATGTATTCCTCCAGCGGCTCGCCGTTAAGCAGGTTTTGCACGAAGATGAAGCCGTCGGCAAGGTTGGCCTGATAGCAGATGAAAATCAGGCCGACGTCGAGCTGGCCGTTGGCGGCGAGGCCGCGCGAGTAGTTGAAGGCGCGGCGGTAGAGCAGGTGTTTTTTCATGAACTCCGGATCGCGCGGATTGGCAAGGCGCATATGGCTGTCTTTGGGCGTGATTTTGCCGTCGGGGTCTTTGGCGAAATCGGCGGTGTCGCCCTCTTTTTTACCGTCCATGGGCGCGCCGCTGTATTTGCGCCGGCCGAAAATATCGGTTTGTTCCTGCATCGGGGTGCGGTCCCAAAACTCGACAAAGTGGCGGATGAGGCGGACGGCCTGATAGCTGCCGTTTTTCGTCCATGCCGGTTCGTCCAAGCTGTTGGCGGCAACGCCTGTCCACAGGACTTGATCGGCGACTTTGGGATCTTCGACTTTGGGATTGCCGGAGCCGTCGCGGAAACCTAAAAGGTTGCGCGCGGCAATGGCGCCGGGTTCGGCTTTAGGGAGCCAACCGTCTATGCTCCAACGGATGACGGCAAACTGGGCGGTGTTTTTGATGATGTCGCGTAGGGCGGCTTGGCAGGTTTCGGGGGAGAATGCGCAAATTTGCAGGCTGAGGTCGCCGTCGCACCAAGATTTTTGGAGTTTGTCGTTGGGGAAGTCGCGCATTTCCTGCAGGTGTTTCGGTTTTTTGTCTTTGAGGCCGAAGCGGTCGTCAAAAAGGCTGCTGCCGACGCCGACGGTAACTGTCAGTCCGTCGGGGCGGAATTGTTTACCGAGGATGCCGCTGCCCGCAGGCGGGAGCTTGTCGTCGCCGTCTTGGTATTCGCCGCCTTGGGTAAGGAATTCGATGCGGGCGGTCAGGGCGCGGAACAGGTTTTCAAGTTGTTTGGCGTCTTTGGCGGTAACGTCAAAGGCACACATGATGCCGAAGAGCTGGTGTGGCGTGACGATGCCTGCCTGATGCTCGCCATAACACGGATAGGCCAGCTCGGAATGTTGGTTGTTTTGGGTCTCGGCGGCGGCTTCGCCTTGTTTTTTACCGGCAAAATAACCGGCAACGCCGATGGCGCCGGCGGCAAGGGCAGTTTTGAAAAGGGTTCGTTTTTCGGGTTGTGCCGGTTGTTTGTTTTGGCTCATGGTCTGCTCCTTGGCAGGGAACGGAAAGATTGCAATCGTGTGAAGTAAGGTCGGTTTTCAAACATATTTGTGTGGGCGGCAATAAGATTCAGACGGCCTTTCAATATCCAAAGGCCGTCTGAAAACGCGTTATCTTATTTCAAACCCAAAATGCCGCGCAGTTTGGCCAAGTCTTCTGCCAAGGCATTAATTGGCGCTTGCAGGGCTTTGCGGTCTTCTTCGCTCAGTTTGTCGTACAGCTCGAAGCCGTCTTGTTTTTTGTATTTCGCCAAAATGTCTTCAACCTGTTTGAAGTTGGCATCGGTTTTTTCCAACAGCGCTTTGTCTTTGGCTTCGATCAGCGGACGGAACAAATCAACGATTTTTTTGGAGCCTTCCACATTGGCTTGGAAGTCGCTCAGGTCGGTATGGCTGTAACGGTCTTCTTCGCCGCTGATTTTGCTGCCGGCCACTTCTTCAATCAAAACAGCCGCGCCGCCAACCACTTTGCTTGGCGGGAAGGAAAGGGCGTCGATTTCTTTTTGCAGGGATTCAACGTCTTTCATCAGTTTGTCGGCAGTCTCTTTCACGCCGGATACGTCTTTTTTCACCCACAGGGCGTGTTCGATGCGGTGGAAACCGGTGAAGGCTGCGTCGTTTGCGCCGTCTTTGAAGTCGTCTTCACGCGCGTCGATGGCGGGGTCGAGTTCGTTGAAGAGTTCGGCAATCGGCTCGATGCGTTCGTAGTGGATGCGGGTGGCGGCAAACAGGGATTTGGCTTTTTCGATGTCGCCGGCTTTGACGGCCTCGGTAAAGGCTTTGGTTTTAGCGACCAACTCTTTGGCTTCCGCCTGAACATAAGCTTTATAGTCGGCCAGAGGTTGTGCCAGTTTTTCCAAATCGGCTTCGTTGGCCGTGTCTTTGAAGCCGCTGTCGGTAACAATCAGCTTGCCGCGCGGATTGGTCAACAGGCCGCAAGTCATTTCGTATTCGCCCGGCAGCAGGGTAACGGTCATTTTGTCGGATAAACCCGGGGCGATGTTTTCACGCTCGTCCACCACCATCACGCCTTTGAGGATTTCCCATTCCAGCTTGCGGCCGCTGTCATTTTTGATGTTGAACACGACTTGGCCGCTGGGGACGGTCAATTCCATCGGTTCGCAGGCAGTATCGTTCACACCGATATTGACCGAACCGTCGGCATTGGCGGCAGCGGATGCGCCTGAAGCGGCAGGCGCGGCTTTTTCGGCTTCAGGCGGCTGACACGCGGTCAAACCCAGAGCCAACATTACGGACAAAGCAGTCAGATTGAATTTTTTCATTTTCATTCCTTTTTATTTAGTTAACGTTTTTGCCGGCGCGCTGCCGCGCAAAAACCAAATCATGACGGGAACCAGATACAGCAGCCAAATCAGGACTTCGCCTTTGGTCGGGTGGTCGGTATAGCCGAAGAAACCGCCGAGCAGTACGCCTAAAGGGCTGTCTTCATGCAAATATTTCGATGTGTCGAAAGCAATATCCTGCATCACATTCCATACGCCGGCCTCATGCAGCGCGCGAAACGAACCAGCCAGCAGACCGGCCGCCACCACAATCAGAAACGCGCCCGTCCAACGGAAAAACTTCGCCAAGTTCAGGCGCATACCGCCCTGATAAATCAGCGTACCAATGACAACCGCCGCCAACAGCCCCAACACCGCGCCTATCGGCATAGACCACGTCGGGCTTTGCTGGAACACGGCCAGCAGGAAAAACACACTTTCCAAACCTTCGCGCGCCACAGCCAAAAACGCCATGCCGACCAAGGCCCAACCCTGGCCGCTGCCGCGGTTCAAGGCCGTCTGAACAGAATCCTGCAGATGCTGTTTCATCGAACGCGCGGCCTTTTTCATCCACAAAATCATGTACGTCAGCATGGCCACGGCCACCAGGCCGATGACGCCGACCACCAATTCCTGTTCTTTTTGCGGAATCTCGCCAGTAGCGGAATGAATGCCGTAACCAATACCCAAACACATGACCGAAGCCAAAAACACGCCCAGCCAAACCTTCGGCATCAGCTCGCTGTGTCCCGACTGTTTCAAAAAACTGGCAACAATGCCGACGATCAGGGCGGCTTCGATGCCCTCACGCAGCATAATCAATAAAGCAATCAGCATAAAAAACTCTAAAGTGAAACGTTCATTTGTTAACGCATTTATAACGCTTTATGTTTAATAATGCAAATTATTTTTATTTTTTAATAACCCTATATTTATTAAGATTTTTTAAAAGAAAATAACGAACGTAATCAATAAAAACTAAAAGGCCGTCTGAATTTTATTTTTTCAGACAGCCTTAAAAACAGTAACTAATTGTAAATAAATAATAAAAAAGTTCCATAGTATAAAATTCTCTATCAGTTATATTTTCAAAATTTATCAAATTTAAAAGGTTGATTTACAACAAAAATTAAAACCGCCTTATCTTTTATAGTTGGCATATTGCTGGTGCAATCAGCAATCCATGACATAACAAACGCATAACAAAGGAACCCTCCTATGCCACGTTTAAAACTCCACCAAATCGCTTTGGCTTTGGCCGTTTCTGCCGCGCTGACCGCCTGCGGCGAGAAAACGGCTCAAACAACCGAAACCCCTCAAGCAGCTTCTGCCGCGAGCGCTGCCGATACTGCCGCAAGCACCGCCGCCGTTTCGGCCCCTCAAAATTCCGCCGATATTTCTGCCGAAGACAAAGCCCTGTTGGAACGCGCGCAAGCTACGTTCAAACCTTTGCCTGACTTAGCCGAAATGCAAAAAGTTCGTCCGTTTACTGAAGAACAGGTCAAACTCGGCCAACAACTTTGATACGAAAACCGCCTGTCCAAAGGCAACACCGTCAGCTGTAACTCTTGCCACAATTTGGCAACTGCCGGCGTAGACAACATGCCGACCAGCGCGGGCCACAAAAGCCAATTCGGTGGCCGTAACTCCCCAACTGCTCTGAATGCCGCCTTGTTAGGCAGCCAATTCTGGGACGGCCGTGCAGCCGATGTGGAAGAACAAGCCGGCGGCCCATTGCTCAACCCGGTTGAAATGGCCAACGCGACCGAAGCCGATGCCGCCGCCAAAATCGCCGGTATCCCTGAATACCAAGAAAAATTCAAAGCCGCATTCCCTGAAGACGGCGCCGTTTCCTTCAAAAACATCACCACCGCATTGGGCGCGTTTGAACGTACCCTGCTGACCCCGACCCGTTGGGACGACTACCTGAAAGGCAACGTATCTGCCCTGAGCGAACAAGAACGCAAAGGCGTACGCGCATTTATGGACAACGGCTGTATCGCTTGTCACAACGGCGTCAACTTGGGCGGTACCATGTTCCAAAAATTCGGTTTGGTGGATGGTCCTTACTGGAAACACATTGACGATCCTAAACACGACAAAGGCCGTGCGGACGTAACCAAAAAAGCCGAAGACGAATTCTTCTTCCGTGTTCCCGGCTTGAGAAACGTCGAACGCACCTACCCATACTTCCACAACGGCAGCGTTTGGGAATTGGATAAAGCCGTCAACATCATGGCGAAAGCTCAATTGGGTAAAACTCTGGCTCCGGAAGAAACTGAAAACATCGTTGCCTTCTTGAAAGCCCTCTCCGGCAATGTTCCTGAATCTGCCCGAACCATGCCTGAGCTGCCTGTATCCACCGATGTCAAATCCCAACCTGACAACAAATAAGGTTTAGCACAAAACAAAGGCCGTCTGAAAATCCGTTTCAGACGGCCTTTTTGTTGCCGGCCATATGGACGGCTTTGTTTCACGATTCCACACAATATGGTAATCTTGAGCCGATTTTCACCATACATCCGAAAGGAACATCATGAGCCTGATTATTGAAGACTTGCAAGAAGGCCACGGCAAAGAAGCCGTCAAAGGCAAAGAAATCACCGTACATTACACCGGCTGGTTGGAAGACGGTACCAAATTCGACTCCAGCCTCGACCGCCGTCAACCGCTGACCATCACTCTGGGCGTCGGCCAAGTGATTAAAGGTTGGGACGAAGGCTTCGGCGGCATGAAAGAAGGCGGCAAACGCAAGCTGACCATTCCTTCCGAAATGGGCTACGGCGCACACGGTGCCGGCGGCGTGATTCCTCCGCACGCAACCTTGATTTTTGAAGTCGAGCTGCTGAAAGTGTACGAATAAGCATTTGACGCTTCAAAAGACCGAGGCCGTCTGAAACCCGAAGTTTGGTTTTTCAGACGGCCTGTTTTATCAAGATTCGGTATAATGCCCTCTTTTACAAGCAAACCATTTCCCAAGGAACCCCCATGCTTTTACCCGAACAAGTCAAAACCCTGATTGAAGGTGTTACCCCTTGCGAACACGTCGAAGTCGAAGGCGACGGCCATCACTTCTTCGCCGTCATCGTTTCCTCCTCATTTGAAGGCAAAGCCCGCCTCGCCCGCCACCGCCTGATTAAAGACGGCCTCAAGCCGCAACTTGAAAGCAACGAATTGCACGCGCTGTCGATTTCCGTTGCCGCCACTCCGGCCGAATGGGCTGCCAAACAGGCTTAATTTGGAATCAAACAAAAGGCCGTCTGAAGAGTTTTCAGACGGCCTTTTTCATACATATTAAACAGCACAGACGATCGATACAAACGCCAAACCGCATTCGACAATACGCAATCGCGGTGTAAACCCTACCGGCACGACCGCCAAACTAGCCCTGCCGTTTCGGGAAAAACTGCACCACGTTCTCACCTTGCGGCAACACCAATTTCTTCACGGCATGGCCGTACACGGTTTCAAGTGTGATGTTCAGACGGCCTTCGTTGGCAAAAATCTTATCCACACATTCCTTGGCCGCTTGCGGATTGCTGAACTTCAACGCATTCCACAATCCCAAGGTTTCCATGTCCTGCCAAAACGTCCCGGCTTTTTTATAGCTCAACTCAAGCTTCGCCGTGTCGGTTACCGGATCGTAAAAGCCGTTGTCGGCGAGCATATCGCCCAAGTCGTGCATATCAATCAGCGTGGGCGCTTCGCATTCGATGCCTTCATGGTTCAGACGGCCTGTCAGCTCGCTCAGGCTGTCGCGGCCAAAGTGCGTGAAAAACAATAATCCGTCGGTTTTCAAAGCGGTAGCCCAGTTTTTCAATACCGGCAAAATATCGTCGGCGCGGCTGAGGCTGAGGTTGGCCCACAACATATCGGTGGATGCCTCGGGCAACGGCACAGTCAGGGCTTGGCAATGCTGCGGGATGGTTTTGCCGGTCAGCTTCTGCCAGAAACCGCCTTTGCGCGCGGCGGCGGCGGTTTTCAAAAAATCGGCATTCGGATCGTATTCTTCAAACACGGCGTTGGGATAACGCGCGGCCAGCAGGCTGCGGCTGATATCGGCATCGGCACCAATCAGCATGATGCGTTTGGGTGCATTGCGGACCAGCTGCAGGCGCTCGTCGGTGTCTTGGGCGAGATGGCGGTGAATCTGCCAGCGTTTGTCTTGTTCGGTCATGGTAGGTCGTGTCAGCGGGCTTTGCCCGGCAATGTTTTTATGGTTTAAGGCTATTTCAGACGGCCTTTTCGACAAAATTGCGGTAAATTTCGGCAAACTCGTCGGCATGGCTTAAAAAGGGCGCGTGTGCGGCTTTGTCGATAAGGACCAGCTCGCTGTTGCTCAAATGGCGGTGTAAATATTCACCCATGCGCGGCGGCGTGATGGCGTCTTTCTGTCCAAACACCAGCAATGACGGCGTTTGAATCAGCGACAACAGCGGACGCGCATCGGCATGGTTGACCGCTTCAAGCGCGGCCTGTAAGGCGGAAGGCGTGCCGCAGTGCGCCAAATCGGGCAGCACCCGGTTTAAGATTTCGCTTGAATGCGGCGTGTGCAGCAGTTGCAGTTGTAGAAACTGTTTAATATGTTTGGCATAATCCTGCTGAAATGCGCCGACCATCTTGCCCAAGGCAGGTTGCGCCAAGCCTTCGGGATAATCCGTGTCGGCAGTCAGTCGGGCAAAACTTGCCGTCAGGCAGAGCGATCGGATTTTGTCGGGATAAAGCGCGGTCAGATACAGGGCAACCAGTCCGCCCAGCGACCAGCCGAGAATGTGTGCCGGCGTGTCGATTTGTCCGGCGAAGGCTTCGGCAACGGCGGCAATATCAAACGGCTCGGCAAAAGGCGCATCGCCGTGTCCGGGCAAATCAAGCGCGCGGACGTCCCAACCGGCAGGCAGGCGCGGTATCAAATCGTCGAATACATGGCGGTTCGCCGCCCAACCGTGTATCAGATAAACTTTTTTGGCGGAGTGTGGCATGAATGTTCTTTCTTGGTGGCGCAATTTGAAACGGCTCAATGCGCGACGTTGCGTATTATGCCACGATTCCGTTTCAGACGGCCTTTGCCGAGGCTGCGCAAACGATTTGACGGAATATTTTATCGACGCGGCACAAAGCTGTCCTTTGTGTTTCCGCCATGTCACGGGCGGGGCGGTATGCGGCGGTTGTCAGAAAAAGCCGCCCGCATTTGATAGAATGTGGGCCTCGCTGTATTACGAACCGCCCGTCAGCAGCATGATACGCGAGCTGAAACACTTGGCCGACTTGGGCATGAGCCGTCCGTTGGCGGATTTGATGTGCCAAAACGCACCCGGCTGGCTGGCGGCGGAACACTTCGATTTCGTCCTGCCCATGCCTTTGAGCAAAGAGCGGCGGCTCAAGCGCGGATTCAACCAAAGCGAGGCGTTGACGGATATTTTGGCAAAACGCTACGGCTGGACGCTGCTGCCGCGCCACGCAGTTTTCAGACGGCATGGCGAGCCGCAAAGTACGCTGAAAAGCGACGAACGTCGGCGAAATATCAAGAATGCATTTAAAATCAAAGCCGAATTGCCGAAGGCGTGTAATATTCTGTTAATTGACGATGTCTTCACCACCGGCTCGACTTTGGACGAATTGGCGAAAACGCTGAAAAAATCAGGCGCAGGTAAGATTTTTTGCTGGAGTTTGGCGCGTCCGCCAATGAAAAAATAGCTTAAAGTTTTTGACACCCATGGAACATTTCGGCATTATGCCACTCTATAAGTGATTGATTTATATGTTTACCATAGTTTTGTACCAACCCGAAATCCCGCCTAATACGGGCAATATCATCCGCCTGTGCGCCAATACCGGTGCAGATTTGCACTTGGTCAAGCCGCTTGGTTTCCCTCTGGATTCGTCCAAAATGAAACGCGCGGGTTTGGATTATCACGAGTTTGCCAAACTGACGGTACATGAGAATTTCGAAGACTGCCTCAAGGCACTCGAAGGCCGCCGCATTTTCGCGCTGACCACCAAAGGCTCTACCCGCCCCGACGAAGTTTCCTTCCGCGAAGGCGACGTGTTGCTGTTTGGTCCCGAAACGCGCGGCCTGCCTGCCGAAATTCTCGACAGCCTGCCTGCCGGACAAAAAATCCGCCTGCCGATGATGCCCGGCAGCAGGAGCATGAATCTTTCCAATACTGTCGCCGTGATTTTATTTGAAGCATGGCGGCAAAACGGTTTTGTCGGCGGCGTATAACAACAGGCCGTCTGAAACCGCTGCGTTATCAACTCAAGAACGGAACCCGTTTTGACTTTTACCAAAAAAACCCTCCTTTCCTTAGCCGCCGCCACCATCGGCGTCCTTTCCATCAATGCCGCCGTTGCCGACAGCGTGGTCCGAGTCGAAAAACTGCATCCTTCTGCCAACCGCAGTTATAAAGTTGCCGGCAAACGCTACACGTCGCTGACTCAAGTTTCCTCTTTCAGCCAAACCGGCAAAGCCTCATGGTACGGCAACCAATTCCACGGCCGTAAAACTTCCAGCGGCGAGCGTTACAATATGAACGCCCTCTCCGCCGCCCACAAAACCCTCCCTATTCCCAGCTACGCACGCGTGACCAATATGCAAAACGGCAAAAGCGTCATCGTCCGTGTCAACGACCGCGGCCCTTTCCACGGCAACCGCGTCATCGATGTTTCCCGCGCCGCCGCCCAACAATTGGGTTTCATCAACCAAGGCACGGCCAACGTTAAAGTTGAACAAATCATCCCCGGCCAAACCGCCGCTCAAACCATTGTTTCCCCAAACAACAAAGAATTTTTTGTTGATTTGAAATCCTTCGGTACCCAACGCGAAGCGCAGGCTTATCTGAACCAAGCCGCACAAAGCCTGCCGTCAGACAGCAAAGTCATGCTGGAAAAACGCAACTACGAATACGTTGTCAAAATGGGTCCGTTCAGCAGCCAAGAACGTGCCGCCGAAGCAGGCGAACGTGCCCGTCATCTGAATCTGGCATCCGCCATCTGATTTCGTCCGCGTTAGCGCTGAAGTTTGATACAATACAAGGCCGTCTGAAACCCGATTGCAAGGTTTCAGACGGCCTTTTTTAATCACAGGGGAACACCATGATCAGCAGGCTCACAGGCAAATTGATTGAGAAAAATCCGCCGCAGGTCGTTATCGACGTCAACGGCGTCGGTTATGAAGCCGACGTTTCCATGCAGACTTTCTACAACCTGCCTTCCGTTGGCGAAACCGTCCATCTCTACACCCAGCTTGTCATCCGCGAAGACGCGCATTTGCTGTTTGGTTTCGCCTCGGCCGAGGAACGCGCCACCTTCCGCCAACTGGTCAAAGTCAGCGGCATCGGTGCCAAAACTGCATTGGGCATTTTGTCGGCCATGAATGCCGACGAGCTGGCGCAAGCCGTCGCCGAAGAAGACGTCAAACGCCTCTCCTCCGCCCCCGGCATCGGCAAAAAAACCGCCGAACGCATGGTGTTGGAACTGCGCGGCAAACTCATATCCCATACCGTTTCAGACGGCCTGTTTGCCCCTGATGCCGTTGCCGACAAAAGCCAAGACATCATCAACACCCTGCTTGCCCTCGGCTACAACGAGCGCGAAGCCAAAGCCGCCACCAAAGGCATTCCCAAAGGCACGGAAGTCGGCGAAGGCGTGCGCCTGGCCTTGAAAAACCTGCTCAAATAAGGCCGGCTGAAACATGAAAACTGCCGTCCTGAGTGCCGCCTTGCTTCTAAGCGCGTGCGTCTATACCGAGACTCCGTACGGGCGAACCGCCGTCTTAGACCTGCCCGTCCACGCGCAAACCACCGTCAACAAAACCGTGACCATCAACGCCCCGCCCGGGACGACCGTCATCTATCAAGACAGCGAACCCGTCCACAATCACCCGGCCTATCCCGTTTATCCCCGCCGGGTTTATCGTTATCGATAAACAACGCTGACCGTTTGAAACCATATATTCAGACGGCCTGTTGAGAGACCAACCATGAAATACATCCTTCCCCTGCTTTTACTCCTGAGCGCCTGCACACCGGACACCAAGACCACCACGGATGCCGCATCCGCCCCCAAAACACACGGCTTTGCACACCGCCTGACCGAAGGCGAAAAACTGCTGACCCAAGCCCTCATCAAACAAGACCTCGCCGCCTACTTCAAACACGAAACCGGCGGCGCATTTGCCGAACAAGCCCCCTTATTCTCGGCCCAGCAACTTGCCGAACAGAAAAACATCCCCCAAAACGATGCCATCGGCGTTTACGGCAAAATCATCAAAACCCAAGGCCGCACCGCCTGGCTGCAAACCGACAAGCAAACCCTCAAACTTGATTTGGCCGAACCGCTGCAAGAAGCGCAAGGCGAAGTTACCCTTGTCTGCCAACATGAAAACACCGCATTCCAAGACTGCCAAACAGAAGAAAACTTCGCCCGACGCTTTACCGAACAAATCTTCTCGGCGGTCGAGTCCGGACGCGTATCCGCCCAAACAGACGCACCGGCCGAAGAAATCATGGCCGGCCGCCTCATCCCGTTTTTGAGTGCCGCCAGCGACTTTACCGGCAACTTCAAAGCCTGCGCTACCACCATGACCGAATACTGCACCAGCCGCCTGGCACGCGAAATGCCCGAATCCGCAGTCCGCAAAAAAGCACAGGAATTGGGTTTGACCGAAATAGCATTTAAAAAGAAAAAATAAATATTTAGGCCGTCTGAACCCTATGGCGGCTGTGTTATAATCCGCACCTCATACAGGTCGGACAGACAGTCGCCGCGTATCGCGTAAGGCATACGGGGAGGAAAGTCCGGGCTCCACAGAGCAGAATGCCGGCTAACGGCCGGGCGCGGCAACGCGACGGAAAGTGGAACAGAAAGCAATACCGCCGATGATTGCCTTCGGGCAAAACAGGTAAGGGTGAAAAGGTGCGGTAAGAGCGCACCGTGCATTTGGTAACAAAGCGCAGCAGGCTAAACCCCATTCGGAGCAAGACCAAACAGAACGCGATGACGCTGCTCGCCGAGCGTTCGGGTAGGTTGCTTGAGCACACCAGCAATGATGTGCCTAGAGGAATGACTGTCCGCGACAGAACCCGGCTTACCGTCCGAGCTGTATGTCCCCATACCGCGGCAGGTTTTTAAAACCTGCCGCATTTTTACGAAATAAAAAGGCCGTCTGAAACCTGAATCTTGGTTTCAGACGGCCTTTTTTTAAACCGCTGTTTATGGACGGTATTCCGGTTTCATGCCGTTGGGCAAAAGCTGCCATACATAGCCGGTGGTTTTCATTTTGCCGGCCACTTCGCCTGCTTCGTCGCCATAACCCCAGAAATAATCCACACGGACCGCGCCTTTGATCGCGCTGCCGGTATCTTGCGCCATAATCAGACGGTTGAGGGCTTTTTTGGTGATCGGATGGGCAGTGGCGACAAATAACGGTGCGCCAAGCGTGATGTAGTGGCGGTCGATGGCACCGGCGTATTCGCCCATCAACGGCGTACCCAATGCGCCCACCGGGCCGGAATCGCCGCTGCCGGTCAGCTCGCGGAAGAAAACGTAGCTTGGGTTTTGCCCCAAAACTTCGGCAAGGCGGCCGGGGTTTTGCTTCATATAGGCCTTGATGCCCTGCATGCTGGTCTGACCCAGCGGCAGATAGCCTTTGTCCGCCATATAGCGGCCGATGGAAACATACGGATGTTCGTTTTTATCGGCAAATCCGACGCGGATGTATTTGCCGGATGGTGTTTTCAGACGGCCTGAACCTTGAATGTGCATAAAGAAAAGTTCGACCGGATCATCTGCGTAACCCAAAATCGGCGCTTTGCCGTTAAGTGCGCCGCCGTTGATTTGGCTGCGGGTGTAGTAAGGGACAAAACGGCTGCCTTCAAAACGGCCTTTCAGCGCAGTGCTGCGTGCTGTAATCGGGAATCTGGACAAATCGGCCGTGTATGTGCCGCTATTGTCGATGACGCCGCTGTTTTGGCCGGTTTGGCGGATGCGGACGGTGGCTTTACTGCCTCTCAAGTTTGCAGCCAACGGAACGGAAACAAAATCGTTCGGAATGCCGTAAATAGGGAAACGGGATTGGCTTGTGGGCTTGTCGTCGCCGTGCAGGACCGGTTCGTAATAGCCGGTAATGGTGCCGGCAGGATTGCCGCCATTGTCAACGCGCCATGCGGTGAAATAGCGCTCGAAAAAGTGCTTGGCTTGGAAATGGTGCGCCGGCGTTTGCATGGCTTGGATACAAACGTCCTGCCAGCCTTGGCGGTTTTTGAGTTTTTCACAGCCTAAGCGGAAAGATTGCAGGCTTTTGGTAAAGTGTTGGAGGTCCCAGTGCGGCAATTCGTTGTAGGAAACTACGGTGTAGTTTGCTCCTCCCCCGCTCACTGTCGTCCCGACGGGATCGGGCGTACCGGTGGGGCGGTCGGGGCCTTTGATAATGCTGGTGTCGGTTTCGGGAAGGTTTTTAATGCTTTTGCTCGGACAGGCGGCAAGAATGGCCACGGCAATGCTGACGAGCGTGATGCGGTACAAATGTTTTTTCATGGAATCAATAGCGTGTCGAAAGGCCGTCTGAAAGCGATTTTTCAGACGGCCTATGTTGGAAAGTGCTGATTTTAACACAAAAAAGCGATTTATCGGCGCGGCGGCAGTTGGACGACAACCGTATCGGCCAGCATATCGTAGAGCGTGCGGCGGTCGCGTTTGACGGAGAAGAGCATGATGAAGTTGATGAAGGCTATAAGCAGAGAAATCAGGTTTCCACCCGTGTCACTTATTGCCAACGATACAATAGTTACCACAACACCAACAGCAAGCGCCCAAACAACTTCGCGGATTAAAACCGTTCCTTCAAAACCTGGATTATTCCCGTCACTTTTTAACACGCGTATGCCCATAATTTTTTTACCTAAAGACTGACCGTCCCGGCTCATGTAATACAGTTGGAAGATACCGAAAACCAAATAAACAGCCAAAGAAATAAAAAATGTTATGGCAAAATATTCAGGGGTATTAAAAAGAGAAGATTCCGAAACTAATTCTTTGCTTTCATCTAAAGTGAAAACTACCATCACAATGAATGGCAACCATATCAAAAAAGTAAACAGATTATTCAACAAATATGCCGCAACCCTCGCCCCCGGCGAAGCAATATGGACATCTACTATTTCTGTTCGAGGCAAATCCGACAAATTGATTTCGCTCATTTAATCTTCCTCTGTACCATTAATGAAATGCAATTTCATTGCCATCTTAACCTATTTTCCCATCATTCTAAAAATTTTCGATAAAAACCTTTACATTTTCCGCAGACGGCGTTAAAACGTTTGTTTTCCCCTTTTTTATAGTGGGTTAACAAAAATCTGAACAAAGCGGCAGGCGATGCCGTTCCGATTTTTGTTAATGCACTATAAACTTATCTGGATTTTCTTTGTAAGGAGTAACACATGAAAGTAGGTTTCATCGGCTGGCGCGGTATGGTCGGCTCTGTTTTGATGCAGCGTATGAAAGAAGAAAACGACTTCGCCCACATTCCCGAAGCGTTTTTCTTTACCACTTCCAACGTCGGCGGCGCTGCCCCTGATTTCGGTCAGGCGGCCAAAACATTGTTGGATGCCAACGATGTTGCCGAATTGGCAAAAATGGACATTATCGTTACCTGCCAAGGCGGCGATTACACCAAATCCGTGTTTCAACCCCTGCGCGACAGCGGCTGGAACGGCTACTGGGTTGATGCGGCTTCTTCCCTGCGCATGAAAGACGACGCGATTATCGTCCTCGACCCGGTCAACCGCAACGTCATCGACAACGGCCTCGAAAACGGCGTGAAAAACTACATCGGCGGCAACTGTACCGTTTCCCTGATGCTGATGGCTTTGGGCGGCCTGTTCCAAAACGATTTGGTCGAATGGGCAACCAGCATGACCTACCAAGCCGCTTCCGGCGCGGGTGCGAAAAACATGCGCGAACTCATCAGCGGTATGGGCGCGATTCACGCCCAAGTAGCGGACGAGCTTGCCGATCCTTCCAGTGCGATTCTCGACATCGACCGCAAAGTGTCCGATTTCCTGCGCAGCGAAGACTATCCGAAAGCCAACTTCGGCGTACCGCTCGCCGGCAGCCTGATTCCGTGGATTGACGTGGATTTGGGCAACGGCCAGTCCAAAGAAGAATGGAAAGGCGGCGTGGAAACCAACAAAATCCTCGGCCGCAACGACAATCCGACCGTAATCGACGGCTTGTGCGTGCGCATCGGCTCTATGCGCTGCCACAGCCAAGCCATTACCCTGAAGCTGAAAAAAGACCTGCCTGTTTCTGAAATCGAAGCCATCTTGGCAGGTGCAAACGACTGGGTGAAAGTCATCCCCAACGAAAAAGAAGCCAGCATCCACGAGCTGACGCCTGCTAAAGTTACCGGCACGCTGTCTGTTCCTGTCGGCCGTATCCGCAAACTGGAAATGGGTGGCGAATACATCAGCGCGTTCACTGTCGGCGACCAACTCTTGTGGGGCGCTGCCGAGCCGTTGCGCCGCGTATTGCGCATTATCTTGGGCAGCCTGTAATTGAGGTTGGCATGAAAAAAGCAACAATTTGAGCCGTTGCTTTTCTGGATAATAACAAGGCCGTCTGAACCTTTCAGACGGCCTTTTTCCTATTCTTTCTTACCGGCCAAACCGATTTCTTTGGTGGAATCGCCAATTTTGATTTGCGCCTTACCGGCAATTTCTTCAGCCTGCGGACCGAAGAGTTTCAAATCGTAACGGCCGTTTTCGACACCGTTCAAACTGGTTTTACCGCTGATGGCGGCTTTGCCGTTGTTATTGGCAATGCCTGCGGCAAGCAGGTTGACATTATTGTGGGAAGCCATGCTGCTGATGTTGCCGTAACCTTGTTTTTTATCGAAATCGACGGTGTATTTCAGACGGCCGCTGCGGTCGTCGCCGTTAAACGCGATACCCGAATACTGATAGCTGCCTTGTTTGGGCAAATTGCTATACGCTGTTTCATCGCCTTGGACTTCGCCGACGGTAAATGTGTATGTATCGAGGTTTTGCAGCTTGCCTGCGTCATCGGCTTTTTGTTTGGCGTAACGCGCGGCAACAGAGGAATAATTTTGTTTATACACTTGGAAGTCGCCTGTTTCCAAAGTGATGACTTGGCCGTTTACCTTGATTTTTTGGGCGTAGTCGTAAGAGGATACTTTATCGGTTTTCAAAAAGCCGGTATCGAGTTTGTCACCTTTTTGCAGGGTTTGCGTTTTACCGTTGGCTGTCAGGTCCAACGTACCGTTTTCAGGGACGGATTCGTTCAATTCAACGGACAACACGCCTTTCGGATGCGGATTGAGCGGCTCGGTAACGGCATTTGACAAGCCGCTTGTTGCGCCGCCGCAGGCAGCCAACATCAAAGACAGGGAAGCCGTCAAAGCAGAAATGCGGAGGGTTCTCATCATTTTTTCCTTTCCTTTTTATTTGGTATGATATTTATCATATCCCTAAAAAAATGAACAATAAATGATTTTTGTCAAAATCAAGCATTTTGAATATTGATTTTATAAATATTGAAACATTTTTAAAATATCGGGTATTCAGTCTATTCAAAGTCCCCTCCGCTATAATCATTTTATTTTACAAACGGATTTTATTTATCATGCCGAAAATCACCCTTATCGCCGCCTACGCCGCCCGCCGCTGTATCGGCATCAACAACACCATGCCTTGGCATTTGCCCGAAGATTTTGCCTTTTTCAAATCATACACCACCGGCAAACCCGTCATTATGGGCCGCAAAACATGGGAATCGCTGCCGCGCAAACCGCTGCCCGGCCGTCAAAATATCGTCATCACCCGCCAAGCTTATCAGGCCGAAGGCGCGCAAACGGCGGCTTCTTTGGAAGATGCACTGGCTTTGTGTCAGGGGGTTGAAGAAGTCATCATCATGGGCGGTGCGCAAATTTATGCACAAGCCCTGCCGATTGCCACAGATTTGCGCTTGACCGAAGTCGGTTTGGATGTGGACGGCGATGCGTTTTTTCCTGAGTTTTCCACAGAAACATGGCAAGAAGCCTCTCGGGAAAACCATGTTTCCGCCAAAGGCATCGAATACGCGTTTGTGCATTATGTGAAGGCATAATCCGACAACGCAAAGGCCGTCTGAAACCCTGTTTTTCAGGTTTCAGACGGCCTTTTTATTTCGTTTGTTTACGGCATGCTGTTTAAGCCGTTTTGTTTTTCAAAGGCAGTTTGATATGCGGTTTAGCCGGCTTGGGCGCTTCTTTCAATCCAAGTTCGATTTGCTGCTCTTCGCTCAACAAATTGCTCCAGTCGCCTTTTTTATACCAGTCGCGGCCGTCCAACTCGATGGGGTGTTGGATGCGTTCGCAACCGTTGCCGCATTGCAAATCGTCTTCTTTGCAGTATTTGTCGCAACCCCAGCAGATACGCTCGGGATTTTTCGGAAAAATGGGAAATTTCTTGGCCATGATGTTCTTCTTTTGTTTGTGTGCGGTATGGGCAGAATTATAAGTGATTTGAATGGGACTGGCGGCGGGTTTATCGTGTTTTACGCTGATTTTTTAAAATGTGTTAACCTTTCAGACGGCCTATACTGTAAAAACTATCCCTATTCGGTACAACAAGAGGACCCGATATGAACATATGCCGTCTGAAGCCTGAATTTGTCGAGCCTTTATCCCTCGCTCTGTTTGAGGAATGGCACGATTTTGCGCCGTGGTCGTCTCTGGACAAAATCCGTGCGTATTACGCGCAGTGCCTCGATGGGGATGACTTGCCGCTGGCGTTTGCGGCTGTGGATAAGGAAGGGCGGCTGATGGGTTCGGCGGCATTGAAGCGGTTTGATATGGCGTGTTTTCCCGAATACGAATATTGGCTGGGCGATGTGTTCGTTTTGCCGCAGTTTCGAGGTTTGGGCGTAGGCAGGCAGCTGGTCTCGTTTTGTCTGGATAAAGCACGCAAACTGGGTTTGCCGCATCTGTTTCTCTATACGCCGGATGTGCAGGCCGTGTATGAAAAGTTCGGCTGGAAAGAAATCACCCAGACTTGGCACAACGGGGAAACCGTATCCGTCATGAAATTGGATTTATAGCTTGAAAAGAATAAAAGGCCGTCTGAACATTTGGTTTCAGACGGCCTTTGTTTTTTTAAATTATCCACAACTACCCTATCCGTTTAAACGGCGGCAGACAGGCCAATAATTGCTGGCCGTAGCGTTGCGTTTTGACACGGTTGTCGAGGATGGTCACGCGGCCGTAATCCTGTTCAGTACGGATAAGGCGGCCGACGGCTTGGATCAGTTTGATGCTGGCTTCAGGCACCGTAATTTCGATAAAGGGATTGCCGCCGCGTTGTTCAATCCAACGGTTTTGGGTTTTCTCGATGGGGTTGTCCGGCATCGCAAACGGCAGCTTGGCAATAATGACTTGCACGCAGGCCGTACCGGGCAGATCAAGGCCTTCGGCAAAACTGTCGAGGCCGAAAATAATGCTGGCTTTGCCTTCGGCAATGGCTTGATGGTGCCTTTGTAAAAGAACGGCCTTGGGTAACTCGCCTTGAACAAGCAGAAGCGGCAAGTATTCGTCAGGCAGTCGTAAGGCGACATCCTGCATTTGCTTGCGCGAGGAAAACAACACCAGCGTGCCGATGGCTTCAACCGGCGAAACCAGCTTCGGCAACCATTCGACAATGGCGGCCGTATGCGCATCAGGATCTTTGGGGCTGGCGTGCACCGGCGGAATATACAGCTCGCCTTGCGCATCGAAATTAAACGGGCTTTCCAAAGCGAGCGTGGTGGTTTCAGGCAGCCATAATAGGCCGGTTTGGCGCAAAATCAGGTTGAAGCTGCCGAGCGATTGCAGGGTAGCCGAAGTCAACACCGCGCCTGCCGCGCGCCGCCACAGGCTGTTGGCAAGGTGGGATGCGCTGCTGATGGGGCTGGCGTTGAAAATATAGTCGTTTTTGTCGTCGGCACGGCGGGTTATCCATTTCGCCAACGGCTCTTCGCCCTCGATGGGAACGGTGGAGAGCAAATCCCAAACTGCGCTGATTTGTTCGATACGGGCGATAAAAAGGCCGAACTCGCTGGTCAGGCGGTCGATGAGCGCGCCGTCCTGCTCTTTTTCGCGGCGGGCGGCGGAAAGCGCATCGTTCAGGCCGATAACGTGTTTGAGCAGGCTGCGTGCAGCAATGGCCGTATTGGAAACCGTGGTTTCAAGGCCTTCGGGGATTTTGCCGTCTTCCCACAGCCAAGTCGGTTCGCTGTGTTTCCGCCTGTCGTTTTCAGACGACCCCAGACTTAAAGACGGCTCTTCCGCCAAGTGAAACTGCCATTCGTGCAGACTGTCGAGCAAGGATATGGCAGCTTCGTCGGCAAGGTTGGCAAGTTCGGCTTTATCGGTCAGCGCGGCAATTTTGCCGGTCAACTGCGGCAGTTTTTCCAGCGTCCAAACGGCAATATTCCATGAATGTTCGGCGGCAAAACGGCTGAGGGCTTTTTTGGGCAGGTGGTGCGCTTCGTCTATGCAATAGAAACTGTTTTCGGGCGCAGGCAGAATCACGCCGCCGCCCATGCTGATGTCGGCAAGCAGAAGATCGTGGTTGGCAACGACGACATCGACGGTTTCCAAAACATCGCGCGCCAGGTAAAACGGGCATTCCGGACGGTTGGGACAGGCGGATTTCAGGCAGCCGTGGCGGTCGTTGGTCACTTTGAGCCAAATCGCGTCATCGATTTTTTCCGGCCAAGTGTCGCGGTCGCCATTAAAGCGGCGGGCGGAAAATTCATCGGCAATGTCGCGCAGCAGGTTCAGTTCTTCCGGCTTGGGTTTGCTGTCCCACAACACTTCCGGCGCTTCAAAACCAAGCAGGTTTTGCTGGGCATTGTTTTGCGTCAGTTGATAGAGTTTGTAGGGGCAAAGATAACGGCCACGCCCCTTGGCAAGCGCAAAGGTCAGCTCCAAACCGCTTTTTTCGACCAGAAACGGCAAATCACGGTCAACCAACTGCTCCTGCAAAGCCACCGTCGCGCTGCTGACGATCAACCGTTTGCCGCGTGTTTGCGCCATGATGCCGCCGGCCAAAAGGTAGGCCAACGATTTGCCCACGCCGGTCGGCCCTTCGATCACGGCAATGCTCTCACCCTCGCGTTTGGGCGCTTCTTCGCCTTCTTCACGCGTCAACGTCCGCGAAAAAGCGTTGGCAATCGCCGCAATCATTTCCCGCTGCGAAGCGCGCGGACGGAAACCGGGCAGGTTTTTGCCGATGTTTTGGTAATGGTCGCGGATAGCGTTTTTTTCTAAATCGGTGAGCATTGAGGCCGTCTGAATGGGTTTGCAAGAATAGCGTATTTTAGCATTTTTACCTTCATGAAGCCTTCGTAAAGTCTTACTCTATTTTAGGGTTTGGCATTTTTATGGCGATGGCCGAACCGCAAAGGCATAACCGGTTTTAATCAAGCAAAAGGCCGTCTGAAACTTTAGCCGCACTGATGCAGAGGCACCCACAATTTTTGCTTCTCGGATTTGTTTTTCTCGTAGCGGTTCCACGCTTTTTCATGAAAATAAAAGACGACGGTATTGACGATGGGTTCTACCAAAGCCACCGCGCTGGAAACACCGATACTGCCGGTCAGAATATAGGCGACACTAAATGCAACGCTGAAATGCAAAATAGCAAATGTAATGGTTTTAATCATTTTGTTTTCCTGATACATTGATGTTTTAATCGATACATAATAATTATTATCAACTGACGCGTATATTTTAAATCCTTTATCCTAGTTTAGATTTTATAAATCGATATTTTATTTTTGATAGGAATTTTATGAACCCGCTCCATATTGTCGTCCTCGACCGCGATACCCTCGTCAACCGTCCGTTTGAATTTGATTTTCCACACACATTAAGCAGCTACGGCACAACCGAAGCGCACGAAACGCTAGCGCGTATCCACGGCGCGGACATTGTGATTACCAACAAAGTCGTAATTTCCGCCCAAGCCTTTGCCGAAAATCCACAACTCAAGCTGGTTGCCGTTACTGCGACAGGCGTCAACAATGTGGACGTTGAGGCCGCCAAACAAAACGGCACGGCAGTGTGCAATATCCGCGCTTACGGCAATGAATCCGTGGCGGAACACGCGTTTATGATGATGATTACCCTGATGCGCAACCTGCCTGCCTATCAGCGCGATGTTGCGGCAGGCTTGTGGGAAAACTCGCCGTTTTTCTGCCACCTCGGCGCACCGATGCGCGATTTGAACGGCAAAACGCTGGCGATTTTCGGTCGCGGCAATATCGGTAAAACGCTGGCAACTTATGCACAGGCTTTCAAAATGAATGTCGTGTTCGCCGAACATAAAAATGCCCAAAGCGTCCGCGACGGCTATGTTTCCTTTGACGAAGCCATCCGCTCCGCCGATGTCGTGTCGCTTAATTGTCCGCTTACGCCGCAAACGGCAAACATGATAGGCGAAGCCGAATTGCAGCAAATGAAACCCGGCGCCATCCTCATCAACTGCGGGCGCGGCGGCTTGGTCGATGAAGCCGCTTTGGTTGCGGCGTTGAAATACGGCCAAATCGGCGGGGCAGGTTTTGACGTGTTGACACAAGAGCCACCACGCGACGGCAATCCTCTGCTGAAAGCCCGACTGCCCAACCTCATCGTCACGCCACACATCGCATGGGCAAGCCAAGAGGCCGCCAACCGCCTGTTTGACATCCTTTTGGACAACATCAACCGCTTCGTGGCCGGCAATCCGCAAAATCTGGTTTAATCTATGGAAAACCTGTTGATAAGGTTGTGAACAATTTTAAAGGCCGTCTGAAACATTCAGACGGCCTTTATTAATCTTTATTTATTTCATAAAGTTATCTATCAAATACTATAAATTGCTTCATTTTTCATTGTGGATAACCCTATAAAAAGGCCGTCTGAAATACTCAGACGGCCTTTTGTTTGCCCGGGCAAATTAAATATCGTATGTGGTTGAAGCGGTATCGCCGCCTTTACCTGTCCAGTTGGTATGGAAGAATTCGCCACGCGGTTTGTCGGTACGCTCGTAGGTGTGCGCGCCGAAGTAGTCGCGTTGGGCTTGCAACAGGTTGGCCGGCAGGCGCGCGGAAGTGTAGCCGTCAAGGAAGGTAATCGCAGAAGCCATGCAAGGCATCGGAATACCGCACTCGATCGCTTTGGCCACCACTTTGCGCCATGCAGGCAGACAGGTTTCCAATACGCCTTTGAAATAAGGATCGGAACCCAAGAAGACCAAATCAGGATTGGCTTCGTATGCGTCGCGGATGTTGCCCAAGAAGGCGCTGCGGATAATGCAGCCTTCACGCCACAAGAGGGCGGTGTTGCCGTAATTCAATGCCCAATCATTGTTTTCACTGGCTTCGCGGATGAGCATGAAGCCTTGTGCATAAGAAATAATTTTAGATGCCAACAGGGCTTGGCGCAAAGCATCCACCCATGCGGCTTTGTCGCCTTCAATCGGGGTAATGGTTTTGCCAAACAGGCTGTTTGCTTGGACGCGTTGGTCTTTGAACGCAGAAACGCAACGTGCAAACACGGCTTCGGAAATCAGGGTCAACGGGATACCCAAATCGAGGGCGTTGATGCCGGTCCATTTGCCCGTGCCTTTTTGACCGGCGGTATCGAGGATTTTTTCAACCAAAGGTTCGCCGTTTTCATCTTTGTAGCCCAAAATCGCGGCGGTGATTTCAACCAGATAAGAATTCAGTTCGGTTTGGTTCCATTCGCTGAAAATGCGGTGCATTTCATCGTAGCTCAGACCCAAGCCGTCTTTCATGAATTGGTACGCTTCGCAAATCAACTGCATATCGCCGTATTCGATGCCGTTGTGCACCATTTTGACGAAATGGCCCGCGCCGTCGCGGCCGACCCAGTCGCAGCAGGGTTCGCCTTGCGGGGTTTTGGCGGCAATCGCTTGGAAAATTGGTTTGACAGCAGGCCATGCGGCTTCGTCGCCGCCGGGCATAATGGACGGGCCGTGACGCGCGCCTTCTTCGCCGCCGGAAACGCCTGCGCCGATAAAGCGGATGCCTTTTGCCGCCAGCTCGTGTGTGCGGCGGGTGGAATCGGGATAATTGGCATTGCCGCCGTCAATAATAATGTCGCCTTCGTCCAAAAGCGGAACGAGTTGTTCGATAAAATCGTCAACAACAGAACCGGCACGTACCATCATCATGATTTTGCGCGGTTTTTCTAATTTATCAACCAAATCTTGCAGTGAATATGCGCCGATAATATTGGTATTTTTGGCTGCACCGTTTAAAAAATCATCTACTTTGCTGGTCGTACGGTTGTATGCGACAACTTTAAAGCCGTTGTCGTTCATGTTGAGAATCAGGTTTTGCCCCATTACGGCAAGGCCGATTACGCCAATGTCGCCTTTCATTTCGTGAAACTCCGTTATTGATTAATTTTATCAAGCGTAACTCTAGCTGATTTACACGTTTTTAACAATCCTTAACTTTTTAATTTTTTGAAAAGATGCCTTTACGTTTCAGACGGCCTTTGCCTTCGAGAAAACAAACTATAAATAAGATTTTAAATAATAAATAGAAGATGATATTGAGTGTTGCCACAGCTTGTTGATAACTTTGATTAAAACAATTTTTCAAATACTTAGCTGATATTTTTTGATGAGGATAAAGTATGGTCGGCCTTGTTTGCATATGTGGATAAAAATTTTCTGCCGCTTCATTCTGTGGATAAATTTTCGCCTGTGCACAATCTTAGCTTGTTTTATACTTCTCCAATCGGAACTGATTGAGTAGGGAAATAGTCAAATGGTTTTTTATTTCTGAATATTTTCATATTTCCTCTTGTTCAAGTTGGGAAAAGGCCGTCTGAAAATATTTAAATTTATGGAGTGAATATGAAATTTTCCTTTGGTATTAAGTTATTACCTGTTTTGGTCTTGGCCGCTTGTGCGCAACAGCCGGCTCTGAAACCTCAAGTTGCCCTGCCCTCCGTATCTGTGGATAACCATGCGCCGGAACAAGGGACGGGGCTGACCGAGCAGAAATTGATCCGCGCCAAGCATTATATGGCGGCGTCTGCCAATCCGTTGGCGACCGAGGCGGGATACGAGGTTTTGAAACGCGGCGGCAGCGCGATAGATGCGATGATCGCCATGCAGACGACCTTGGGGCTGACCGAGCCGCAGTCTTCCGGTTTGGGCGGCGGCGCGTTTCTGGTGTATTGGGACAATAAGGCGAAAAAACTGACGACGTTTGATGCCCGAGAAACGGCGCCGAAAGCGGCAACGCCGGCGCTTTTTTTGGATGAAAACGGCAAACCGATGGGCTTTATGAAAGCTGTTGTTGGCGGCCGTTCGGTCGGTGTGCCGGGGATTCCGAAGCTGCTGGAAGATGTCCATAAGCATTACGGCAAATTGCCGTGGGCAAGCCTGTTTGACAAACCGATTGCTTTGGCGGAACAAGGCTTTACCGTTTCACCGCGCATGGCGAAATCCATCGAGCAAAATTTGGAGCCTTTGAAACGTTATCCGCAAACCGCCGCGTATTTCCTGCCCGACGGCAAGCCTTTGGCAGCGGGAACGGTGTTGAAAAACCCTGAATTTGCGCGTTCCGTACGCCTGTTGGCGAAAAAAGGCAGTGCGCCGTTTTATCAGGGAATGCAGGCGCAGAATATTGTCCGTGCCGTTACCGGTGCTGTGGATAATCCCGGCAAAATCAGCATGGCGGATTTGAAAAACTACCGCGTTATCGAGCGCGAACCGGTTTGCGCGCCGTATCGTGAATACGAAGTCTGCGGCATGGGCGCGCCAAGTTCGGGCGCGATTGCTTTGGGCGAGATTTTGGGCGTCCTGCAAAATCAGGATATGAAGGCGTTAGGCGCGGAAAATATCCACAGTTGGCGCTGGATAGGCGATGCGTCGCGGATTGCGTTTACCGACCGTGATTATTATGTCGGCGATCCTGCGTTTGTCAACGTCCCGACCCGCGCCCTGATTTCTCAGGCTTATTTGAAACCGCGTGCCGAAGAAATCCGCAAGGCTGACAAGGCATTGGAAACTATTCAGGCAGGTAAGTTTGGCAAGGCATACGCGCAAGGCATGGCAGTAGAGCTGCCGTCCACCAGCCATTTGGTGGTTGTGGATAAAGACGGCAACGTTGTATCGATGACGACTTCGATTGAAAACGCATTCGGTTCGGGGCTGATGGCAAACGGCTATCTGCTCAACAATGAATTGACCGATTTCGCTTTCAACCCTGTCGGTGCGGACGGTAAAATCGTTGCCAACAGCGTGGCGGGCGGCAAACGGCCACGTTCTTCAATGGCACCGACCATCGTGATGAAAGACGGTAAGCCTTATCTGGCGGTCGGTTCGCCGGGCGGCAGCCGTATTATCGGTTTCGTCGCCAAAACGCTGGTGGCGCATATCGATTGGGGCATGGACATTCAGGCGGCAATCTCCCTGCCGAATATGCTCAATCGCGGCAGCCAGTATGAAATCGAGGAAAAAACCGCTGCGGCGGACAAAGCGTCAGCATTGGAAAAACTGGGCTACAAAGTCCAAATCCGCGATTTGAATTCCGGCGTACAAGGCATTGTGATCGGCAAAGACGGTTTGCTCGGCGGTGCCGACCCGCGCCGCGAAGGCAAGGTTATGGGCGATTGATATTGTCGGTTTGACATGAAAAAGGCCGTCTGAACTTGGTTTCAGACGGCCTTTTTAGTTTGGGAAAATATATGGATAAGATGTGTATAAGAATAACGCTAAATTTTAATATTTTTATTTTTCAATAAGATAAAAAGAATGAATATGTGGATAATTAATTGTGGAAAATGACATGATTTAGGCCGTCTGAACCTTTCAGACGGCCTTCTCATTGGACTGCTTTATCTATTTTTTATCAGGCTGCCGGCAGCTCGTGAAAAGCGGTGGGCAATTCTTCGTCATCGGCAAACTCAACCCATTCGTAAGCCGTTTCGTCTGCCAAAACGGCACGCAACAGCGCATTATTGATGGCATGACCTGATTTGTAACCTTCAAATGCGCCGATAATCGGATGGCCGACAATGTACAAATCGCCGATGGCATCCAGGATTTTGTGGCGGACAAATTCATCGGGATAGCGCAAACCTTCCGGATTCAAAACGTCCATGTCGTCAATCACAATAGCGTTGTTCAAATTGCCGCCCAGTCCGAGATTATGAGCGCGCATCATTTCCACTTCGTGCATAAAGCCGAAGGTACGGGCGCGGGCAATTTCATCGATATAGGATTTTCCTGCAAAATCAATCTCAAAAGTGGGCGAGCTGCGGTTGAAAACCGGATGGTCGAATTCGATGGTTAAAGTAACTTTAAAGCCGTCGTAAGGTGTAAAGCGCACCCATTTTCCGGTTTCTTTGATTTCAATAGGTTTGAGGATTTTTAAAAAACGTTTTTGGGCTTTTTGATCGACAACGCCCGCATCTTGCAAAAGATAAATAAACGGCAGGCTCGAGCCGTCCATAATCGGAATTTCGGGTGCGTTCAATTCAATCAAGGCATTGTCGATGCCGTAGGCAGACAGAGCCGACATAATGTGTTCAATCGTACCGATGCGCACGCCCTTATCGGTAACAATGGTTGAAGAGAGGCGGGTATCGTTGATCAAATAAGGATTCAATTGGATGACTTCGCCCATTTCCCCGCTCAAATCAGTACGGCGGAACGAAATACCGCTGTTTTCTTCGGCAGGATGCAAAGTCAGAGCGACCCTTTCGCCCGAATGCAGGCCAACGCCGGTAACGCTTACTGATTTGGCTAAAGTCCGTTGCAGCATATTTGCTTCCTTTTAAAAAGTCTGATGGACAAATGATACGTTAAAAAGGAAAAAACAAGCCATCATTTTTAATAGTATTTGCCAATATGGACGTTTTGCAGGGATGAACTTCACGTTTTGAATTATCCACAAGGGTGTGTGAAATTGAAGTGGGTAATTTGGTTTTTATCCACAGGTAAATAGGTAAACTAAGATTTTATCCTTTTTTATTCCGACATTCAGTTAGGGTTTGCCTCAAAGATAAAAATTGATTATTGGATTGGTTTTAAAGAAAAATATTCTGTTATCCACAAAGGATCGGGACCATCATCAAAATCATCGTTTTAAAAATTTAAATACTATGATTTGAAGAAAAGACTGTGCTATCAGCACAAAAACGGCAAAATACAGAAAAATAGAACTAAATTTATGAAAATCATAAACTTACAAAAAAATTAAGATAAAAAAATGAAATTTATGAAATAAAATACCAAAAAACAGGACTATTTAGACAAATCCGATATTTTCCTACAAGCAAGAATTTCACGTTTTGTTTATTTAAATCAAACATTTTAAAAGTAATTACATGTAATTCTAGAAAGTAATTTTATTTCAGGATACAATGGCCTTACTGAAAAATTTTTCCCATTCCATCTAAAGGAGTAGCAAAATGAGTATTAAAGTAGCGATTAATGGTTTTGGCCGTATCGGTCGTCTGGCATTGCGTCAAATTGAAAAAGCCCAAGGTATCGAAGTCGTTGCTGTTAACGACTTGACTCCTGCCGACATGCTGTTGCACCTCTTCAAATACGACAGTACCCAAGGCCGCTTTGAAGGCTCTGCCGAATTGAAAGACGACGCTATTGTTGTTAACGGCAAAGAAATCAAAGTATTTGCCAATCCTAATCCTGAAGAATTGCCTTGGGGCGAGCTGGGTGTGGACGTCGTCCTCGAATGTACCGGTTTCTTTACCAATAAAACCAAAGCGGAAGCCCATATCCGTGCCGGTGCGCGTAAAGTTGTGATTTCTGCACCTGGCGGCAATGATGTGAAAACCGTTGTATACGGCGTAAACCAAGATATTTTGGACGGCAGCGAAACCGTCATCTCCGCCGCTTCTTGTACGACTAACTGTCTGGCTCCTATGGCTGCGGTATTGCAAAAAGAATTCGGTATTGTCGAAGGCTTGATGACCACCATCCACGCCTATACCGGCGACCAAAACACCCTTGACGCGCCACACCGCAAAGGCG
Source organism: Neisseria mucosa (assembly GCF_013267835.1). NCBI lineage: Bacteria > Pseudomonadati > Pseudomonadota > Betaproteobacteria > Neisseriales > Neisseriaceae > Neisseria > Neisseria mucosa. The sequence continues at coordinate 1,805,023 of NZ_CP053939.1, forward strand.
ACTTCCGCCGCGCCCGTGCCGCTGCCTTGAATATCGTACCGAACAGCACCGGTGCCGCTAAAGCCATCGGCTTGGTTATCCCTGAATTGAACGGCAAACTTGATGGTTCTGCCCAACGCGTTCCCGTAGCTACCGGCTCTTTGACCGAACTGGTTTCTGTTCTCGAGCGTCCTGTGACCAAAGAAGAAATCAATGCTGCGATGAAAGCTGCCGCCAGCGAGTCTTACGGCTACACTGAAGATCAAATCGTTTCTTCCGACGTCATCGGTATTGAATACGGCTCACTCTTCGATGCGACTCAAACCCGCGTGATGACTGTTGGCGACAAACAATTGGTGAAAACCGTTGCTTGGTACGACAATGAAATGTCTTACACTTGCCAACTGGTTCGTACCTTGGAATTCTTTGCCAGCAAAATCTAAAAAATAACGGGCTGAATCAATTAGTCTGTGGATAACTCAAAGGCCGTCTGAACATTTCAGACGGCCTTTTGTTTGTAGAAAGATTCAATCTGCAATCAAATTGTGGATAGTTTAATCACGGTGGCACATTTGTTTTCTATCCTAAACTGCACTTCATAATCCGCAATATTCATTACATAAATCCGTTCGGGAATATCTTGGTAGGCAGGACGGGGATCTTGGGCAATGCTTTGCTCAATAAGATGTTTTTCTTCTATGGATAAATGTTCCGCAAGCGTACTTTCTGCCCAGACTACACTCAATTCTTCAGGTTTGCCGCTGACAAAGCCCGATGATGCGCCAGGTTTGGATTCGACAAACGGGATGTAGGGTTTGATATCCACTACCGGGGTACCGTCCAACAGGTCTGCACCGCTGCAATAAATGCGGACAGGTTTGCCTGTTTCGATGCGTTCGAGTTTCAGCAGGGATAAACCGAGATGATTAGGGCGGTGCGGGCTGCGCGTGGCAAATACGCCCATTTTTTGTTTACCTCCGAGCCGTGGCGGACGCACCATTTGTGCCCAACCTTCATCCAATACACCGTGGAAAATAAAACTTATCCACACATAGTCGAAATCCTCCAAGCCCCGAACACTGTCTGCGGTAAATTCAGGAGAGAGTTCAATGCAAATTTCTGCCGCAGGAACCAAGCCGGGTTGGCGGGCAATGCCGAATTTTTGCTTGTAGGGGGAATGAACGGTTGCAATAGGCGTAATCGAATAGGACATAATTTGTGGATAAATATACTGTGCAAATTGTCATCATATCACAGATGTTTTCCCACATTTTGCAGTCGTAATTTGTTATAATACAAAGCATTTATTCCAAATGTCCGAACATGGGCAACAAATGCAAAATTTAAATTATTTAAAATAAAATCAATAGGTTAAATTAATCCATGATTGTTTCTATCGATGTAGATGCACAAAAAACGTTTACGCCTTTGTGTCCGAAAGAATTGCCTGTTGCCGAAGGCCATCTGATTGCGGATGAACTCAATGCCCAAGCCGCATTGGCGGATTTACGCGTGATGACGAAAGATGCGCATCATGTCGCGGCAAAATGGCTTGTGGATAATCCTGTTGATATGTTAAAACCGACGGGTTTACCCGATGCGGATTTGACTTGGGTGTCACATGCGATGGTTGGAACATATGGCTATGAGTTGTTGGATGGCCTGCCTTCAGCCAAGGAATACGATTATTGTGTTTGGAAAGGCGTCGATCCTGAGTTACACCCTTACGGCGCATGTTTTCACGATATTGAAGAAAAGCTCAGTACAGGTTTGATCGAATGGTTGCGCTGTCAAAATGCAGATACAGTTATTGTCGGCGGCTTGGCAACGGATTATTGTGTGAAGACAACGGTTTTACAGTTGCTTAAAGGCGGGGCTTGGAAAGTCATCGTCAATCAGGCGGCTTGCCGAGGTATTGCTCCGGAAACGGTTGAATCTGCATGGCGTGAAATGCATTCTGCCGGAGCCATTATTTTAGAAAACGCCGAAGAAATAAAAAAATACATTAATAATCAATAAATTATATTTAAAATTCTGTTGTTTCACGTGAAACATTTTCCAAAATATGAAGATTTTACTTGTCCGCTTGTCCAGTATGGGCGATTTAATTCATACGTTGCCCGCAGTTGAAGATTTGGCGCGACAATGTCCTGAGGTAGAGCTCCATTGGCTGTGTGAGGCAGGGTTTGCAGATATTGCCCGCTTACATCCTTTTGTCAAAAAAGTTCATGTAATGAAATGGCGGCAATGGCGCAAGCACCTTTTTCAGGCTGAAACGTGGCGTGAAATAGGCCATCTGAAAACGGATTTACAGGTTGAATCTTTTGATTTTGTTTTAGATAGCCAAGGACTGATTAAAAGCGCATGCTTTGCCAAAATGGCGAAATCCCCTATTTACGGTTTAGATAAACACAGCGCGCGTGAAAGTTTGGCTGCCCTTGCGTACAACAAAACATTTGCCGTGCCGAAAGGTAAAAATGCGGTTTGGCGAAACCGTGAGTTATTCGCCCAAGTTTTTGGTTATACAATGCCTGAAACGCAGGTGTTTGGTTTGTCGGTTCCTGAATCAGGCTGTCTGAAAAATGTGCAATCCCCTTATTACGTTGCTTTGCATGCAACCAGTCGCGACAGTAAATTATGGCCGGTAGAACACTGGCGTGCATTATTGAAAAAGTTGAATGAAAAACGACGATACACCGTATATCTGCCGTGGGGAAATGAAACCGAAAAAATGCGTGCCGAACAGATTGCAAGCGATTTACCGTTTGCTTTCGTCTGCGACAAAATGAATTTATTACAGGCTGCATTTTTATTGAAAAACGCAGAGGGTATTATTGGTGTAGATACCGGATTGTTACATCTTGCCAATGCGTTGGAAAAGCCTGTCGTTGGAATTTATACGGATACAGATCCGGCCAAGACCGGCGTTCAAGTTTCGGTTTATGCAAAAAATTTAGGCGGTATCGCTCAAATTCCCAATGTTGACGAGGTTTACCAAACCTTAATGGATTGTGTTGCAGTATACGGTAAATAATTGTTGGGGAGTTGGATTTATTTTCTGAGTAAATGCTTTAGAAATGATATAATTCCGCTCTATTTGCCAAGATTTATATAAATTTGGTTTTGTCATGTTGGTGAAAACCGGATTGGATTTTATACAAAGAATGTATCAAAAGCAGTATGCTTGATTTGATGAACATTCTTTTTAGGAGAATTGAATGAAAGCACTGGTCGCAGTAAAGCGCGTAGTGGACTACAACGTCAAAGTTCGTGTGAAAGCCGATGGTTCCGATGTGGATATCGGTAATGTCAAAATGTCGATGAACCCGTTTGATGAAATCGCGGTAGAAGAAGCTGTCCGTTTGAAAGAAGCCGGAAAAGTAAGCGAGATTGTTGCTGTTTCTCTTGGCGAGAAAAAATGCGAAGAGACGTTGCGTACAGCTTTGGCGATGGGTGCCGACCGTGCGGTTCATGTTGAGACTGATGCGAAATTGGAGCCTTTGGCCGTTGCAAAATTGCTGAAAGCTGTTGCGGATAAAGAAAATCCGCAAGTTTTACTGCTGGGCAAACAGGCAATTGACGATGATGCCAACCAAGTTGCCCAAATGCTGGCTGCGTTGTTGAATGCGGCTCAAGGTACTTTTGCATCAAAAGTGCAAATTGAAGGTGAAGAGGCATTGGTAACCCGTGAAATTGACGGCGGCGAAGAGACTGTTGCGTTGAAGCTGCCTGCAGTCATCAGTGCGGATTTGCGTTTGAACGAACCACGCTTTGTCAAACTTCCTAATATCATGGCGGCAAAGAAAAAACCTTTGGAAAAATTAAGTCCTGCCGATTTGGCTGTGGATATTTCTCCGCGTTTAAATACCGTGAAATTTGCCGAACCTAAAGCACGTCAAGCCGGTGTGAAAGTGGCTGATGTTGCCGAGTTGGTTGAAAAGCTGAAAAACGAAGCCAAAGTGATCTAAGGAGTATGAAATGAGCGTATTGATTATCGCGGAACATAATAACCAACATTTGAATCCTGCCACTTTGCATGCGGTAACGGCTGCCGCCAAATTAGGTAATGTAGATTTATTGGTCGCCGGCAGCAATGCTGCTGCGGTCGTTGAAGAGGCAAAACAGGTTGCAGGCGTAGCGAAGGTTTTGGTAGCCGATGCGTCCTATTATGCTGAAGGTTTGGCAGAAGAATTGGCGCCTTTGGTTGTTAAACTGGCTGTGGATTACCGCTATGTGGCTGCGACTGCAACTGCGTTTGGCAAAAATCTTCTGCCTCGAGTAGCAGCCTTGTTGGATGTACCACAAGTTTCGGATTTAACCGAAGTTGTGGATAACTCGACATTTGTCCGTCCGATTTATGCCGGTAATGCGTTTGAAACTGTTCAATCCGATTCTGAAAAACTGGTGCTGACTTTCCGTGCGACAGCATTTGATGCTGCCGGACAAGGCGGTAATGCAGAAGTGGTTAATGTTGAGGCAACGCCTGCTCAAAACCTGAGCCGTTTCGTAAACCGTCAACTTTCCCAATCTGACCGTCCTGAATTGACTCAGGCTAAAGTAATTGTTTCCGGTGGCCGTGCATTGGGCAGTGCTGAAAAATTCAATGAAGTGTTGACTCCTTTGGCAGATGTTTTGGGTGCGGCGATTGGTGCGTCCCGTGCAGCAGTGGATGCCGAGTATGCGCCAAATGATGCCCAAGTGGGGCAAACCGGTAAAGTGGTGGCGCCGCAACTGTACTTCGCTATCGGTATTTCCGGTGCTATCCAACACGTTGCCGGTATGCAAGACAGTAAAGTGATTGTTGCCATCAACAAAGATGCTGACGCTCCGATTTTCAATGTGGCGGATTACGGCTTGGTTGGTGATTTGTTTGAAGTTGTGCCTCAACTGACTGAAGCACTGAAAAACTGATGTTTCACGTGAAACGTTCAGACGGCCTTTTATAATAAAGGCCGTCTGAAAATATTTTGGCATGATTACGACCTATAAAACCATTACCACACCGACACAGGCTGAATTTAAAGATAAAGGCAGCCGCTTCATCGCATATGCCTATCCGATTCGCACTTTAGCCGATGTGAAGAAATATCTCGACCCATTAAAGGAAGAGCATCACAAGGCACGACATTGGTGTTACGCTTACCGATTGGGTGTAGATGGAATGCAGTTTCGCGCAAACGATGATGGAGAACCGTCCGGAAGTGCAGGCCGCCCTATTCTAGGGCAGATTGATTCTGTCGGCGTAACGGATGTGTTGGTTGTGGTTGTGCGCTATTTTGGCGGTACGCTATTGGGTGTTCCCGGTTTGATTTATGCGTATAAGGAATCAACGGCTCAGGCACTGGCGATAGCAGAAGTTGTTGAAAAGAATGTCGAAAAGACAGTTTGGTTGAAGTGTGAATATCCTGTTTTGAATGAGGCTATACGGATTGCCAAACAATATCAGGCCGATATTGTAGAACAGGATTTGCAGCTGGATTGTAAGTTGACAGTGAAAATAGCGTTGGCCGATTATGAAGCTTGTATTGCTGCTTGGAAAAATACGCGTCAAATTGAAGTAGATACTGAGAAGCCGTTTGAATAAAAGGTCGTCTGAACATATTTGAGAAATCAAAAGTTTCAGACGGCCTTTGATGTTTTAGCCTTGGTATCTGTCTAAAGCATTTACGCTTGAACGCAGGTGCTCCCAAGCCAGTTGATGAAATTCCCCCAGTGCGTTCCATAGGGCATCTTCGCTCATAATGCTGTATTCGCCCTGTGTTCGCAAATCAACATCTGCTCCTTCTTCAATGGCTTGATGGCATGCTTGGTATTCGTTGGTATAGAAGTCATCCATGTCTTGCATGAGGCTTGCAGCATGTTTCCAGCGGGCGATATCTGCTTCCAGTTGCGGCAGTAATTCGCACCATTCGCGGTATTTGCTTTGAATTTCATCAATACGTTTTTGCATGATTTTCCTTTCGTTGTTTGAAATTAGAGTATGGTTGTCTTGGTGCAATATTATTCTTAATTTGAAACAGCTATGCAAGATGGAACAATAATTCCATCGATTGAATTTTATTTACAACATCTATTCTTCAAGGAGATGGTATGAAATTGCTCGTTATTGGTAATGGTGGACGTGAACACGCACTGGCTTGGAAATTGGCGCAGTCGTCTAAAGTAGAAACTGTCTTTGTTGCACCTGGTAATGCCGGAACGGCAATTGAGCTTAAACTGCAGAATATAGCGTTGACGGCGCATCAAGATTTGATTGATTTTTGCCGTAATGAAAATATTGCCTTTACCGTAGTCGGCCCTGAAGCGCCTTTGGCTGCGGGTGTGGTGAATGACTTCCGTGCTGCCGGATTGAAGATTTTTGGCCCGACTCAATACGCGGCTCAGTTGGAGAGTTCAAAAGATTTTGCTAAAGCATTTATGGCAAAATATAACATTCCAACCGCGCAATACCAAACCTTTGAAAATGCCGATGTGGCACATGATTACGTCAACCGAAAAGGTGCGCCGATTGTTATTAAGGCGGATGGTTTGGCTGCCGGTAAGGGTGTGATTGTCGCCATGACTTTGGATGAAGCCCATGCCGCTATCGACGATATGTTGTTGGGCAATAAAATGGGCAATGCAGGCGCGCGCGTCGTGATTGAAGATTTCCTGCAAGGCGAGGAAGCGAGCTTTATCGTTATGGTGGACGGCAATCATGTTTTACCGATGGCAACCAGCCAAGACCATAAACGCCTGCTGGATGACGACAAAGGCCCTAATACCGGCGGTATGGGCGCATATAGCCCTGCTCCGGTGGTAACGCCTGATGTATACGAGCGCGCGATGAATGAAATTATTTTGCCGACCGTGGCCGGTATGAAAGCAGAAGGTCATGAATTTACCGGCTTTTTATACGCGGGCTTGATGATTGATAAAACCGGTGCGCCTTATACCATCGAATTCAACTGCCGTTTCGGGGACCCTGAAACGCAGCCGATTATGAGCCGTTTGGATAGCGATTTGGTGGACTTGGTTGAAGCGGCAATCGACGGCAAACTGGATAGTGTTGCTGCCGAATGGAATCCGCAGACTGCAGTAGGCGTGGTGTTGGCCGCACAAAACTATCCTGATTCTCCGAAAAAAGGCGATGTGATCTTTGGCTTGGATAAGGCCAATAAAATCGGTAAAGTTTTCCATGCCGGTACTGCAACGAATGAAAAAGGCGAAGTGGTAACCAACGGCGGCCGTGTGTTGTGTGTCGTCGGTTTGGGCGATAATGTTGCACAAGCTAAGAGTAAGGCTTATGAGGCATTGGAAACCATCTGTTTTGACGGTATGCAATACCGTAAAGACATTGCTGATAAAGCCATCAATCGTTAATAATGAATAGAAATAGGCCGTCTGAACACAGATTGTCCGACAATCGCAGTTTCAGACGGCCTTGGTATATGATGATGTTCCCCAGAATTTTATCGGCTGCAGCCCAACGCAGGTTGCAGGCGCATCTTAAAAAAGGCGGTTTGGTCGCCTATCCTACCGAGTCTTGCTATGGCTTGGGCTGTATCCCTACTTTGCCCAAAGCACTCAATCAACTGATTCATCTGAAAAAACGACCGCAACACAAAGGTATGATTGTCATTGGGCATAGCTTGGAACAGTTGCAACCTTTGCTACAAAGGCCGTCTGAAAATATCCAAACCATGCTGCGTGAAGCATGGCCGGCTCCGAAAACTTTTTTATTGCCGGCCGGCAAAAAAGTATTGCCCTCATTGCGAGGAAAAAGACGCAGTAAATTGGCTGTCAGGGTTCCGGCGCATGCAGGTGCAAGGCGTTTGTGTCAGGTTTTGGAAATGCCTTTAGTCTCTACTTCATGCAATCGTGCGGGTAAACGGGCGTGCAAAACGGAAAGGGAAGTCAGAAGACAGTTTGGTAGGAAAGTCTGGGTTGTAGGCGGATTGATAGGTAAGCAGAAAACGCCTAGCCAGATTATTGACGGAGAAACAGGGGCAAGGCTGCGTTAAAGAAGAATTGTATTTTCAAAGGAAAAAGGTATTTATTTGGAGAAGCAAATTTTTTCCAAAAGATTGGAAATATCTTTGTGAAAAGCATTTAGCGCAGATCCAGTTTGATGTATAGCAGTCTGTAAATACAGATCGATTAAGCAGATAGTAAGTCAGTAAATAGAGTATAAAGCAGTATTTTGTGAAATGCTCTGGCAAAGAGTGAAGCAAATTTTGAGTGTAAATGAATCGCTGTAATAAATTATTTTTGAATAAACAAATTTTGTGGATAAATTTGAAGATAAATTTCCATAAAAACATAAAAAGGCCGTCTGAAACTTGATATTCAAAGCATTCAGACGGCCTTTAAAATATTTAAACTGTGGGTAACTTTGTGAATAAGTGTGGATTAAAGCTTATGTCCGCACACAGTTTCGTATTGTTTTTCAGTAATCGTGCCGCTCATGACGCTCATTGGGCGGATGCTGGTCGGCGTATAGCTTTGGTTGGAAATTACCCGGCCGTGTTCGTCCATCAGTTGCAGCGCTGCCAGGCGATAGGTTTTGTTTGAGCAATGAATTTCCCAGCTGCCGATGGCCGTTTTATAGGCCGGCGTGTTGACGAAACGTTCCTCTTTCAGTTTGGAAACGGTTTTTTTATCGCGGAAAGTAACCAGTGCGCCATTTCTTTTAATGCTGCTTCTATCAATGGCCACTTTGATATTGCCTTCAGAGATGGTGCCGATATTGGTCCAGCTGCCGCCACCGCTCGATGTGGTGGTTGTTTCACAGGCACTCAACATCAAAGTCGCAAATACGGTTGCAGCTAGGGAAAAACGTTTGATATTCATAAAACCTCATTATTTACAGAAAGTCAGCCAATATTATCCGTGAAGATGGCATATATCGTAAATCGATTTTGCAAAGTTGAACCTCTGAAAAGAATTTTATGAAAAATACGCTGAAAAGGCCGTCTGAAACCTGTCTTTCAGACGGCCTTGGAGTGTAAAATCATGTATAATTGCAAACAATTTGGTTTTCATCCCATAGGAAGATCCGACATGATTAACCCTATCGCTGCACTTTCCCCATTAGATGGCCGCTACGCCAAATCCGTTGAAGCATTGCGCCCGATTTTCTCCGAATACGGCCTGATGCGTGCGCGTGTCAAAGTTGAATTAAACTGGCTCAAAGCCCTTGCCGCCGAGCCTAAGATTGCAGAAGTTCCTGCTTTCAGCGATTTTACGCTTGCCGAAATCGACAAAGTGATCGAAAACTTCTCGCTTGAAGATGCCGCCGCCGTCAAAGCCATTGAGGCGACCACCAATCACGACGTCAAAGCCATCGAATATTGGCTTAAAGAACGCTTCTCCGGCGTGCCTGAAGTGGCTGCTGCCAGCGAGTTCATCCACTTTGCCTGCACCAGCGAAGACATCAACAACCTGTCCCACGCTTTAATGCTGCAAGAAGCGCGTGAGGCTGTTTTGCTACCGAAACTGGTTGAAATCATCGAGAAGTTGACCGGCATGGCGCATGAGTTGGCTGCCGTCCCGATGATGAGCCGCACGCATGGCCAGCCTGCTACACCAAGCACACTGGGTAAAGAAATCGCCAATGTCGTGTACCGCCTGCAACGCCAGTTTAAAAACCTGCAAGCGCAAGAGTTCCTCGGCAAAATCAATGGCGCAGTCGGCAACTACAATGCCCATATGGTCGCTTATCCCGATGTGGATTGGGAAACCCATTGCCGTAACTTCGTTGAAATCAGCCTTGGTCTGACCTTCAACCCCTACACCATTCAAATTGAGCCGCACGACTATATGGCGGAATTCTTCCAAGCCATCAGCCGTGTCAACACGATTCTGATCGACTTCAACCGCGATGTTTGGGGCTATATTTCTTTGGGTTACTTCAAACAAAAAGTCAAAGCAGGCGAAGTCGGTTCTTCCACCATGCCGCACAAAGTCAATCCGATCGACTTTGAAAACTCCGAAGGTAACCTCGGTATGGCCAATGCCGTATTGGGCTTTTTGTCCGAAAAACTGCCGATTTCCCGTTGGCAGCGCGACCTGACCGACAGCACCGTATTGCGCAATATGGGCGTAGGCGTGGGCTATACCGTATTGGGCTTTGCCGCCCATCTGCGCGGTCTGAATAAGCTTGAACCGAATCCTGCCGCCCTTGCTGCCGATTTGGACGCTACTTGGGAGCTGCTGGCCGAGCCGATTCAAACCGTCATGCGTCGTTACGGCGTGGCCAATCCTTACGAAAAGCTGAAAGACCTGACACGCGGTAAAGACGGCATTACGCCTGAAGTGTTGAAACTCTTTATCGAGTCGTTGGAAATTCCGGTAGAAGCCAAAGCCAAATTACTTGAGCTGACCCCTGCGTTGTATGTTGGCAAAGCCGAAGAGTTGGCAAAACGAATTTAAAAGGCTTTTGTAGGGTGCACTTTCTTAGTTATTGAGATTTTTTGATAGATAAGAAACCAACCCTCTACATCCGACAAATTAAAAAGGCTGTCTGAAATCTCTTTCAGACGGCCTTTTTCGATTCAATCCGTTATTTCACTTTGTCTTTCAATGCGCCGTAGCCGGCTGCGTCCATTTCTTCCAAAGGAATGAATTTCAAACTTGCGCCGTTGATGCAATAGCGCAGGCCGCCTTTGTCTTGCGGGCCGTCGGCGAAGACGTGTCCCAAGTGCGAATCGGCGGCGTGGCTGCGCACTTCGGTGCGGCGCATGTTGTAGCTGAAATCGTCGTGTTCGGTAACGGCGGCGGCGTTAATCGGGCGGGTGAAGCTCGGCCAGCCGCAGCCGGAATCGAATTTGTCGGCAGAGCTGAACAGGGGTTCGCCGCTGACGATGTCCACATAAATACCGGGTTTGAACAAGTGGTCGTATTCATGACTGAAGGCGTATTCGGTTGCGTTGTTTTGGGTAACTTGGTATTGCTCTTCGGTCAGAAGGCGTTTGAGTTCGGCATCGCTGGGCTTTTTATACCTTGCCGCGTCGAAGCCTTTGCCTTGCGGGGCGGCTTTGGTTTTGCCCGGTAGCGGTTCGTCGGCTTTGCGGATATCGATGTGGCAATAGCCGTTGGGGTTTTTAATCAGATAGTCCTGATGGTATTCCTCGGCATCGTAGAAGTTTTGCAGCGGCTCGTTTTCGACGACGAGGGGCTGTTGGTATTTTTGCTGCTCGCGTTTGAGCGCGGCGGCAATGACGGCTTTTTCGGCGGGGTCGGTGTAGTACACGCCGCTGCGGTATTGCGTGCCGATGTCGTTGCCTTGTTTGTTGAGGCTGGTCGGATCAACGACGCGGAAGAAATATTGCAGGATGTCGTCTAGACTGAGTTTGTCGGCATCGTAGGTGACTTTGACGGTCTCGGCATGGCCCGTGTTGCGGTAGGACACATCTTCGTAGCTCGGGTTTTCCGTTTTGCCGTTGGCATAGCCGGATACTGCGTCAACCACGCCGTCTATGCGTTGGAAATAGGCTTCCAAGCCCCAGAAGCAGCCGCCGGCGAGGTAGATGGTGCGTGTGTTCATGATTTTTGAATCCTTTTTCTGTGTGTCGGGTTTGTAGAACGAGTTTTTCAGACGGCCTAAATCGGCATTCGGGTCGCGGATTAACGCCAATGCCTGCGCTTCGTTGATGCTGCCTTTGACGATGCGCTGCACGTCGCCGTCTTTGCCGATTAACGCCCACGACGGGTAAACGCCGATATTCAGGCTTTGGGCGATGGTGCCGCCGTTGTCGGTCACGACGGGCAGCTTGGGATAGTTCAAACCGGCATACCATTTTTGGAAGTCGCCGTCTTTTTTCTCGTGCAAAAAGCCGGGGGACGCGACGGTAATCAGGTTGGCGGAGCTAAACCGCTTGTCCTGCGCCCATTTTTCGGTCTGCCCCAGTTCGGACAAACACAAAGGACACCAACTTGCCCAAAATTTAATCAGGGTTGGTTTGTCTTTTTTCAGGAAGACACTGGCAGGGCGGTTGTCAGGAGTTTTCAACGAGGACAATGCCTGCGGTACAGTTGCGGCTTCGGTATCCATCATTTTGGATGAGCAGGCGCCAAGCGCAAGCAGGCAGCCGAACTTGGCACAAAGGGAAAAGAAGGTACGGGGTTTCATCTCTATGTTTCCTGTATGGATGGTTTGCCTTGTTAGACGTTGGAAATGCCAAAACCTGACAACCTTGATTTTCAGACGACCTTGCCACGTAAAATACGCTACAATACTCCCTATTTCAAGTTTCTAAAATTAAAAGGAAAATTTAATGTTCAGCTTCTTCCGTCGCAAGAAAAAACAGGAAACTCCGGCTCCTGAGGAGGCTCAAGTTCAGGAAACCGCAGCAAAAGTAGAGTCTGAAGTTGCTCAAGTAGTTGAAGATATTAAAGAAGATGCCGAATCTTTAGCAGAAAGCGTCAAAGGGCATATTGAATTAGTTGTCGAATCGGCTGTTGAAACTGTCAGTGAAACCGTCGAGCAGGTGCGGGAAGCTTTGACCGAAACGCCGTCTGAAACAGTCGAAAAAGTGGAAGAACACGTTGAAGCGGCAAAAGAAGCGGCTGTTGAAACCGTCAGCGAGGCTGTTGAACAGGTTCAAGAAACCGTTGCCGAGATGCCGTCTGAAGCGGCTGAGGCTGCTGAAGAAGCAGCGGAACAGGCTGAGGCGACAAAAGAAGCAGCCGTTGAAACCGTCAGCGAGGCTGTTGAACAGGTTCAAGAAACCGTTGCCGAGATGCCGTCTGAAGCGGCTGAGGCTGCTGAAGAAGTAGCGGAACAGGCCGAAGCGGGCAAAGAAGAAGCTGTTGAAGCAGTTAGTGAAGCTGTTGAACAGGTTCAAGAAGCCGTTGCGGAAACCCCGGCTGAAGCCCCTGCTCCGGTAGAAGAACAAAAGCTCAGTTGGGCTGCGCGTTTGAAACAAGGCTTGACCAAATCACGTGACAAAATGGCAAAATCGTTGGCCGGCGTGTTTGGCGGCGGACAAATCGACGAGGATTTGTACGAAGAGCTGGAAACTGTGCTGATTACCAGCGATATGGGCATGGAAGCCACTGAATACTTGATGAAAGACGTGCGCGACCGTGTCAGCCTCAAAGGCCTCAAAGACGGCAACGAATTGCGCGGCGCGCTGAAAGATGCGCTGTACGACTTGGTTAAGCCTTTGGAAAAACCTTTGGTCTTGCCGGAAACCAAGGAGCCTTTCGTGATTATGCTTGCCGGTATTAATGGCGCGGGTAAAACCACGTCTATCGGTAAATTGGCCAAATACTTCCAAGCGCAGGGCAAATCTGTATTGCTGGCGGCAGGTGATACTTTCCGCGCCGCCGCGCGTGAGCAGCTTCAAGCTTGGGGCGAGCGCAACAATGTAACCGTGATTTCGCAAACTACGGGTGATTCCGCCGCCGTTTGCTTCGATGCCGTCCAAGCCGCGAAAGCGCGCGGTATCGACATTGTGCTGGCCGATACTGCCGGCCGCCTGCCGACGCAACTTCATTTGATGGAAGAAATCAAAAAAGTGAAACGCGTGTTGCAAAAAGCCATGCCGGATGCGCCACATGAAATCATTGTTGTACTTGATGCCAACATCGGTCAAAACGCCGTCAACCAAGTGAAAGCCTTTGACGAAGCATTGGGTTTGACCGGCCTGATCGTCACCAAGCTCGACGGTACGGCCAAAGGCGGTATCCTTGCCGCCCTTGCCTCTGACCGCCCAGTTCCCGTACGCTACATCGGCGTAGGCGAAGGCATCGACGATTTGCGTCCGTTTAATGCCAAAGCGTTTGTGGATGCCCTATTGGATTAAACGGACAGGCTGAGGCTTGTCAACGCAGTTTGCGGAGGATTTCTGAGCCGTATTTTGAAAGATTCCGCATTCGGTTGATACCAGCCAAACAGGCTGTTAAAAAGGCCGTCTGAAACCTAAAATCAGGTTTCAGACGGCCTTTATTGATTTACAAGGTTTAGTTTTTCCGTGCGGTAACAAACTCGGCCAGTTGGCGCAGGCGCAGGGCTTTGCCGCCGAATGGCTCGATCAGGGCAACGGCTTCTGCAATCAGCGTTTCTGCGTAAGTACGCGCGGCCTGCAGGCCCATCAGTTTGACGTAGGTCGGTTTGTCGTTGTCCGAGTCTTTGCCGGCGGTTTTGCCCAAGGTGGCGGTATCGGCTTCGCAGTCCAATACATCGTCGATCACTTGGAAAGCCAAGCCTAATTTGGCGGCGTAGCGGTCTAAGGTTTGGATTTGCGCCGGTGTTAAGTCCGGGCAGGAAAGTGCGCCTAAGGCCACGGCCGCGCGGATGAGTGCGCCGGTTTTGAGACTGTGCATCTGTTCCAATTCGGCCTGATTCATGGCTTTGCCGACATTGGCCAGGTCGATGGCTTGTCCGCCCGCCATGCCGAGGCTGCCGGATGCCTGGGCCAGCGTGGACAACATGGCAAGCTGACGTTCGGCAGGCAGGCCTGTCGGACGGCTCAGTACATCAAAGGCTTGGGTTTGCAGCGCATCGCCGACCAAAAGGGCGGTTGCTTCGTCGTATTGCACATGGCAGGTCGGTTTGCCGCGGCGCAGGCTGTCGTTGTCCATTGCCGGCATATCGTCGTGAACCAGCGAATAGACGTGCACCATTTCGATGGCCGCCATCGCCTGCTCAACGGCATTTTGGTTTGCTTCGCCCAATTCGGACGCGGCAAGCACCAAGAGCGGGCGCAGCCGTTTGCCGCCGCCGAGGGTAACGTAACGCATGGCTTCGTGCAGCGTGTGCGGCACTTGGCTTTCATACGGCAAGAAATGCGCCAGCAGCAATTCAGTTTGCGCTTGGGCTTTTTGCTGCCATGTTTTGAGTTCATTCGCCGGGTTCAAGGTTCAACTCCTTCAGTTCGCCGGCATCCAAGACTTGCAGTTTCTGCTCAACTTCCGCCAATTTGGTTTGGCAGTATCGGACCAATTCGTTGCCTTCCTGATAGGCGGCCAAAGCATCTTCCAGCGGCATTTCGCTGCTTTGCATGGCCTGGGTCAGGGTTTCGAGGCGGGATAAGGCTTCTTCAAAGGATTGGGGGGCGTTTTTTTTCATGGTTTGAAATGATGGGCAGAAAAGGGGAATTGTAGCATTTTTAGATGATTAAGGCCGTCTGAACAGGGATGAAAACGAAATCGAAGATTTCTGTTTCTTCGTTCAGACGGCCTTTTTTCAAACGGAATAACGTTATCAGCCCGGTAAAACGGCTTTTTGATAGTTGAGTGCGATAAACTGCTTCTCGGCATCCAATTCAGTGATTTTGAACAATGCCTGCGATTTGGGCAGCGCGTCAAACGGAATACCGGTCGCGCGCGTTACCAGCGGCAGCCCCTCAATGCGGACGAGGTCTTCTTTGAGGATGGTAGCCGTCAGCTCGCTCGTGCCTTGCTGTTGCAGATAGACGAGGCTCCAGTAGGCTTCCATTTGGCGTTGGAAGTCGGCGTAGGCTGTATAGGCGGCATCAAAGTCGCGCAGCGCGGCGAAAAGCTCGGCATCGCTGTTTTGGTACAGCGGCTCGGCAGTGTCGTCGATCAGGCTGATCAGCTGCTTTTGGTTGATGTAGTCGGCGGCGCGGCGCAGCGGCGAGGTGAACCAGCCGTAATGCTGCACGCCCATGCCGATGTGCGGTTCGGATTTGGTGCTCATGCGCACTTTGCCTGCCGGTTGGACGCGGAAAAGGCCGGGCAGCTCGTTTTTGTCCAGCATTTGCGCCCAAGTGCTGTTGGCAAGAATCATCATCTCGCTGACCAGCGTATCGATGGGCGAACCGCGTTCGCGGCGGACGACGGATACGTTGCCTTCCTCATCTAATTCGATGCTGTAATCGTATTGCGGCGCGCGGTCGGGCTCGTATTTGCCGCGCGCTTTTTGCAGGGCGATGGCGAATTGATAGAACCAAATCAGGTCTTGATGGTGGGCAAACATCATTTCGCCGGCTTCGTCCAAGCCGGTTTCGGCGTTGAAATGCGGTTCGATGGCTTGAATGCGCAGGTTTTCGGCGATGTTGACCGCTTCGATTTTGCAGGTTGGCTCGCCGACGTTGAACTCGCCGTCCACATCAAAATAAATGCTGACGGCAGGGCGGTACGCGCCCGCATCAAGGCTGAACGCGGCAATCCAGTTTTCGGGCAGCATGGTGATTTTGCCGCCGGGGAAATAAACCGTGCTCAAGCGTTCCATGATGTTTTTTGCCATTTTGTCGCCCGGTTTAACGGCAAGCGACGGCGCGGCAATGTGGATGCCGACGCGTTTCATGCCGTTGCCCAAGTCGGTCAGGCTCAAAGCGTCATCGACTTCGGTGGTTGATTCGTCGTCAATGGAAAAGGCGGTAACATCGGCCTTGGGCAGGTCGGGCATTTCAGGAAGCGGAAGATCGGGGAAACCTGTTCCTTTGGGGAAGTATTTGATTTCAAACCCGTCTTGCAGGTATTGGGGAATGGACGTAATGCCGCCTGTCTTTTTCGCCAGTTCGTAGGCAGAGATTTTCAGCGCGTCGGCGGCTTTGGTAAAGGCTTTATAGGTCAGCGACTGCTTGTCGGGCGCATGCAGGATGGTTTTCAAATCCGCCGCGATTTCAGACGGCATCTCGCCGCGTTTTAAGGCTTCCGCCCAAGCGTCAATTTGCGCGTCTTGTTGTTTTTTGCGTTCGATGGCGGCAAGCGCCTGTTTCAAAGTTTCTTCAGGCGCGGCTTTGAACACGCCTTTGGCTTTTTTGTAGAAATACATCGGCGCGGCGTAAAGCGCAATCAAGGTCGCCGCCAGCTCGGTTTTGGTCGGTGCATGGCCGAAATATTCTTCGGCAATCGCCTCAGCGGTAAACTCCTCTTCGCCGCATACTTCCCACAATAAATCGGTGTCGATGTCCGCCGCCTGTGTCTGCGCGTTCTCCAAAAACGCCGCCATATCGCCGTCAAACTCGGCAAAGACATTATTTGCCTTCACTTTGGTGCGTTTGCCGTGTTGGGTATCGACTTGGTAGGTGGCGTCGTTTTTTTGGACGATGGAGGCAACTTTGAATTGGCCGGACTCTTCGTAAAAGATATTCATTTTTTTAGGATTTTATGATTTGTAGGAAACGCGTGATTTTAGCAGATTTGCACAAGAAAGGCCGTCTGAAAAACATACTTTCAGACGGCCTGTTCAAACGGCGGATGATTAATACTGATATGCCGCCAGTTTGCGTTTGATTTCAGGCAGGGCAGTGCGTGCGGCCTGTTCGCCCAATTGGATGGCGCGTTGTTTTTGGTCGAAGCCGCCAATCGAGCCCAGCTCCAAAACCTGCGGTTTGATGACCACATTGGCTTGGCCCAATTCTTGGCGCAAGGCGGTTTGGCTCATCACGTTGATGGTTTGGTCAAGATAGGAGAACATGCCTTGGCTGACGTTTTTGGCCGGACGGGCGGAAATATCGACGGCAATGATGAAGTTTGCCCCCAGTTTTTTCGCCGCGCTGACCGGTACGGGCTGCGACAGGCCGCCGTCCACATATTTGCGGCTGCCGATAACGACTGGTTGGAACACGTTCGGAATCGAAGCAGAAGCGCGGACGGCCTGTCCGGCATTGCCTACGTTGAACACCACCGGTTTGCCGCTTTCAAAATCGGTTGCAACGGCGGCAAATTTGATGGGGAACTGCTGCATCGGGCGGTTGCCGACTTTACGGTTGATGTAGTTTTGCAGTTTTTCGCCTTTGATGAAGCCGCTGGTGGACAAGGTCAAATCCACCAAATCGGTTTTACCCAAAATTTCCGCTTCCAATTCGAGGCGGTCGGGCGACATTCCCGAAGCGTACATACTGCCGACAATCGAGCCTGCGGATGTGCCGGTAACGATTTTGATCGGAATATTGTTTTCTTTCAAAACCTTAATAATCCCGATATGGGCAAAGCCTTTGGATGCGCCGCCGCCCAAAGCCAGCGCAACCGTGGCTTTCGGTTTAGGTGCAGTATGCGAAACCGTATTTTGACCCTGCGCAGAAGGTTTGGATTGCGGCGCGTTGCCGCTCGGACAGGCAGCCAATACCAAGACGGACGAAGCGGCTAAAAACGTTTTGAATGTGGAAAAAAGTTTATTCATGTTCAGACAGCCTTTAATATGTCGAAAGGGTTATTTTACTCTGAAATTAAGTCGAAAGGCCGTCTGAAATTAGGATTCAGACGGCCTTTTAAATCCGGCTTAAGCCAATTCGAGCTGTTTTTCCAAACTTTCGACCAGTTGGTCGTCCAAATTCAAAGCTTGGGACAAACGGCTCAGGAACACGATTTCCTTGCGCGACAAGTCCGCGCAGACCAATCGGGCCGCCAGATAAGTTTCGGCTGCCAAAGCCTCGTCATTGCCGACCGAAGCGGCAATTTGCTCGATGGAGGCCGGTTGCGCATATTCCGCCTGCAGCCATGCCGCCGTTTCCGCATCGCTGCCGCTTTCACGCTCAATGGCCGCGCGTTCCGCATCGTCAATCAGGCCGTCTGAAGCCGCCGCCGCAATCATCGTTTGCAAAATCACACGGCTGTGGTTTTCACCAATCAGGCCGGCAGGTTGGAACACACTTTGCGGCAATTCGTCCTGCTGCTGGTTTTGTTTCCAGTTTTGATAGCCTTTATAAGCCAGAAAACCCAAAGCGGCGACCGAGCCGGCCTTGACCAGCTTCTTTGCGTTTTTCTTTTTCAACAGCATCGATGCCAAAGCACCCGTCAGCGCGCCGCCGCCGAAAGAATTGAGCGGGCTGTCCGCCACCGCTTTGCCGCCTTTTTGAGCCGCACCCAAAACCTGATTGAGCAACTGACTGAAATCCATAAAAAAATCTCCTGAAAACCAATACATTGCAAATATAGAGTAGAAACACCCAAAAACCAAGCCAAAGAAAGTTAAAAGGTGCAAACAAGTTTTCAGACGGCCATAGCCGACTTTCGGTACAATCACACCATTCCAAACAATAAACCCCATCATGACCGATACCGCCCAAATCATTACCAGCTATGGCCGCCGCTATATTGTCCGCACCCCCGACGGCCAAACATATGACGCCACCACCCGCAAAAAACGCGTCGATTTCGCCTGCGGCGACCAAGTCCGCATCAGCCCCATCAACGGCGAACAAGTCGTGATTGAAGACTACCTCCCGCGCGAAAGCCTGCTCTACCGCCAAGACGCATGGAAAACCAAACTGATTGCCGCCAACGTTACCCAACTGCTCATCGTAACCGCCGCCAGCCCCTCACCCAGCGAAGCCCTGTTGCAACGCGCCCTCCTCGCAGCCGAAGCGGCCGGCATTAATGCCGTCATCGTCCTCAATAAAGCCGACCTTCCCGAAACCGCCCAATGGCGCGAGAAACTCAAATTCTACGAAACCCTCGGCTACCCCGTAGTCGAAACCAACGCATTGGAAAACGCCGACATCCTGCGTCCCATTTTAGAAGGGCAAACCAACATCCTGCTCGGACAAAGCGGCATGGGCAAATCCACCCTGACCAACGCCCTACTCGGCAACCAAGCCGCCCGAACCGGCGACATTTCCACCGCGCTCGACTCCGGCAAACACACCACCACCCACGCCCAACTCTACGATTTAAACGCAGAAACCCGACTCATCGACTCCCCCGGCCTGCAAGAATTCGGCCTGCACCATCTCCAAGCTGCCGATTTATTACAATACTTCCCTGACCTGCGCCACCTTATCGGTCAGTGCCGTTTCCACAACTGCACCCACCGCGCCGAACCCGGCTGCGCCGTCAAAGCCGCTGCCGAATCAGGTGAAGCCAAACCCGAGCGCATCGAATTTCTGCAACGCGTTACCGATGAATTGTTGAGATAAAGATTGAACGGAAACTAAGCGTTTGGATAAATAAAAAGGCCGTCTGAAATTTTCAGACGGCCTTTTGTTGAAGTATAACCAAATTTACCTTTCAACCAGTATCGGTACCTTAGCGGGAAAGAGACGGTGCTTTTCGTGGCGGATTGATCATGAGAAGCACGGCTTCTTCAATTTGTTTGTCCTCCCGATCATGGAGCTCTACCGGAAACTTCAGACGCAATACTGTAATAATAGCGCCAACCGATAAGCCTGCATCATTAAGCAACTCAATTTCTTTAAGTACCGGTGCGGAAAGGTTTAACATGGTTTCTCCTTATGGTTTGGCTAAGGCTTAGCCCACTTTATCCCCGGGCTGCGCGCCGACATCGACATCGAGGAGCTTCAGTTTGCCCTCGGCGGTGGCGGCACTCAAAATCATGCCTTCGGATACGCCGAATTTTGCCATTTTGCGCGGGGCGAAGTTGGCGACGGCGATGACCATGCGGCCGTTCAATTCGGCGGGGTTGGGATAAGACGCGGCGATGCCGGAGAAGATGATGCGTTTTTCAAAACCGAAATCGAGGTCGAATTTTAAGAGTTTGGTGCTGCCTTCGACGGCTTCGCAGTTCAATACTTTGGCGACGCGCATGTCGATTTTCATGAAATCGTCGAAGCTCGCTTGTTCGGCGACTTTTTCGTATTTGCTCTCTTCGGCGGCAGGCGCGGCTGTGGCGGTGATGCTTTGTTTGTTGGCTTCGATTAAATCGTCCACTTGTTTTTGCTCCACTCGTTGCATTAAATGTTCGTACTTGTTGATGGCGTGTTCGCCTAAGGTTTCGCGTGTATTTGCCCAAGTGATGGCTTCCAAATTTAGGAATTTGGCGGCGTTTTCGGCCACTTTCGGCAATACGGGGGCGAGGTAGGCGGTCAACATGGTAAAGGCGTTGATGAGCTCGCTGCATACTTCGTGCAGGCGTTCGTCTTGGCCTTCTTGTTTGGCCAGTTCCCAAGGTTTGTTGGCATCAACGTATTCGTTGACAATGTCTGCCAAGGCCATGATGTCGCGCAGGGCTTTGGCGTATTCACGGCTTTCGTAGCATTCAGCAATGGCTTCGCTTTGCGCAGTCAGTTTTGCCAGCAATTCGCTGTCGGCAACGTCTTTCAGACGGCCTTCAAAGCGTTTGGCGATGAAACCTGATGCGCGGGCGGCGATGTTGACGTATTTGCCGACGAGGTCGCTGTTGACGCGGCTGATAAAGTCCTGCAGGTTCAAATCGATGTCTTCGATTTTGCTGTTGAGTTTGGCGGCAATGTAGTAGCGCATCCACTCGGGGTTCAGGCCTTGTTCCAGATAGGATTTGGCGGTGATGAAGGTGCCGCGCGATTTGGACATTTTTTGCCCGTCCACGGTCAGGAAGCCGTGTGCGTACACGCCGGTCGGGGCGCGGTGGCCGGAGAAATGCAGCATGGCGGGCCAGAACAGGGCGTGGAAATAGAGGATGTCTTTGCCGATGAAGTGGTACATCTCGGTTTGACTGTCGGCTTTGAAGTATTCGTCGAAATCGATGCCGATGCGGTCGCACAGGTTTTTAAACGACGCCATGTAGCCGACGGGCGCGTCCAGCCAGACGTAGAAGTATTTGCCCGGCGCGTCGGGGATTTCAAAACCGAAATACGGCGCGTCGCGGGAAATGTCCCAGTCGGACAGGGTGGTTTCTTCGCCTTCGCCCAGCCATTCTTTCATTTTGTTGAGGGCTTCGGCTTGCAGATGGGGCTTGCCGTCGTGCGGGTTGTTGCCGGAAGTCCAGGCTTTGAGGAAGTCGGCGCATTCGCCCAGTTTGAAAAAGAAGTGTTCGGATTCGCGCAATTCGGGTTTGGCACCGGAAACGGCAGAATACGGGTTGATCAGTTCGGTCGGGGAATAGGTCGTGCCGCAGACTTCGCAGTTGTCGCCGTATTGGTCTTGGGCGTGGCATTTGGGGCATTCGCCTTTGACGAAGCGGTCGGGCAGGAACATTTGTTTTTCGGGGTCAAAAAGCTGCTTGATGACGCGGCTCTCAATCTTGCCGTTGGCTTTCAGCGCGCGGTAAATTTGTTCGGAAAACTGTTTGTTTTCAGGAGAATGGGTGCTGTAATAATTGTCGTAGCCGATGAAAAAACCGGTAAAGTCGGCGAGGTGCTCTTCGCGCACTTTGGCAATCATGTCTTCGGGCGCGATACCTTGTTTTTGCGCGGCAAGCATTACAGGCGTGCCGTGGGTGTCATCGGCGCAGCAGTAGTAGCATTCGTGGCCGCGCAGTTTTTGGAAGCGTACCCAAACATCGGTTTGGATGTGTTCGACCATGTGGCCGAGGTGGATGCTGCCGTTGGCATAGGGCAGCGCGGAGGTAACGAGGATTTTGCGTGTCATGGTTTATGCTTGGGAAAACAATGGATAAAGATGTTGGGAATTATACCGCAAAACAATACGCAAAGGCCGTCTGAAACCCGATTGCCGGTGTTTCAGACGGCCTTTTGAGACGTTATAGAAAGGTTTTGTTACACGATACTCATTCCACGCGATTGAGATTGCACTAATTGTTTCTGTTGCTCTTCATATTCAGAGAGTTGTGCCGTTTGCTGGATTTGATTAAAACTCTTTTCCACGGGAATAGATGCAGATAGTCCTATATCCATAGAAGCAAGATTTAATGTAGGATTTCGGTTCCCGATTAGATACTGGTCGTTTTTTACACTAAATAAAGTAAGATCAGTTATATTTTTTGACTGAGCCAAGGCGGTAAGTGCCATAGCGGAATTTTGTAGTTTTCCCTCATCAATAGACAGGTTGTTTGTCTTATGATAAGTCGTTAGGTGTGCCATTGCAGTATTGAAGAGTTTTTGGGTTTCGGGCGAAATGTTTTGTAGTTTTGTAGCATTTATTTGCGGATCTAAAAAGGCGTATTGAGGACGATCCTGTTGTTCATATGGATTTGAATACTGGGGTTGGTTTTCTGCAATAAATTTATCAGCCCAGTTAATATATTTTTCAAATGCTTGTGGTGATTGACGAATTTTTTCTTTTACTAGATTATTAAATCTGCTTAGCATAGCCATATTTTTTTCAGCCAGTTGATGAGCTGGAGAATGTGGAGATAAAACAGATAATCCCTTTTCAGGGGTAAAATTGTTTATAGCATGAGATGAGTAAAGATTCCACTTGTTAGCCAAAAAGTTGTCATCCGAAGTATCTTGTGTGGCAAAACCACCTTTACGCAGATTATCTACTTCGTTTTTTGTAGTATACAAAATACTTCTGCCTAAATGATTGCTTGCAGATGAGACATAGTCTCCACCCATGCGGTGATTGATGATTAATCTGTCTGCTAAAGGGTTAATTGGGAGAGCTTCTTTCAAGCCTGCTGCTCCAAAGGCATTGAAAGTTTCGGTACGGTGGCTATAACGATTACCACATAGCTGGGCAAGTGCTCCTCCTAGTGAATGGCCGGTTTGGTAGATTGTTGCTCCGTTATGTTTTGCCATTGCATTTGCTACTTCAGTTAACGCTCTAGCATCGTTGTACTGAGGATTGGTATGGCTTTTAACCATACGCATATCGGCTTCTCGGTCTTGGCGTGTTTCAAACTCCGTACCTCTGTGGACGACTACTAACTCGTTGGTGTCTAAGCGACGGTAAATGGCACCAAAATAACCATTTTTGGGATTGTCGCTGATTCTTTCAACAGCATATTTAATACCGTTTAAAGTTATTTCTTTATTTTTTTCGTTATCAAAAACCAGTTTTTTTTCGCCGTTTTCATCTTTCTTCCCATAAATGTGATCAGACAGCAGGGCAAAATCCTGACTATTCAATGCTCTCATTTTTCAACCTTTCTTAATGTTAATTCAACTGTAAAAAGAGAATCCGGTTTATAATCCGCCACATTTTTATGCCAACTTTCAATACCTCTATCAGAATATCCGCTATCAATTGAACCATTACCTTGAAATTCGGTTGCTATGGGATAAAGGTTTTTTTCATAATGATTGGTTACTTTTAATTCAGGATTTTCCTCAGTCAGTTTTTTTAAATCTTCCGAATCAATACGGACAATCAAAGCTGTTTCTCGCTTATCTTTTCCTGTCGGTTCCATTACTATGGCAGCACTTAAAAACTGCCATTTACATACGCCTTCCCCATAGTAATCTTCATCTAAAGGAGTATCCGAATAAAAGTCTGTAGCATATGTATTATTATCAATTTTAGTCATCTCCAGTTTTTTTCGGTATTGAGGCCACGTTGTCGCACCTACCCAACGATTGGTTACATATTTGCAGTTTTCCGATTGGTAAAGTTCATCTCCCGTCACAATCTGGAAAGCTAGAGGCGCATCTTTAATTTTAACCACTGCTTGATAATGTTCTTTACGGTTTGGGTTAATTTTGACATCCTTTGGAGGAGCATCTCCTTTTGGCAGTTTATAGGTAGGGAATTCCGATTCTTTAAATCCGTATTCCTCGTACATGTTTTTCTCCTTGTTGCAGGCAGTTAATGATAAAGCGGCACAGAGACCGAATAGTAAGATAAAAGGTTTCATAAGAGTTCCTTCTACAATAAGACTTTGAATCTTGATTCAAAGTATACAGGAATATTTGTTGTTACTTTATTCTTTTGTATTTTCTTTCAAATTTTGATAAATACGCTGTTTTAGAAACTCTGCAATGGTTGTCAATAAAAATGCTGTAAACCATAAATACAATCCTAATCCGTAAGTTGGTTTTTCATGCCCTCCCGCTTCATTCACAATTACTTCGTTTAAGGTAAATGTAAGTAGTGCCACAACCCATAATAAACCATGCAAAGTAAAGATAAGTTTTTTTGCTTGAGGTCGGATAAGAGATATGAATATTAAAATGAACCAAATATAATTTGCATAAACAGCAAAATATCCAATGTGGCCTAAACCAGGTCCAAATATTGTTCCAATAATGAGAACAAAAAATCCCTCATATTGTCCTTCTTTTCCGAAAGTAAATACATTTTGAAATAAGGAACAAATCCAAATGAAAATGGCAATAAAGAAACATAGTTTATGGCCATAATGGGTTATCCGTTTCTTTGTCGTGTGTGATGAACTGTTCATAATGAATATTGATTATATGGAAGATTAGCAGTGAATAATCATTAGGTTTACTACTGCTTTAATGATTATTTTTGTATCAATCAGATTAATTTTGAGAAGATGGGACGGTAGGTTTTCTGAGTGGTTACTAATCAAAAAATCCTATTTCTTATCTTGTTACCTGCTTTTTATTTCACAAGTAGATAGGCCGTCTGAAAACAAGCATAGCGAGTTTGCTAGATTTTGTTTTCAGACGGCCTTTTATTTATCGGCTGCGTATGGAATCAACCGCGTACGCGTTCGATTTTTGCGCCTACGCCGCCGAGTTTTTTCTCGATGTATTCATAGCCGCGGTCGAGGTGGTAGATGCGTTCGACGATGGTTTCGCCTTCTGCGACCAAGCCTGCCATGACGAGGCTGGCGGAGGCGCGCAGGTCGGTTGCCATCACGACGGCGCCGGAGAGTTTTTCCACGCCTTTGATGTAGGCGGTGTTGCCTTCGGTGGTGATGTCTGCGCCCATGCGGTTGAGTTCGGGAACGTGCATGAAGCGGTTTTCAAAAATGGTTTCCACCACGCGGCTGCTGCCTTCGGCAATGGCGTTCATGGCCATAAACTGCGCCTGCATGTCGGTTGGGAAGCCTGGGTGGACGACGGTGCGGATGTCCACGGCTTTGGGGCGTTGTTGCATGTCGATGGAAATCCAGTTGTCGCCTGCTTCGATGATGGCGCCGGCTTCGGTCAGTTTGTTTAGCACGACTTCCATGGTTTTGGGGGCGGCATTGCGCAGGACGACTTTGCCGCCGGTCATGGCGACGGCGCAGAGGAAGGTACCGGCTTCAATGCGGTCGGGAACGACGCTGTGTTCGCAGCCGTGCAGCTCTTTTACGCCTTCGATGGTCATGGTTGCTGTACCGATGCCGCTGATTTTTGCGCCCATTTTGACGAGGCATTCGGCCAAATCGACAACTTCGGGCTCGATGGCGCAGTTTTCGAGGATGGTGGTGCCTTCGGCAAGCGTGGCCGCCATCAGCAGGTTTTCGGTACCGCCTACGGTCACGACGTCCATGGTGACGCGCGTGCCTTTCAGACGGCCTTTGGCTTTGACGTAACCGTGTTCGATGGTGATTTCCGCCCCCATGGTTTCTAGGCCTTTGAGGTGTTGGTCAACCGGGCGCGAACCGATGGCGCAGCCGCCGGGCAGGCTAACTTGGGCTTCGCCGAAGCGGGCGAGGGTCGGGCCCAAAACCAAGATGGATGCGCGCATGGTTTTCACCAGCTCGTAAGGTGCGCAGGTGTTGTTGACGGTGCCGCCGTTGATTTCAAATTCGGAGATGTTGTCGGTCAAAACGCGTGCGCCCATGCCTTGCAGCAGTTTTTGGGTGGTTTTGACGTCGGCGAGCATGGGTACGTTTTTCAGGCGTAAAGTGCCGGAAGTCAGCAGGCCGGCACACATCAGCGGCAGGGCGGCGTTTTTTGCGCCGGATACGGTGATTTCGCCGTTGAGGGGGCCGTTGGCAGAGATTTTGAGTTTGTCCACAGGATGTCTTTCGTTATTTGTCTGCACGGTTTATGCCGCACAAATGAAATGAGATGGATCATAAACCATCAATTATAAGGGATTATGCCCTTGCTGTTAGATTTGGCAGTATTAAATTTTCACAAGGTTTGTTTACGTTGCGAAAGGATAAGATTTCAGGCCGTCTGAATGGTTCAGACGGCCTGTTTGCCAAGGCTTATTTTTTGGCTTTGAAGCCTAAGAGGTGTTGCGTGGTGGCCAGCCATGCGCCGAATACGCCCAGCGCGATGACGAAGCCGAATACCAGCGACACTTCGCTAAATGTGAAGAAACGCCAGCCGATGTTCAGACCGTAGGGTTTGAATATCGCGTCCACCAGCGGCCGTACTTCGGCCAAAAGCCAAGCCGACAAGCCCAGGCTGACGGCGGCGGAGAAAATACTCTGCCACATTGCCTGATAAAGGAAAGGGCGGCGGATGAAGGAAGCGGGTGCACCCAATAGCTTGGTGATTTCCAGCTCTTCCTTGCGGCTGAGGATTTGCAGGCGGATGGTGTTGTGTGCCACCAAGACAAAGGCCATGCCCAATGTCAGCGAGAGGAACCACAAAATCTTGCGGATAAATTCGTTAATACGATAAAGGGTTTGTACCCATTCCGTATCCATGGTTGCAGATTCGACGCGCGGTAGCTTGGTAATGTCTTTATAGATAGCCTGCATCTGGTCCGGCGAAGTGGCAGGGTCGGGCGTAACGATAAAGACGTCGGGTAACGGGTTGCCATCGAGCATGGAAACAAGGTTTTGGTCGAGATTGGTCTGCAATTCTTCCAAACCTTCCTGCTTGCTGATAAAGCGGACTTTATCGATACGGCTGTCGCGTTGGAGCAGGTTTTTCACCGTATCGGCATCAGAACTTGCCGCATCGGTGTCCATATAAACCGTAATCTGCGGCGACTCGTTGAGTTTGCCCAACACGCTTTGACCGCTTTGGATGCCTAAATACATAAACAGCGGCAAGGTCATGGCAACGGCAAGCATGAGCAGGGTCAGCAACGTGCCGATGGGTTGGCGCAGAAGCTCTTTGAGTGCGGCGCGCGCCGATTCGACGTGTAACGAGATGTAATGAATCATACTCATGCGAGGCGTCCTTTCTGCAGGCGCAAGACGCGGTGGCCGTAATCCGCCATCAGCGTTTCATCGTGCGCCGCAACGATCACGGTCGTGCCTGCTTCATGGAAGGTTTTAAACAACTCCATGATATCCAGCGCATAGGCGCGGTCGAGGCTGGCGGACGGCTCGTCGGCAATCAGCAGGCTGGGTTGGTGAACCACTGCGCGCGCGATGCACAAGCGCTGTTGTTCGCCGCCGGACAAAGTGATGGGCATATCGTTTTCGCGGCCTTTCAAGCCGACTTTCTCAATGGCAATACGCGCACGCTCTTCCGCTTTGCGCGGCTGGTAGCCGCTAATCCGCAAAGGCAGGATAACGTTTTGCAAGACATTGCGGTCGTAGAGGATTTTGTGGTCTTGGAAGACAATGCCGATATGTTGGCGCATAAAGCCGATTTGATTGTCGCTCAAGGTGCCGAGGTCTTGATTGTTGAACCAAACCTTGCCTTTGGTAGGCTTGGTAATGCCTGAAATCAGCTTCAAAATGGTGGATTTGCCCGAGCCCGAATGGCCGGCGATAAAAATCATCTCACCTTTTTTAATCTGGAAACTGACATTTTTCAGGGCTTCGAAACCGCCGGGATAGGTTTTGGAAACTTGTTCGAAACGGATCATGGGTTTTCCTGAAAATAGGGATTCAGACGGCCGGCGTCATCGATAGGGCAACATGCCGTCTGAAAAAATGGGGATATTCACAGATTATAAATATTTCGGCTGCTTTTTGATAGTGAAACCCCGGTTCTGCCTGTGGATACACTGTCGGTTTGCAACACAAAGCAATATGGTTTGAAATAAAGGCCGTCTGAACGGTTGGATTTCAGACGGCCTCGGTATCAGCAGAGTAGGTTAAGCACCCTATCCGCTGTTTTATTTACATTTGGTTTTGGCCAAATTCACGGCGGCGGTCAGGCTTTTTTCGTTGACTTCGCCGGTGATGGTTTGTTTGTAGCCGCATTTCGGCGCTTCGACGACAGTGAAGGGCAATACGCCGACGTTGTTGCCGTGGGCTTTCATGAAGTTGCGGCTGTTGGCACCGGTGTAACGCCAAATCGGGTAGCTGACCGGTGTTTGTTTCAGGAACTTGCCGATGTTGTCGGTCGTATCCAGCGCGATGCCGACCATATCGACGCTGCCTTTTTTCTGCGCTTTGTACCATGCGGACATGGCGGGCATTTCTTTACGGCAGGGGCCGCACCAGGTTGCCCAAAGGTTGACCACGCGCACGGGGGCTTTGAGCGATTCCAGGCTTTGCGGTTTGTTGTCCTGCCAACCTGCCGTTTCGTCGGCGGCAAAGGCCGGCGCAGCGGTAAAAACGGCGGCGGACAAGAGAAGGGCGGTTAAGGCTTTCATGGTTGTATCCTTGAGGTTGCCAATCGAAATTGGGTTTATTGTAAAACGGTTTGGTGGGTATGCCTACCGATTCATATCAAGATATCAGGTAAAAAGTTTGAGTAAAAATCAGTTGCAGACGATAATAACCGCCATCATTGAATGATTTTGCAATAATACGGAGACTTTCATGCCGTCTGAATTCACACTTTATCACAACCCGCGTTGCAGCAAATCGCGTGCCGCGCTGGCTTTACTCGAAGAAAAAGGCGTTGCCGCCGACGTGGTCAAATATCTAGATACAGCGCCTGATTTGGCGACTTTGCAGGATATGTTTGCCAAACTCGGTATCGAATCGGTGCGCGACATGATGCGCACGAAAGACGATTTGTACAAAGAATTGGGTTTGGACAATCCCGATTTGGACAATGCCGCCCTGCTTCAGGCAATCGCCGAACACCCCGCCCTGCTCGAGCGTCCCGTTTTGGTAACGCCTACGCGCTCAGCCATCGGCCGTCCGTTGGAAAACATTGCCGCCCTACTCGGCTGACGGG
Organism: Neisseria mucosa; assembly: GCF_013267835.1. Classification (NCBI taxonomy): domain Bacteria; kingdom Pseudomonadati; phylum Pseudomonadota; class Betaproteobacteria; order Neisseriales; family Neisseriaceae; genus Neisseria; species Neisseria mucosa. Next base: position 1,834,461 of record NZ_CP053939.1, read on the forward strand.
GTTGGATAAGGCCGTCTGAAGATGATTTCCCTGCTTAAAAGCCGCAATGGCCTGCGATATTACCTGTTTCGCGGCCTTGCTTTGAGCGTTTTGCTGGTGTGCGGTATTTTTTTGAGCGGCACATGGCAGATTTACCGGACAGGTTTGCAAACCTTGCCGAAGGACGTTCATGCCGATGCGGCGGTGGTGTTGGGTGCGGCGGCGTGGGACAAACGCCCGTCGCCGGTATTCCGTGAGCGCATCAACCACGCCATCACGCTCTACCAAAGCCATCGGGTCGGCAAAATCATTTTCACCGGCGGCACACCTAAAAAAGGATTTATGACCGAAGCCGAAGTGGGGCGCCGATACGCACTCAAGCAGGGCATACCGGCGCACAATATTCTGTTTGAAAATACTTCGCGCAACACTTACGAAAACCTGCGCAATATCGTTCCCATCATGCACGCCAACGGAGTCGGCAGCATTATCGTTGTCAGCGACCCGTATCATTTGGCGCGCGCCGAAGAAATGGCCGCCGATTTGGGCTTGTCAGACGCGCAGTTCTCCGCTACCCCGACTACACGCTTTGACGAGCGCAGCAAGAAAGCCAAGTTCCTGATACAGGAGAGCTATTCTTTGTTTCTCTACCGTATCGGCAAATGGAGTGATGCGGTTTGGAATTGGATAAGCAGTTGAGCCTTGGGCAAGCCATACAAAAGGCCGTCTGAAGCCTTTTAGGTTTCAGACGGCCTTTTGTATTCTTACTTATTGATATTGATTTGCAGCTATACTGCCAAAAATGACTACGGCCAGCACCAGATAAATTGCCATTACGATGGCAAACAGAATCAAGGCAGCCTTGAAATAATTGGCTTTATTCGGATTGGTGTTTGAGCTGAATGCCCATACAAAAATCATAACTAGATTGACCATCGGAATCATCAAAATCAAGTTTGTTATCAACCATTCTTTGACGCTTACAATCGGAGCCTGTTGATGGCCGATTTGGTTTTGTCCGTTCATACGTACCCAGTAATTTTGTTGAAAGAACAGTAATTATACTCATTAAATCTTTATCGGCATAGCATGTTCAGGCCGTCTGAATCTTCAGACGGCCTGAGCCTATGATTTTTGCAGCCGCTATTTCAATCGGATGTAAAACGTACCGTCCGGCACGACGGGCAGGTATTTGCGGTAGAAGTCCAGATAGGTCTTGTTTGGGTCTATGTCGGCAAACTGCTGCGGATACAGGGTTTTGGCGATAAATTGCGCGCTGGCCAAATCGGTGAGCGAGCGGGAGGCGGTGTGGTAGATGCCGTAAACGCGTTTGTTTTTGACGGCAGGAATGTCTGCCCAGCCTTTGCGTTTGACAAATCCGGCCAGGCGGCGTTGCGCATCGGCCTGGCTGATGCCTATGCCCATCGCCATAATGCCAGGCTTGTCTTTATGGCCGTTTTCCGTCCCCGAAATGACGATGACGTCGGGTTTGGCCGTCAGGAATTTTTCAGGGTTTATCGGTCCCCAGTTTTTAACGTAAGGCGCGGCGATATTGTTGCCGCCTACTGTGTCGGCAATCGCGCCCCACATATCTTTGCCGAAGGTGTAGCTGTATTCGGACGGGCCTTTGTCGCCGAACTCGATATAGATTTTCGGTTTGGACTGCTTGGCGCGCGCGACGCGTTTTTGGATGTCGGCAATGCCTCGGGCGTATTCGGCGGCAATTTTTTGGGCGCGCGCCTGCGTACCGTTGAGTTCGCCGAAAATTTCCGCACTGCGCGTGTGCCGCGCGACGGTTTCGGCGTTGAAATCGACCACGACGACGGGTATGCCTGCCGCTTCAATGCGCGGCAGGTGGGTGGCGACGGCCTTATACTGCCAGTCGGCCAGAATCAATACGTCCGGCTTGAGCGCGAGCGTTTTCTCCAGTGAAAACGTGCCGGTGTTGATGTTGCCGATGTCCGCAATGTTTTGCAGCGTAGGCAGCTTCTGTTTGAACATCGCCCAGCTGCCGGGATTGAATTTCTCCCAAAACTCACGCGAAATGCCGATGACGTTTTTAAATTTGTCCGCGCCCGTTACCGCGATATAGTCGGGATAGTAAAACGCCAAAACCGCGCGTTTGACCGGGACATCGACTTTGACTTCGCGTCCCAATACGTCTTTGATAGTTTTGATTTCGGCTTGGGCAAAAAGGGGCAGGAGGGCGAGGGAGGCAAATAAAGCGCGTTTGTTCATGAGCGGATACTTTCAAAGAAATGATTATCATTTGTCTTGTTTTCAGGAGAAAAGTTCCCAGACGGTCCTTCTGCGCCGACATTATTTTCAGACGGCCTTACATTGTTTAAACCTTGCCGAAAAAGTAAAATAACCGTTTTAAAAGATTTTGGAGCCATCATGACCGTCAAAACTCGTTTCGCCCCCAGCCCCACCGGCTACCTGCACATCGGCGGCGTACGCACCGCCCTGTTCTCATGGGCGTTTGCCCGCCATCATAAAGGCGAATTCTTATTGCGTATCGAAGACACCGACTTGGCGCGCTCTACCGCCGAATCCGTCAACATCATCCTCGACGGCATGAAATGGGTCGGCCTGGACTACGACAACGCCGACAACGTCGTGTACCAAACCCGCCGTTTCGACCGCTATAAAGAAGTCATCGCCGAACTTTTAGAAAAAGGCCATGCCTACTACTGCTATTGCAGCAAAGAAGAGCTGGAAGCCATGCGCGAGAAAGCCGAAAAAGAAGGCACGGCGACTTACGACCGTCGCTGGCGTCCGGAAGAAGGCAAAACCCTGCCCGAAATCCCTGCCGACATGCAACCCGTTGTCCGCTTCAAAACGCCTTTGGACGGTGTGACCAAATGGACGGACTTGGTCAAAGGCGAAATCTCTATCCCCAATGAAGCACTTGACGACCTGATTATCGCCCGCGCCGACGGCACGCCGACCTACAACTTCTGCGTTGTGGTGGACGACTACGACATGGGTGTTACCCACGTTATCCGCGGTGACGACCATGTGAACAATACCCCGAAACAAATCAACATATTAAAAGCCATCGGCGCTACCCTGCCTGAATACGGCCACCTGCCGATGATTCTTAACGAACAAGGCAAAAAAATCTCCAAACGCAGCGGCGATACCGTTGCCATCACCGATTTTGGCGCAATGGGTATCCTGCCCGAAGCCATGCTCAACTATCTGGCACGCTTGGGCTGGGCGCACGGCGACGACGAGTTCTTTACGATGGAACAATTCATCGAATGGTTTGATTTGAAAGACGTTTCCCCATCTCCAAGCCGCATGGACTTGAAGAAACTCTACTGGATTAACGGCGAACACATCAAAATCACACCTAACGACAAACTGGTCGAAATGGTGAAACCGCGCCTCGCCCTGCGCGATATCCATGAAACAAGCAAGCCTGCTTTGGAAGATGTGTTGGCATTGGTCAAAGACCGCGCCCAAGACCTGAACACGCTTGCCGACGAGTGCCTCTACTTCTACGTCAAACAAACCCCTGCCGAAGCGGACGTGCAGAAACATTGGGACGACGAAGCCGCCGCCCGTATGCTGCGCTTTGCCGAACGCCTCGAGGGTTTGGAAGACTGGAACGCCGAAGCCATCCACGACCTTTTCAAACCTTTCTGTGACGAAGAAGGCATCAAAATGGGCAAACTCGGTATGCCTTTGCGCCTCGCTGTCTGCGGTACGGCAAAAACCCCAAGCGTTGATGCCGTATTGGCATTAATCGGCAAAGAAGAAGTGTTGAAACGGATCCGTTCGTAAGGCATGAATGATAAAAGGCCGTCTGAAAATTTTTCAGACGGCCTTTTGGGTTGTTCAGATTTAGTCTTCAGACTATAATCATTACGTCTTTATAAGGGTATGATTATGAAAAAAATTTCTTTTAAAGTTATTCTAGTACTCATATTTATATTAATAGTGTTTATTTGTCTATTTTTTAGATTTTTTAATGGAAATAATAACTTATTTCCATTAATTCAAGGAAAAAATAGTATCCCTTTAATCGAGATTTTTAATGGGTATGATGAAGTTTGTATTCAAGAACCTTATGTATTGGAAACTGATTTTGAAAATAAATTAGGACAAGATTTATTTTTTTACAAGATGGTAGAAGATAAAACAATATTTTGGGGTAAAAAAAATGGAAAATTTGAGAAGGTTTATTACATTGAATCATGGCCTATGAACAAACAACCCGAAGTTTGTTATCCCATAAATAAAAATATTTGTTTACAGGCAGAAATATCAAATAATTCAAGTTTTTCTAACTTTAATTTAGGGAAGTGTGAAAATGAGTGACTACTATTATAGCCCTAGTACTTTTGTGTCGTATGCAGTAAAAAAGGCTAATGAATATGGTGGCTTTGCAGGCGAAGATGATAAAAGACCACATAATAATAGTTATGATGCATATAGACATGCTCTTTTAAGTGCAGTTATTACTCAAAATATTCAAAAAGTAGCTGAAAGTACATTAATATCTGGTTCTGGTATCGTTTACCCTGTATTTCAGGATCAATTTCATGAATTATCTAAGGCAATAGGACGTGATCGAGCTAAAGCAATACTTGATGATCATGAAGATATTTCTAATAAGCCTGCTAACATGAGTATGGAAGATTGGCGAAAAGAAGTTAACATGGATAAATGGAATAATGCCGTTGGACAAAAGGAATATTTCAAATGGGAGCAAGCAAAAATCAAAGGAGAAACTAAAGATCCATTGGAAAAATGGATCTATGATGCAGTAAAAAGAGGAGAGACGATAAATAATTTGAAAGATAATCGCGTTTTTACTGAGGAAATGAAATTATCATTTAAAAATGAGAAAGAACAGCTACTACAATATTCACAGTCCTTTTTTGTATCTAAACTACAATCTCTTGCCCCAGAAACCCAAAATCTTTTCAATGCAGTAAAAGGACATCTAACCGAATACCATGAGAAAAATGGGATACCGATTGAGGAAGCAAAACTGCAAAACTCTGCAATGGCTCTTACTGCGTTGGGTTATTCCAAAAAAATGACAGATGTCACGCTGTTTAATGTAAAAGACGGACAGTATCTGATTGGTGAGCGTAATCCCATATTGAATCGAGTATCTATGGATATGCAGACAGCAGCCTATATTCCGATAGAAGAAAGCCTTGCAAAGGTTCAGGAAGCGACGCAGCGTTTTGAGTATGAAGAACAGCAAAGACAGTATGCGCAGTCACAAGCACAGGGGATAAGTCGTTCTTAAAACGTAATTAAAGGGAAGGCTGTCTGAAATGTTTCAGACGGCCTTTTATAATAAAACCAGAAAATAATGGAATAAGGCGGAGAATATGAGAAAATAATAGCCACCTGCCTGTCACAACTGCCGATTGAATTAATTTTTATCAGCAGCCTGAATGTCCGGATTGGATAAAATAAGCCATTAAGAACAAAGACCAATAAGCCTATTATGTAAACCTGGCAGCTGAAAAATCGGCTCTGCGCTTTACTTTACAAATCAAACAACTTTAAAGGAAAACCTATGAAAAAAACCTTACTTGCCCTGATGATGTTATCTACCGCCGCGGCGTATGCCGGTGAGGCGGAAGACCGTTTGTTGTCCGTCCAATCGGTTTACCGTGCCGCTTTGAATGAGCAAAACAGCAATGACAGCAAAATCATTTCCCTGCAAAGCGATTTGGAAAGCGCGCAGCGCCGTTTACAGGCTGCGCAATCCGATATTGACCGTTTGAAAGGCGAAATTCAGACGGCCTTGGCTCAGAAAGAGCAGCAAAATGCCAAGCTGCAACAAGCCGGCCAGATGTTGGATGCGGCGTGGAATGCCGTTTACGGCGTAGGCGGCAGCAAGGCGAATCAATAATTTAGACATTGTATTATTTGCGTTTTACGCTTCTTTTATCATATTTATAAGGAAACCTCATGTCCCTACCTCCCTGCCCGAAATGCCACTCCGAATACACTTACGAAGACGGCGCCCAATACGTTTGCCCTGAGTGCGCCCATGAGTGGAACGAGGCCGATGCTGCGGCTGCAAGCGATGATGTATTGGAAGTCAAAGATGCCAACGGCGCAGTATTGCAAGATGGCGATACGGTTGTCTTAATTAAAGATTTGAAAGTCAAAGGCAGCTCTATGGTCATCAAGCAAGGTACCAAAGTCAAAGGCATCCGCCTGCAAGAGGGCGACCACAATATCGGTTGTAAAATCGATGGCAGCGCGATGAACTTGAAATCTGAGTTCGTCAAAAAAGCCTAAAGATTTTATTTTTGAAAGGCCGTCTGAAATCCGAAGAGTAGGATTCAGACGGCCTTCATACATTTCATTTAAAATAAAACAAATCTTTATTTAAAATCAAACAAGTTTAATAGAGTTGAATTTCAGGCCGTCTGAAAAAGCGGCGGCAAAATGTTCCGCACATATGCGGGTGCAAAACCGTTAAAATAACGCTTTCCCCTATTCTACGGAACCATTATGCCTCAGCCGACCGCCAAACAGATTTTGCACGAAGTATTCGGTTATCCCGAATTTCGTGGCAAGCAGGAGGCTATCGTCAATGCTTTGGCCGGCGGCGAGAGTTTGATGGTGCTGATGCCGACGGGCGGGGGTAAGTCTTTGTGTTACCAGATTCCGGCGCTGATGCGCGAAGGCGTGGCGGTTGTCGTATCGCCGCTGATTGCGCTGATGAACGACCAAGTGGCCAGCCTGCATGTGGCCGGGATTGAAGCGGCGGCAGTCAACAGCAGCACATCGGCGGATGAGGCGCGTGAGATTGCCGACAAGCTTGCCCAAGGCCGTCTGAAACTGCTTTATGTCGCACCGGAACGCTTGGTTACCGACCGCTTTTTGCGTTTTCTCGACCAACAAACCGTCAGTCTGTTTGCCATTGATGAGGCGCATTGCGTCAGCCAATGGGGACACGATTTCCGCCCCGAATATCAACAGCTCGGCATGCTTGCCGAACGCTATCCGAACGTCCCGCGCATCGCCCTGACCGCTACCGCCGATGCGGCCACGCGCGCCGACATCAAGCATTATCTGCACTTGGACAATGCGCCCGAATTTATTTCCAGCTTTGACCGCCCGAATATTTATTATCAGGTTATCGAAAAAAATAATGGCAAAAAACAATTGCTGGATTTCATCCGCAAGCAGATGCATGGGCAAAGCGGCATTGTGTATTGCTTAAGCCGCAAAAAAGTCGAGGATGTGGCGCAGTTTTTGTGTGAAAACGGCTTGGAGGCGATTCCGTATCATGCCGGTTTGAGCATGGACGTACGCGAGGAAAACCAACGCCGCTTTACGCATGAAGACAATATTATTGTGGTGGCGACCGTGGCGTTCGGCATGGGCATAGACAAACCCGACGTGCGCTTTGTCGCCCATCTCGATATGCCCCAGAGTGTCGAACATTTCTATCAGGAATCGGGGCGCGCCGGCCGGGACGGGCTGCCTGCCGTGAGCTGGCTGTGTTACGGCTTGAACGATTGGGTGTTGCTGCGCGAACGGATTGCAGAAGGCAACAGCGACGAAGTGCAAAAGCAAATCGAAATGCAAAAACTCGATGCCATGCTTTCCGTCTGCGAAACCGCAGCCTGCCGCCGCGTACTGCTGCTCAAACATTTCGGAGAAGAATCCGAACCCTGCGGCCATTGCGACAACTGCCTGCATCCGCCCGTGCGGTTTGACGGCACGGTGTTGGTGCAAAAATTACTCAGCTGCGTGTACCGCGCCGGACAACGTTTTGCCGCCGGTTACATCACCAACCTTTTGCGCGGCAAAAGCGACGATTGGATACAGCGCAACGGCCATGACAAATTATCCACATTCGGCATCGGCAGCGAACAGACCGACAAGGAATGGCGCAGTGTCATCCGCCAGTGCATCAGCTTGGGCTATCTCACTGTTAACGTCGAGCAGCATCAAGCCCTGCAGCTGACCGAAGCGGCAAAAAAAGTCCTCAAGGGTGAAACCGAAGTCATGCTGCGCCCCCTGCGCCGCGAAAAAACGGCCACCCAAAAGCCGAAAGACGATTGGTTGCGTACCGAGCGCGAAGAGCGTTTGTGGCAGGCATTGCGCCAATGGCGGCAACAACGCGCCCGGGCGGAGGAAGTGCCGGCCTATGTGGTTTGCGGCGACAAAACCCTGCGCGATATTGTCGAAAAAATGCCCCGAAGTTTGGAAGATTTGCATCAAATCTACGGCTTGGGCGAGGCGAAAATCAATAAATTCGGTTTGGAGATACTCGACGTTTGCGAAACGGCTGAAGCCGGTACAGTTTCCACAGACAGTACACAAGTTATCCACAGTTTGGGCGAGCGCGAACAGGCCTTAAAACAGGCTTTGGAAACTTGGCGCGAGCAGCAGGCAAGTGCCGATCAAGTCACGCTGGGTACGGTATTCTCCAACGAAAGCATGGACGACTTACTGACCAATACGCCTGCCGAACCCATCGATCTTTTAGGCGTGTATAAACTCGGCGAAAAACGCATCGAACAATACGGTGAGGGCATTTTAAACATCTGCCGCCCGTTTTCAGACGGCCTGAGCGAAGAGGACAAACGCAAACGCCGCTTGATGCGCCGTCTGCTTCAGTGGAACATCGACACTGCCCGCCATGAAGGGCTCGAAGCTTATCAGATATGCAGCAAAGTTACCCTGCGCGCGATTGCCGCCCGACGGCCGCAAGATTTGGCGGAGCTGGCGGAAATCCACGGCATGAATGAGGAAAAAACCGACAAATACGGCGCGGAGATTGTCGAATTGTGCAAACAAGCAGATTAATTCAGCGCAATGATCATCAAAGGCCGTCTGAAACCCAATCAAACATGGCGTTTCAGACGGCCTTTTTGAATTTTTAATCTTTATAAAACAATGAATAAGAAAATATCTTCATTTGTTTTGTCAGTTTTTTAAAGCTGCCGCGTCTAAACAGGCATGAAAGATGGGATGGTGCCGATGGATTTTTCGTCCCAGCCCATTCGACACACATCGATTAGGAAAATAAATGAACACCTCATCCAATCCCTCTTGGCAGGCCGCTTTCGGCTTGTTGGCACTCAGGCTTTTTGCCGCGTATGAATTTCTTGAGTCCGGCCTGGAAAAATGGAACGGGGAAAACTGGTTTGCAGAAATAAACAGTCAATTTCCCTTTCCGTTCAATTTGTTGTCGGATACGGTCAACTGGAATTTGGCGATGTGGGCGGAACTGGTTTTGCCTGCGCTGCTTATTGTCGGCTTGGCAACGCGGCTGTCCGCGCTGGGATTGATGGTCGTAACGGCTGTCGCATGGTCTGCGGTACATGCCGGCTTGGGTTACAATGTGTGCGACAACGGTTATAAAATGGCACTGATTTATTTGGTGGTTTTATTTCCTGTCCTGTTACAGGGCGCAGGCCGTCTGTCTTTGGATGCACTGCTGAAGAAACGCTGTTGCCGCATCAAGCATTTTCTTTAAGGATTATCTTTAAGGATTAATGGTCGCGGGCCGACTTTAAATGCCCGATATTATCCCTTGATTTGTTTTAAAACCCATATTTTAAAAAGGAAGTTGAAATGAAAAAAAATGTAGCTGCTGCTCTGGCCGGTGCACTGTCCCTGTCTTTGGCTGCCGGTGTTGTTGCCGCTGATAAAGCCGCCAGCGACGTGGCCGTTGAGAAAACTGTTAAAGCTGCCGAAGGTACTTGCGGCGCGGCTGCCAAAGCCGGTGAAGGTTCTTGCGGCGCAGCCATGAAAAAAGCACACGCCAAAAAAGGCAAAGCATCTAAAGCCAAAGCTGCCAAAGTAGTAGAAGGCAAATGCGGCGAAGGTAAATGCGGTTCTAAATAATCCTGCAACATACCTTTAACAAAGTCGCATTTTACAAACGAAAATGCGACTTTGTCGTTCATACGGCACCATAACAGGACATCACCATGATTCAACACGCAGGCTTGGGCTACCGCCGCGACTTGGCGGAAGACTTCCTCTCGCTTTCAGACGACAGCCCGATACGCTTTATCGAAGCCGCCCCCGAAAACTGGCTGAAAATGGGCGGCAGGGCGCGCAAACAGTTTGACCGCGTGGCGGAACGGCTGCCGCTGGCGTTGCACGGATTATCCATGTCGCTGGGCGGACAAGCCCCGCTGGATACCGATTTGATAGACGGAATCAAAGAAATGATGCGCCGTTACGATTGCACGTTTTTCTCCGACCATTTGAGCTACTGCCACGATGGCGGTCATCTTTACGATTTGTTGCCGCTGCCCTTCACTGAAGAAATGGTGCAACATACCGCGCGGCGTATCCGCGAAGTGCAGGATCGGTTGGGCTGCCGCATTGCCGTAGAAAACACGTCCTACTACCTGCATTCTCCGCTTGCCGAAATGAACGAAGTCGAGTTCCTTAACGCGGTTGCCCATGAAGCCGACTGCGGCATTCATTTGGACGTGAACAATATCTACGTCAACGCCGTCAACCACGGCCTGTTGTCGCCTGAGGCCTTTTTAGAAAATGTGGATGCAGGGCGCGTATGCTATATCCATATTGCCGGGCATGATGTGGAAACACCGGAATTGTTGATTGATACGCATGGCGCGGCGGTTTTGCCGACCGTTTGGGATTTGCTCGAACTCGCCTATGCCAAACTGCCGACGATTCCGCCCACCCTGTTGGAACGCGATTTCAATTTCCCGCCTTTTGCCGAACTCGAAGCCGAAGTCGCTAAAATCGCCGACTATCAAACGCGTGCCGGAAAGGAATACCGCCGTGCAGCCTGAAACTTCCGCCCAATACCAACACCGATTTGCCCAAGCCATACGCGAAGGCAAAGCCGCAGACGGATTGCCGCAAGAGCGCTTAAACGTCTATATCCGCCTGATACGCAACAATATTCACAGCTTTATCGACCGCTGCTATACCGAAACGCTGCAATACTTTGACAGCGAAGAATGGGGCCGTCTGAAAGAAGGTTTCGTCCGTGACGCGCGCGCCCAAACGCCCTATTTTCAAGAAATCCCCGGCGAGTTCCTCCGATATTGCCAAAGCCTGCCGCTTTCAGACGACCTCTTGGCCTTGATGGACTTTGAACACTCCCAGCTGCTCGCCGAAACCGCTCAAACCGACAGCCAAGCAGTCCATACAGATTCAGACGATTTGGCGTACACCCTTTCTCCCGCCGCCTTTGTGCGCCGTTATCAGTATGACGTGACCGACGAATTGCAGGAGGCGGAAACTGCCGTTTTGGTGTGGCGCGATAAGGAAGACGACGTGATGTATCAAACGCTCGACGATTTCGACGCATTATTGCTGGAAACGCTGGCAGAGACGCCCACTTCCCTAAACGGCCTGCAAACCATGCTGGCAGAGTTCATGCCGTCTGAAAACGCTTGGCAGGACGCATTAAGGCAGAAATGGGCGGACTGGCTGGAACAGGGCATTTTGGTTGCAGCATAAATCAAGGCCGTCTGAAACGGACGCAGTCGGTTTCGGCGAAACAAAAATACTACTGAAATCGTTTATAGATTCAATCGCATGCTCTTGCCGTATCAGCGTAAAATCAGAAGCATATTGATCATTCCTTTCATACTGATACATTATGGCCCTACCCGAACTGACCAATGCCGAGCTTGCCGAATCCCGCAAACTGCTGCTGCGCTTTGCCCATATCCAGCTGCCCGACCGCCCCGATTTAGCGGAAGACCTCGTACAGGAAACCATGCTTTCCGCCTACCGCGCGGCCGAGGGTTTTAAAGGTGGCGCCCAGGTGAGCAGCTGGCTGTTTGCAATCTTAAAAAACAAAATTACCGACTGCCTGCGCCAAATCGGGCGGCAACGCCAAGTTTTCGTCACGCGCGACGAGGAAGCCTTGGATGAAGCCTTTGAAGGACATTTTGCCGCCGACGGACATTGGACGGACGAAGGACAGCCTCAGGGTTGGGACTCGCCCGAAGCCAGTTTGAACAATAAAGAGTTCTACCAAGTTTTGCAGACCTGCCTCTACCATCTGCCGGAAAACACCGCCCGCGTGTTTACCATGAAAGAGATTCTTGGCTTTTCAAGCGATGAAATCCGCGAACAATGCGGCATCAGCCATGCCAACTACCACACCATCATGCACCGCGCGCGCGAAACCTTGCGCCAGTGTCTGCAAATCAAATGGTTCTCCCATGTCTGACAGGAAAACGCCATGAAAAAATGCCGCAAAATAACCGATCTGATTTCCAAACAGCAAGACCAAGTGCGTCTCAGTCTTTTTAACCGCATTGCCCTTGCCGTGCACCTGTCGCTCTGTCCCCGTTGCCGCGAATATAAGAAACAGCTCGCATTAATTAGCAACGCCATGCACAAGATGTTTCGATGATTCAAAAAAGGCCGTCTGAAACCTACCCCTGTCAGTTTCAAACGGCCTTTTTGTGTCCGCTTGATTTATCGCTAATCTTGAATAAGCTGTGGCTGGCCGCTCACTTTTTTAGTTGCCTTTATTTTCAAACTTGCGCCGTTGGCCTTTGCCTTTTGAGGCATGGCTGCGGATTTTGATACGGCAGAACAAGATAAAGGCCGTCTGAAAGATAAATTTCAGACGGCCTTTTTCACGGCTTTTAGTGTTGTTCTTCCGGCTCTGGTTCGTCTTTGCCGAACCAGTTGTCAAAGCGGATGGTGTATTTCAATTCGCCGCCGGATGAGCGTGTGCCGATGCGGGCAATGGCTTGGATGGCGCGGGTCAGTTGGTACACGAGTTTGACGGATTGTTCGGCGCTGGAGATGCCATATTCGTAACCTACGTAGAGGTTGTTGGTGAGCTGTTTGCCGACGGTCAGGACTTGTTCGGCAGGGTTGAGCTCGCCGGTTTGGGCGTTGCGGCTGCGTTTGCTGGTAAAGCCCAAATCATCGACAAGGCCGATGCGGTCGTTGACTTGACCGGCAAGCAATGCGCTGGCGGCGGCGGAGAGTGTGGCGTTGTCGCCGTCGCTGCCGCTGCTGGCACGGTTGAGGATGAGCCAGGAGAGTTTGTCTTTTTCGCTCATGGCTTCTTTGGCAACCAAGGTCACGCGCGGATTGCTGAGGCTGCCGAGGACTTCGACACCTGCGCCGACCGGGGAGAGACGGCGTTCGGCACGGATGTTGAGGTTCGGATCGGTCAGCGGGCCGACAAAGGAAACCGAGCCTTTGGTGATGTCGAGGTCTTGGCCGTAGGCTTTGTAGCGGCCTTTGACAACGCGCACGGTACCGACGCCTTGGACGGCTTCGCCGGGGCGGGACGTGATGGTCAGTTTGCCGCCGATGGTAACGTCTGCGCCGTAGCCGACAAAGCGGACATTGTCGTTGATGTTCAAGACAAGGTTCAGATTAATCGGCGTGGTGGCCGTTGCTTCTTTTTTGGTTTCGCCCAGTACGACCACGTCGTCATCGAGGGTCGGCATGGAGGATTTTTGCGAACCAAACCTGCCGTAGTCGGTGTTGAGCGTGCCGTTGAGCGATACGCCTTTTTCCGGATTGTAGAGGACTTTGGCCGCGCCGGAGAGCTGCAGTTGGCGGTTTGGACGTGAGAGGGTGCGGTATTTGTCGAAGACGATGTCCACGTCGACATCGGGGTTGGCGTTGGCAAGGTTGACCGCGCCTTTGAGCTCAATCGTGCCGCCACGGTGGAATTTGAGGCTGTCGATCACCCATTTTTGACCTTGCAGGCGTGAACGCAATACGCCGTTGTCGAGAATCAGGCCTTGGGTTTGATGGCGGTAATAGAGGTTGTCGCCGTTAATCTGGCCGCTCAGTTGCGGATCGTTCAGACGGCCTGCCAAGTTGACGGCGGCGTTCAGACGGCCTTTGAGGGTTTGGCCGACGGGCAGGAAGTTGCGGAAGACTTCGAGGTTGGCGACGTTCAGGTTGAGCTTGCCGCTCAGAGGGGCGGTATCGAAGCTGGTACCCTGACCGATGTTGACAATGCCGTCGGCCCGGCCGTAATTGGTTTGGAGGTCGAGGTTGCTGTTGACGGTAGGCGAACCGAGTCGGCCGCCGATGGTGGCGGTCGCGTTCAGACGGCCTGTAATGCCTTGGGCTGTGGCCGGCATAAAGGATTTGAGCGAGCCCAGATCGGGAACGCTGATATTGACCTTGCCGCTGACGGGGGCGTTGTTGATGTTGTTGCCGAACTGTTGGGCGATGCCGAGGGTGCCGTCAACTTTGCCGAAGCGGGTGTTGCCTTCCAGCGTGCTGTCGATGCGGCCGTTTTGGAAACGGGTGCGCAGGGCGAGTGCGGAAAGTCCCAAAGGCTGTTTGTTTTTCAGGTCTTTGCCCGGCAGGATGATGTCGCCGCTTTGACGGCTGATGTTGAGGAAGCCGCGCGCGTTTTGACTGTACGCCAAATCCCAGTCACCGCCCAAGACGAGGTTGTGTTCGATGGGCGGGGTGTAGAAGTTGTGCAACTCGGTAATGTGCAGATTTTGCGCGCTGCCTTTGCTGGTAATGCCGGCTTTTTTGTCCCAAACGAAATTTTGCAGGTTGAGGCTGCCGCCCATGGCCGCCCAGCGTGCGCTGCTGAGGGAAACGCGTTCGCTGCCGGCTTCGAGGTTGAGGCGGTTTTGCAGTTTGAGGTTGAACGCGCCGCTGATGTCGAGCGTGTCGACCGTGCCTTTCCATTGGGTTTGGTCTTTGTTGAGGCCGCCGGCGGCGTCGAGGTCGAGCTTGTAGCGTTTGCTGTCCACCGCCATGTTGCTGTTGCCGCGGATGTGGTGGTGGGAGCCTGTGCCGCTGATGAGCAGGTTGACGTTGTCGATCATGGCCGCGCCGCCGGAGACGGCGATGTGTTCGCCTTTAATGTCGGCACTCAGCGGACGGTTGGTGTCGGGCGAACCTTTGAGCTTGAAGTCGAGGGTGCGGATGTTGACGGCATCGGCGACTTTGAAGTTGCGCGCTTCGCCGTTCAAATCGGCTTCAAGGGTTTTGAGGCCGTCTGAAAAGCTGCCGGAGATGTAGCCGCGTGCGTTGAGCAGGCCGCTCAAGCCGAAGCCGAAACGCGACAAATCGGGGGCGGTAATGTTGAGGTTGAGGCGGTCGCCTTTTTTGCCGAAGCTGCCGTTGGTTTTGACGATGTTGCTGCCGAGGGTCAGGTCGGTCAGGGCGCGCGAGAGGTGTTTGTTTTCATAGGCGACGTCGGCTTTGCCGCTGAGCGGAACGCCGTTGAGCGTACTCGGTGCAAACTGCATTTTGCCGGCGAATTTTTCTTGCGCCAGTATGCCGGTCAAGTTGATGTTGCCGTTGACGCTGCCTTGCGGAAGTTGCGGATCGATGCGCGCAGGGTTGAAGGCTTTGCTGACGATGTCCAATTGCAGTTTGCGGTCTTTGAAGAGTTCGAGCGAGCCTTTGGCGTTGAGTTCGCCGCCGTTTTGCGGAACCAGACGGACTTTGTCGAGCTTGAGCGTGCGCTGGCCGAGCTGTTTGTCGGTTTGGAAAAACAGCATGCCGTCTGTACGCGCAAATCCGCTGTCGAGATTCCAGTTGACGACGGGGGAGGAGGTTTCGCCTTTGACGTCGATACTGCCGTTCAGACGGCCTGCGATGTTTTGACGGACAAAGTCGTCCGCGCCGGTATTGTTGATGCCCAGTGCGAGTTTGAGCTGGTCTTGGGCGGTATCGATAGAGCCGGATACATCGATGCTGCCGTCTTTGAGCAGGCCGACGCCGATGTCTTCGATTTTGACCGTACCTTTGTCGTCGACGATGAATTCGCCGAGGATGCGTTTGACGGGGATATAGTTTTCATCGGCAAAACCGGCTTGGTCGTTTTCCAAGTCTATCGAGCCTTCCAGCGCAACGCCGTCTGTAAAGGACGGAATGGTGGTGGCGTCGAAATTCAGACGCGCTTTGGGTAGGGTGGGCAGGAAGGCCTGCGGATTGATGTTGGAACCTTTAACCAGGATTTCGCCGACGGTTTCGTTGAGGCTGTCGGCGAATGGGTGGATGGTGGATTTGGCAGACAAATGAACGTTGTCGCCGTCGAGCAGCAGGTCGGTGTACACGTCTTGCAGGCTGCCCCACAAGCGCACCGTGCCGTGTATGGTTTCGCCCTCAAGCTGGCCTTTGGTGTAGATGGCGGTATTGAGGACGTAAGGTTTGTTCAAACCGAGCACCACCGCGCCTGTCGAGCTGCTCCAGGGCGTATCGGCGGTTTTGATGTGGAGGCGGTGTTCTTTTTTGTCGTAATGGTAGGCCGCGTGCAGATGGTCGAGATAGACGGTCTGCTTGTCAAAACGCTTGCCCACGCTGATTTTGCCGGTTTCCAAACGGTCGAGATAGGCGGTAACGGGCAAGTCTATGCTGTCGGGCAGGCCTTTTGACGGCTCTTCTTCTTTGGGCGGCGTGCGCTTGGTCACAATGGCGATGTCGCCGGCCACGACTTCGGTAATGTGCAAAGACGGACGGAACAGCTCGGACGGTTTCCAATCAAAACGGAAGCTGCTGATTTTGATGTCCGCACCGTCTGTTTCAATCAACCATTTGTCGCCTTCAAAACCTTCAATCAGCGTGCCTTTCAGCGTGTCCGAAGAGATTTTGACGCCGAACCATGACGGGATTTTGTACAAACCGAAACGCAAACCCGATTCCGTACCGACCAGCCAGCCGATCGCGCCGGCGGAAACGGTCAATACGCCCAAGGCGGACAGGACAAAGCCGCGCAACAGGCGTTTTTTGCGCTTTGGCGGGGCGGGCTGTTGTTCAGACGGCGTGGAAGTGTTTGCAGTATCGGTCATGATATTTTTCTGTTTGTCTGTTGTTTAGACGGCCTGGAATGGCTGAGGCCGTCTGAAAGAATGGATGGTGTATGTTTGTTAAAACCTTGTGCCCAAGCTGATGTGCCAGCGGATTTTTTTGTCGTGGTGGCCGTAGGCAATGTCGAAGGAGAACGGCGCAACCGGGCTGAACCAGCGCACGCCCAAGCCGGTACCGTGTTTTAAGGTCATGTGTTTGAAGTTGCTTGCTGCGTCGCCGACATCGTGGAAGATGGCGCCGGAGAAGCTTTTGGTGACCGGAAATTGATATTCGAGGCTGCCGACCACCAAGGCGCGTTGCGGCAGGACGGAGCCGTTGGGGCCTGCCAAGCCGATGCTGTCGAGTTCGTAACCGCGTACGGAAGTCGCGCCGCCGGTGCGGAACATCAGGCTGGAAGGCACTTCTTCGCCTTCGCGGGCATAAACGTAGCCGGCCTGTCCGCGTACGATGAATGTACCGATTTTTTTGTTTTCAGGCGTGAAGAAATAGCCTGCCCGTGCCGTAGCGCGCGCCATTTGGGTGGAGGAGAGGAATTTGCCCAAGGTCGAGCCGATTTTGCCGTCGAGGTAGTAGCCGTTTTGAGGATGCAGCTCGGTTTCGATGCTTTGCCGTTTCCATGAGGCGGTCAGCATGGTGGCATGGCTTCGGCCCAAATCGTAGCTGGTGTCGGGGACTTTGCGGTCTTCGGTAATGAATTCGAGGCCGAAGCGGGCATCGATATTGTTGCGGTCGCGGACATACCAAATGCCGCTGGACAGGGCGCGTTTTTCAAGGTTTTGCGTGGTCGAGCGGTTGTAGGAAACGTTGCTTGTCCAGTAGTTGCCGCGGTTGTTGCGCGGCTGGCTGATACCGGCGGCCAGCGTGGTTTCGTATTTGTCCATGTCCCAAACGACCGAGCCGATGTAGCCTTTGTTGAAGAGGTTGTAATAGTCGTAGGCGATGCGGCCGCCGATTCCGTATTCAGAGTCGTAGCGGATACCGGTTTCCAGTTTGTGGCGTTTGACTTCGGTCACGTTGATTTTGACGGGAACGCGGTCGCCTTGCAGTTGGTCGAAGTCGGCCTGTACGGACGCGCCGGAATAGTGGCCGTTTTGCTCGAGCGCCTGTTGCAGGTCGAGGATTTTGTCTAAGTCGTAAGGCGAACCGGGTTGGAAGCGCGCCATGCCGGAAACCACGCTTTCAGGGTAGCGGCGCGTGCCGGTGATTTGGAACTCGCCAAAGTAAATCGGGCGGTTGCTTTCCACGATGACGTTTAAGTCGGCCTTTTGGGTATTGGGATTGATGGTGGCCTGGGTGGTGGTAAGTTTCGCCAAAGGGTATTTTTTGCGCGTTACCGCGCTGAGGACGGAGGTTTTACTCGCATTCCAGCCATCTTGGTCGAAGTTTTCGCCAATGGGCTGCTGCCAGTTTTCCATCGCATTTTGGTAGTACCCGGCCAGGTTTTCGTCATTCAATACGTCGCCGAGGATGGCCACGCTGACGTTGTCGATTTTGGTGCGCGGGCCGGGGGTAACGTTGACGGTGTAGCTCTCGCCATGGTCTTGAATACTGACGTTGCTGTTGAAGTAGCCTTTGGTCCGGAGCATGGTTTTGACGTTGTCGGGCGCCTCTTCGGCGAGGAAGCCGACCTGCTCTTTGTCCAGCTCTTCGTCCTGCTGCTGGGTAATCAGCGGCAGGTATTCTTCAAGCATTTCTTTGACTTCGCTGTCTTGGGTGTCGATTTTGACGGGGAATTTGGGCTTGAGTTTGCCTGTTTGGTCGTCTTTGGGCTGCTTGGGCATTTCGGATTCGGGGACAGCCTCGTAGTCTTCCGCTTTGGGAACGGAAGTATCTACTGCCAACGCGTGTCCGTAGGCGAGCGCCAAAGATGCGAATAAAACAGGGTAGGTCAGTTTGGTCATGATGTGTGTTCGACAGCGACAATTCTTCAGTCTGTGGATTTTAACATTATTTCTGCAAGGTTTCAGGCTATGGTTATAAACGGAAATTTAGCGCGATAATGTTGCCAAATGCGACTTAAGGGAAGATTTTGGTTTGTTTCTATACGATTGTAATACTTATATTTTTGTATTTTGACTGATGAAGTTGCCTTTGTATTCGGCCTTATGGCGCAGATTTCAGGCCGTCTGAAATCAAGATACAGAGGGATAAGGCAATGGTATGGGTATGCTTTAAATTAGGGTTTGAGTGGGTTTTACTGTATTTTTGGCATAAAGTGCTAACTGTGTCATAAATGCTAAACTTTAATGCCGTTTTTGTGAGGTGTGCATGAAAACCTCGCCGACAAATGATTTTTTATTTTAGAATGTAAGACTTTTTTAACATATCTTTAAATTGAAGGAACGGATATGGCAAGTGGCAATCCGCTTTTGAACGCGCTCAACAGCGTCAGCCTGGTGGTACAAATCGCCATCGGCTTGGTTTTAGGTATTCTTGTGGGTGCAGTTGCGCCGCAAGTCGGTATCAGCGCAGGACTGCTGGGCAGCCTGTTTGTCGGTGCGCTTAAGGCTATTGCGCCGATTTTGGTATTTGTTTTGGTGACTGCCGCCATCGCGCAACACCAAAAAGGCAATCAGGCCTACATCAAACCGATTTTGATTTTGTATATTTTTGGTACGTTTGCAGCCGCTGTGGTGGCGGTTGTCGCCAGCATGGTATTTCCGACCACGCTGATTCTGCGTGCGGCCGGCGATGTATCCGTTGCGCCGCCTTCCGGCATTATCGAAGTGTTGAAAACGCTGCTGATGAATTTGGTGGCCAACCCGATTAATGCGCTGGCCAATGCCAACTATATCGGCATTTTGGCTTGGGCCCTGATATTGGGTGCGGCTTTGCGCCATCACGGTTCGGATACGACCCGTCAAGTGGCGGCTGATTTGGCCGATACCGTTTCGACCGTTGTGAAATGGATTATCCGTTTTGCGCCGTTGGGTATTTTCGGCTTGGTGTCCTCTACCATTGCGGAAACCGGTTTTGAAGCGCTTGCCGGCTATATGCAGCTGTTGGCCGTATTGCTCGGCTGTATGCTGTTTATCGCGTTGGTGGTCAACCCGATTATTGTGTGGACGCAAATCCGCAGCAATCCTTTCCCGCTGGTGTTTACCTGCCTGCGCGAAAGCGGCGTGTATGCCTTCTTCACCCGTTCTTCCGCCGCCAACATCCCTGTGAACATGGCATTGGCGAAAAAACTGGGTCTGCACGAAGACACTTACTCTATCTCCATTCCATTGGGTGCAACCATCAATATGGCCGGTGCGGCCATTACCATTACTGTTTTGGCGATGGCTGCGGCGCACACGCAAGGCATTACGGTTGACTTCGCCACCGCCCTGCTGCTGAGCCTGGTGGCTACCGTCAGCGCGTGCGGCGCGTCCGGTGTGGCCGGCGGTTCGTTGCTGCTGATTCCTTTGGCGTGCAGCCTGTTCGGTATCGATAACGATGTGGCCATGCAGGTGGTTGCCGTCGGCTTCATTATCGGCGTGATTCAAGACTCTGCAGAAACTGCGTTGAACTCTTCCACCGACGTTTTGTTTACTGCCGCTGCCGATTTGGGTCGTCAACGTAAAGAGTGATTTTTAAGGGCAACCTAAATCCAGCAAAGGCCGTCTGAAAAGTTTCAGACGGCCTTTGTTTTGGGCAAAGAAAAGGGATTTTTAGATGGTCAAGCCGATAGATTGGTTTGGTCGGACTGATGGTATCTGCTGTCATCGGTCGGATTTTTCCCGTAAAATACAGTCTTGAATGTATTTGAGTTATCCTTTTCAGACGGCCTGGCCGTCTTATCAAATTTGCAAAAACAATGATTAAAAAAATATTCTCATGGTTCGAGTCCCGCATCGACCCTTATCCCGAAGCCGCCCCGAAAACGCCTGAAAAAGGGTTGTGGCGGTTTATTTGGAGCAACATTGAAGGCGTGCGCAAATGGATTGCCGTGTTGGCCGTGTTTACGGTCGGCGTCGGCATTATGGAAGCCTTGATGTTCCAATTTATGGGCAAGGTGGTCGACTGGCTCGGCGCTTATACACCGCAAACACTTTTTGCTGAAAAAGGCCATGCATTAATCGGCATGATGGCCATGGTGGCATTTTTTGCCGTTTGGACCTTTTTCGCTTCCAATGTGCGCCTGCAAACCCTGCAAGGCGTGTTCCCCATGCGCTTGCGCTGGAATTTCCACCGCCTGATGCTGGGTCAAAGCCTGGGCTTTTATCAGGACGAGTTTGCCGGCCGCGTGTCCGCTAAAGTCATGCAAACCGCGCTGGCGCTGCGTGATGTGGTGATGACCGTTGCCGATATGGTTGTGTATGTGTTGGTGTACTTCATCACTTCCGGCGTGATTCTGTCCTCATTCGATGCCTGGCTTATCGTGCCGTTTATCTGCTGGATGATTGGATTCGCGATGATTATGCGTTTCCTGATTCCCAAGCTCGGCAGAACCGCTGCGCGTCAGGCTGATGCGCGCTCGCTGATGACCGGCCGCATTACCGATGCATATTCCAATATCGCCACCGTCAAACTCTTCTCCCACGGCGCACGCGAGGCCGCTTATGCCAAGCAGTCGATGGAAGAATTTATGGTAACCGTCCATGCCCAAATGCGTTTGGCAACGCTGCTGCACACCTGCAGTTTTATCGTCAACAGTTCGCTGACCGTCGGCACAACCGCCTTGGGCATTTGGCTTTGGTATCACGGCCAAGTCGGCGTGGGCGCGGTTGCCACCGCCACGGCCATGGCATTGCGTGTGAACGGTTTGTCGCAATACATCATGTGGGAATCCGCCCGATTGTTTGAAAACATCGGTACCGTCAACGACGGCATGGCCACCCTGTCCAAACCCCACACCATCCTCGACAAGCCGCAAGCCCTGCCGCTGAAAGTTACCCGGGGCGAAATCAAGTTTGAACACGTCGATTTCTCCTACGAAGCAGGCAAACCGCTCCTCAACGGCTTTAATCTGAACATCAAACCCGGCGAAAAAGTCGGCTTGATCGGCCGCAGCGGCGCGGGCAAATCCACCATCGTCAACCTACTCCTGCGCTTTTACGAACCGCAAAGCGGCACGATTTCGATCGACGGCCAAAACGTGGACAGCGTGACCCAAGAAAGTCTGCGCGCCCAAATTGGTCTGGTAACGCAAGATACCTCGCTGCTGCACCGATCCGTGCGTGATAACATTATCTACGGCCGCCCCGATGCCACAGACGCCGAAATGATTTCCGCTGCCGAACGCGCCGAAGCCGCCGACTTCATCCCCAACCTTTCCGACGCCAAAGGCCGGCGCGGTTATGATGCACACGTCGGCGAACGCGGCGTGAAACTTTCCGGCGGTCAGCGCCAACGCATCGCCATCGCCCGCGTTATGCTCAAAGACGCGCCGATTCTGTTGCTTGACGAAGCCACCAGCGCGCTCGACTCCGAAGTCGAAGCCGCCATCCAAGAAAGCCTCGACAAAATGATGGAAGGCAAAACCGTGATCGCCATCGCCCACCGCCTCTCCACCATCGCTGCGATGGACCGCCTCATCGTCTTGGACAAAGGCCGCATCATCGAAGAAGGCAGCCATGCCGAGCTCCTCGAGAAACAAGGCCTGTATGCCAAACTTTGGGCGCACCAAAGCGGCGGTTTCTTGAGTGAGCATGTCGAGTGGGAAAACAATTAAACGCTTTGAAAGAAGATAAAAGGCCGTCTGAAAACATTTTCAGACGGCCTTTATTCATGAAGCAAAGGGCAGGCGGGATAACCGCCCTTTACAGTTGAAACCTTAGTTTTTTACAGCCCCAGCGACCAAGCATTTTGGTGTTCGGACAAGTCTTCCAAGCGGTTTTCGTAATGGGCGAAGATTTCTTCGATGATTTCGTCTTCGTCGTCGATGACGCGGATCAGGTTCAAGTCCTCTTCCAAAATCAGGTTTCTGCCCAGCAACTGTTCGCGTATCCAGTCCAACAGTCCCGCCCAAAATGCTTTGCCCACTAAGATAATCGGGCGGTCGGGCGTTTTGCCGGTTTGCACCAAGGTCAGGCTTTCAAACAATTCGTCCAATGTGCCGAAACCGCCGGGCATGACGACATACGCCACGGCGTGTTTGACGAACATGACTTTGCGCGGGAAGAAGTGTTGGAATTTAATCGACAAATCTTGATACGGATTGGCTTTTTGCTCGTGTGGCAACACGATATTCAGCCCCACCGCCGGACTTGCGCCTGCAAACGCGCCTTTGTTGGCCGCTTCCATAATGCCCGGCCCGCCGCCGGAAATCACGGAAAATCCGGCATCCGACAGCTTGCGTGCCAAGCGCAATGTGAATGCGTAGTCGGGATGGTTTTCGGGCGTGCGCGCGCTGCCGTAAATGCTGACGGCCGGCTGAATGGCGCGTAATTCTTCGCCGGCTTCGACAAATTCGGAAATAATCTTCAATACATGATACGACTCGCGCGCCTGAATATCGCGGCGGGTTTCGTCGGGCAGCATGGGTTTGGGCAGTTTTTTGAGCAGGCTCACGGCTTTTCCTTCGTGTTTTGTGTGCTGTATTGTAACCCGAAAGGGGCAGGCCGTCTGAAAGTTGGGTTTTGGCGGCAAGTGTGCCTGCCACATTTTCAAAAGCCCGTTACAATATCTGCTTTTATTCAACTGCTCCGCCATGCTCGATATTATCCACCGCGACAGCCGCACCATCGCCGTCAACAAACCTGCTGGAATGCTGGTGCACCGAAGCTGGTTAGACAAACATGAAACCCGTTTTGCCGTGCAGACCCTGCGCGACCAAATCGGGCAGCACGTCTATCCCGTCCACCGCCTCGACCGCCCGACTTCCGGCGTCTTGCTGTTTGCCCTCGATACGGAAGCCGCACGATTATTGACGCAGCAGTTTGAAAACAAAACCATCGAAAAAACTTATTGGGCGATTGTCCGTGGCCATCTGCCTTCAGACGGCCTGATTGATTACGCCCTCAAATATATGCCCGACAAAATCGCCGAAGCGCAGACCGAAGCCACTTTGCAGGAAGCACAAACCGCCTACCGTTGTCTGGCGCAAACCGAGTTGCCGTTCCAATCCGCCCTGCGTTATCCGACCTCTCGTTATTCGTGGGCCGAACTCACGCCGCACACCGGCCGCAAACACCAACTCCGCCGCCATATGAAACACATTTTCCACCCCATCGTCGGCGACACCAACTACGGCGATTTGCGCCAAAACCATGCCGTTGCCGAACATGTCGGCACGCAACGCCTGATGTTGCACGCGCGAAGCCTCAGTTTTCAAAGCATAGAAGACGGCAGCCGGATGACCGTACAAGCGCCGATAGACAACGACTGGCGGCTTTGGTTGGAAAAATTCAAAACCGAGGCCGTCTGAAAACTGAAACCGCACATTTTCAGACGGCCCGGTCATGGAAAAAAACAGGCAAATCCCTTACAATACGCCCCTAAAATTTTGAAAGAACACAAGAATCATGGAAGCCGAATTAATCAACCAGCTTAATAACACCCTAAATGACTTGGAGAAGCGCAGCGAAGACATCCGCGTCTATATGGACTATCAGGGCAAGAAAGACCGATTGGAAGAAGTCATCGGCCTCTCCGAAGACCCGGAACTTTGGAACGACCCTAAACGCGCCCAAGAAATCGGCAAAGAGCGCAAAATTCTCGAAGGCATCGTGTTGACGCTCGACAACATCGCATCAGGCATCGAAGACAACCGCATGCTGATTGAAATGGCCGTCGAAGAAAACGACGAAGAAGGTTTCGCCGCCGTGCAGGAAGATGTGGCCGGTTTGGAAAAACAAATGGCCGACCTCGAATTCAAACGAATGTTCAACCAGCCTGCCGACCCGAACAACTGCTTTATCGACATCACCGCAGGCGCGGGCGGTACCGAAGCCGAAGACTGGGCGGGCATGCTGTTCCGCATGTACAGCCGCTACGCCGAGCGCAAAGGCTTCAAAATCGAAATCCTTGAAGAAGACGACGGCGAAATCGCGGGCATCAACCGCGCCACCATCCGCGTGGAAGGCGAGTACGCCTACGGCCTGCTGCGTACCGAAACCGGCGTTCACCGCTTGGTGCGCTATTCGCCGTTTGACTCGAACAACAAACGCCATACGTCTTTTTCATCCGTGTTTGTGTACCCCGAAATCGACGATTCCATCGAAATCGAAATCAACCCGGCCGATTTGCGTATCGACACTTACCGCGCATCCGGTGCCGGCGGTCAGCACATTAACAAAACCGACTCCGCCGTGCGTATTACCCACGAGCCGACGGGAATTGTGGTGCAATGTCAAAACGACCGCTCGCAACACGCCAACAAAGCTGCTGCGATGGAAATGTTGAAATCCAAACTGTACGAATTGGAAATGCGCAAACGCAACGAAGAGAAACAGGCATTGGAAGACGGTAAGTCCGATGTGGGTTGGGGCAGCCAAATCCGTTCGTACGTCTTAGACTCCTCACGCATCAAAGACTTGCGCACAGGCTACGAAGTCGGCAACACCAAAGCCGTTTTGGACGGCGACTTGGACGGCTTCATCGAAGCCAGCCTGAAACAAGGCGTATAAACCGTAAAACATAAAATGCCGTCTGAAAGATTTCAGACGGCATTTTTCAGTTTGAAAGAAACATTATTTTGCAAATATTAAAACATGTTTTGCAAATGCAAAGATTGGCGGTAATATATAGTTTCTATAAAAATGATTGGTAGGTATAACAGGCCGTCTGAAGCCTGATCCTGTCCAATATAATTAGGAGAACTTATTAAATGTCCGGTCAAAAGCTGTCTTCTGCCGAGAAAACTTTCTTCGGCCATCCTTTGCAATTATCCACCCTATTCCATATTGAGCTGTGGGAGCGTTTTTCCTTCTACGGTATGCAGGGCATCCTGCTGATTTATCTGTATTACACCGCGAGTCAAGGCGGTTTGGGTATGGATAAAGCCTTGGCCGGCGGCATTGTCGGCGCGTACGGCGGCAGCGTTTACCTGTCCACCATTCTCGGTGCGTGGTTGGCCGACCGCATTTGGGGTGCGGAGCGTACCCTGTTTATCGCCGGCATCGTCGTGATGACCGGCCATATTTTATTGGCGATCGTACCGGGTTTGATGGGATTGCTGCTGGGTTTGGTGTTTATCGCGCTGGGCAGCGGCGGCGTGAAATCGTCTGCCGGTTCGATGGTCGGTTCTTTGTATGAACGGGAAGACCTGCGCGAATTGCGTGATGCCGGTTTCTCTATTTTCTATATTTCCATCAATATCGGCGGCTTCTTAGGCCCGTTGTTGACCGGTATTTTGCAAGACAGGATGGGTTTCCATTACGGTTTCGGCGCGGCGGCCGTCGGCATGGCATTCGGCCTGCTGTGGTATTCGCGCGGCCGTAAAAACCTGCCGCATACGCCGGTTCCCAATCCGTTGCGCCCTGAAAAGGTGCAGACCGCCATGGCTGTCGGCGTGTTGCTGGTTTTGGTGTTGGGCAGCGTGATTGCTTCCGGCGCACTCACCCTTGAAAACTTCTCCCGCTGGCTCTTGGGCGTGGTTATCGTTACCGTCGTCGCTTATTTCGCGCGCCTGTTGGGCAGCAGCCACGTTGAAGCGGCCAATAAACGCTATATTGTGGCCTATATTCCGCTGTTTTTGACCATTTGTATGTTCTGGGCGGTTTGGTTTCAGGTGTACACCGTTGCAACGGTCTATTTTGACGAAACGGTGGACCGTACTTTCTTCGGCTTTACCGTGCCTGTTTCATGGAAAGATTCGATACAGGCCATGTGGGTGGTCCTCTTTTCCGGCGTGATGGCGGCGGTGTGGACGAAAATGGGCAAACGCCAACCTAAAACGCCGTTGAAGTTTGCACTGGCCATGTTGGTAACCGGCGTCTCTTATTTGAGTTTTATTCCGTATATTTCATCCGGAACCCCGATGCCGATTATCGTGTTTATGCTGGTATTGCTGGCGATTACGATAGGCGAGCTGATGCTGTCGCCGATTTCGCTGTCGTTTTCTACCAAAATCGCACCGAGCATGTTTAAAACACAAATGGTTGCTTTGAATTTCTTGGCATTGTCCATCGGCTTTACCTTGGGCGGAGTGTTGTTTAAAGACTACTACAATGCTCAGTCGCCATTGGATTTCTACTGGATGCTGGCCACCATCGGCGCGGTAACCTGCGGTATCCTGTTGGTACTCGCCCCGGTATTGAACCGCATGCTCAAAGGTGTCGATTGATTTTTCCATTTAAATGGATGTGATGTACGCAGGCCGTCTGAAAATAATCTATTTCAGACGGCCTCATGTTTTATTGAGAATTGGAAAGAGGGCGGATTCGGGGCATAAATCGGATAGGCGGAGAATCCGAATGAAATGATACATGATTAAACCGAAATTAAAATTTAGAAATATTAAATACAAATAAGAATTGTTCTCATAACTTTATTGAATTTATTGAGGTTTTTTTGCTGATTTGCTGATATTTACCTTTAAATGGCTTTTGAAATTCGATAAAATGGTAATCTATTTTTAAGATTTGTCTGTCAACCAGTTAGGTACGACCATGTTGGCCAGTTATTTTCCCGTCCTCGTATTCATCCTCGTCGGCCTTGCGGCCGGTGTGCTGTTTATCCTGCTCGGCACGATTTTGGGTCCGAAACACCACTACGCCGAGAAAGATGCGCCTTACGAATGCGGTTTCGAAGCCTTTGAAAACGCAAGGATGAAATTCGACGTACGTTATTACCTCGTCGCCATCCTCTTTATCCTCTTCGATTTGGAGGTTGCGTTTATGCTGCCGTGGGCAGTGGTATTTAAAGAATTGGGTACATACGGCTTCTGGTCTATGCTGGTGTTTATCGTCGTTTTGACGGTAGGCTTTGTTTACGAATGGAAAAAAGGTGCGCTGGAATGGGAATAGAAGGCGTTTTGAAAAAAGGTTTCATCACTACCAGCGCGGATACGGTGCTGAACTATATGCGTACCGGTTCGCTGTGGCCGGTTACTTTCGGTTTGGCCTGTTGCGCCGTGGAAATGATGCACGCGGGTATGGCGCGTTATGACCTTGACCGTTTCGGTATCATTTTCCGTCCGTCCCCCCGTCAGGCCGACCTGATGATTGTGGCGGGTACGCTCACCAACAAAATGGCGCCTGCACTGCGCCGCGTGTACGACCAGCTTGCCGAGCCGCGCTGGGTGTTGTCTATGGGCTCGTGTGCCAACGGCGGCGGCTATTATCACTATTCTTATTCCGTCGTGCGCGGTGCCGACCGCGTCGTGCCGGTAGACGTTTATGTGCCGGGTTGTCCGCCGACTGCGGAAGCCCTGATTTACGGCCTGATTCAGCTCCAGCAAAAAATCAAGCGCACTTCCACCATCGCGCGTGACGAGTAAGGAGAGGACGATATGGCAAGCATTCAAAACTTATACGAGACCGTCGTCGGCGTGTTCGGCGAGCAGGCAGGCAAAGTCATTTCAGCTTTGGGTGAGATTACCGTCGAGTGTCTGCCCGAACACTATATTTCAGTCATGACCGCATTGCGCGACCATGAAGATTTGCATTTCGAGCTTCTGGTCGACTTGTGCGGCGTCGATTACAGCACTTACAAAAACGAAGTATGGCAGGGCAAACGCTTTGCCGTCGTCAGCCAGTTGCTTTCCATTAAAAACAATCAACGCATCCGCGTACGTGTCTGGGTTTCAGACGACGACTTTCCCGTAGTCGAATCCGTAGTCGATATTTACAACAGCGCGGATTGGTACGAACGCGAAGCCTTCGATATGTACGGCATCATGTTCAACAACCATCCCGACCTGCGCCGCATCCTGACCGATTACGGCTTTGTCGGACATCCGTTCCGCAAAGACTTCCCGATTTCTGGCTATGTCGAAATGCGTTACGACGAAGAGCAAAAACGCGTGATTTACCAACCCGTTACCATTGAGCCGCGCGAGATCACGCCGCGTATCGTCCGTGAGGAGAACTACGGTGGCCAATAAATTAAGAAACTACACCATCAACTTCGGCCCGCAACACCCTGCGGCGCACGGCGTATTGCGTATGATTTTGGAGTTGGACGGCGAACAAATCGTCCGTGCCGACCCGCATATCGGCCTCCTGCACCGCGGTACTGAAAAACTGGCTGAAACCAAAACCTATCTGCAAGCCCTGCCCTATATGGACCGCTTGGACTACGTTTCCATGATGGTCAACGAGCAGGCGTATTGTTTGGCAGTAGAAAAACTTGCCGGTATCGATGTACCTATCCGCGCCCAATACATCCGCGTGATGTTCGCCGAAGTAACGCGCATCCTCAATCACTTGATGGGCATCGGTTCGCACGCTTTCGACATCGGCGCGATGACCGCCATCCTTTACGCCTTCCGTGACCGCGAAGAGCTGATGGACTTGTACGAAGCCGTGTCCGGCGCACGTATGCACGCCGCCTACTTCCGTCCCGGCGGCGTTTACCGCGACCTGCCCGATTTCATGCCTAAATACGAGAGCAGCAAATTCCGCAATGCCAAAGTATTGAAGCAGCTCAACGAATCCCGCGAAGGTACCATGCTCGACTTTATCGACGCCTTCTGCGAACGTTTTCCGAAAAACATCGATACACTCGAAACCCTCCTGACCGACAACCGTATTTGGAAACAGCGTACCGTCGGCATCGGCGTTGTCACTCCTGAGCGCGCCATGCAAAAAGGCTTTACCGGCGTCATGTTGCGCGGTTCCGGCGTGGAATGGGATGTACGTAAGAAACAGCCTTACGAAGTGTACGACAAAATGGATTTCGACATTCCCGTCGGCGTCAACGGCGACTGCTACGACCGTTACCTCTGCCGTATGGAAGAAATGCGTCAATCCGTACGCATCATCAAACAATGTTCCGAGTGGTTGCGTGTCAATCCGGGTCCGGTCATTACCACAAACCACAAATTCGCTCCGCCCAAACGTACCGAAATGAAAACAGGTATGGAAGACCTGATTCACCATTTCAAACTCTTTACCGAGGGTATGCACGTTCCCGAGGGCGAGACCTACACCGCTGTCGAACATCCGAAAGGCGAGTTCGGCGTTTACATCATTTCAGACGGCGCAAACAAACCCTACCGCCTGAAAATCCGCGCACCCGGCTTCGCCCACCTGCAAGGCATGGACGAAATGGCAAAAGGCCACATGCTGGCCGACGTCGTTGCCATCATCGGTACGCAGGACATCGTATTCGGGGAGGTTGACCGATAATGTTATCCGCAGAATCCTTAAAACAAATTGACATCGAGTTAGCAAAATATCCTGCCGACCAACGCCGTTCCGCCATTATGGGCGCATTGCGTATTGCCCAAACCGAAAAAGGCTGGCTTGCGCCTGAGACCATCGCCTTTGTCGCAGATTATATCGGCATTTCGCCTGCACAAGCCTACGAAGTCGCTACTTTCTACAATATGTACGACCTCGAGCCTGTCGGCAAATACAAACTGACCGTTTGTACCAACCTGCCCTGCGCCCTGCGCGGCGGCATGGCTACCGGCGAATATCTGAAGAAAAAACTCGGTATCGGCTACGGCGAAACCACGCCCGACGGCAAATTTACCCTTGTCGAAGGCGAATGCATGGGCGCATGTGGCGACGCACCGGTCATGCTGGTCAACAACCACAGCATGTGCAGCTTTATGACCGAAGAAGCAATTGACAAGAAACTTGCCGAACTGAAATAAAAGGCCGTCTGAAAAGTTTTGGGTAGCGTGGACTCATACCAATAAGATAATCGCAATAAAGATAACAAATCTAGGATTAACACGGAAAATTGCAATGAGCAGCATAGACTATCATGTATCCACCACTATGTTGGATTGGATAGCTGAAACCCAAGCCACCAATAGAAATGGTTTGGCGGAACTTGTTGCGCCTAAAAAACGCCAAAAATTTCTTGAAGGTATTATTAACCAAAGTCAAGCCGACAAGTTAATTAAAATGGCAAATATTCCGTTTGGTTTTCTGTTTCTGAACCAGCCTCCGCCCGAGAATTTTGGGAAGCCGTCTTTACCTGATTTCCGTACTGTGCAAGACAGTGAGCCTTTATCTGCCGATTTCTATGCGGTATTAAGTGATATTGACGATAAAGTTGATTGGTATCGCGATTATTTGCGCCAAACTGATAGGTTGCCTGAAAGTTTACCATTTGTTGGTAAATTTGGTTTGAAGGATACAGCAGAAACGATTGCTACTGATATTGCAATAACCATTAATTATGATGTAAGCGAACGTCGAAAACGAAGTAAAGACGGTTATTTTGGTTATATCAGTAGTCTATTGGAGCAAGTTGGGGTTTTAGTATTTAAAAGTGGGATTGTTGGCGGTAATACTCACAGAAAATTAAATGTACGGGAATTTCGTGGTTTTGCTATTGCTGATAAACAAGTGCCTGCTATTTTTATAAATGGTGCAGACGCAGCTTCTGCCCAACTGTTTACCCTTTTGCATGAAACTGCGCATATCTGGCTAGGAGAAAGTGGAGTTTCTAATCCAGATCCAACTAGTGAAAATAAAACTGAGCAACTTTGTAACCGTGTTGCCGCAGAATTTCTTGTTCCAAATAAAGAGTTCACAAGGGCATGGCAATCTGAAACAGCTATTGAAGAAAATCTAGAAACATTAGCAAGGCAGTTTCATGTCAGTACTTATGTAATTGCCATTAAGGCTTATCAGAATAAACTGATAGTACAAAAAGAGTGGCAAAAAATCCGTCAAAAAGTATTGAATACGTCAAAGAAAGAGAGTAGTGGTGGGAATCCTTATGCCACCATTCCATTGCGTAATAGCAAGAGATTTACTCAGACTGTTATTAGAGCAGCAATGAATAAAGAAATATTATTAAGAGATGGTGCAAAATTATTAAATACTATGCCAGCAACAATGGTTGAGCTTTATAAGAGAAGTAAAGGATAAAGATTGATGACACATTATTTGTTAGATAGCAATATTTTCATTCAGTCATCTTTCTTGGAGTACCGCTTCTCATTTTGTGGTGGTTTTTGGGAATTGTTGAGAACGTTGCATGATGCCGGGAGGGTGTCTTCTATTCGTGCAGTGAAGCACGAGTTAACTAAGAAAGATGATGAATTAGCACAATGGATAAAGACTTTACCTGATGATTTTTTTCGAGATGAAAGAACGAGAGAAACTCAAATTCGTTATGCTGAATTAATGAATTGGGCAGCAAATAATTCACAATTTACTGATGCTGCTAAAAACAAATTTGCTTCTGAGCATGCAGACCCATGGCTGGTTTCATATGCAGCAACAAATGGTATGAAGATTGTTACGCATGAAAGATATGACCCAAATATTAGAAAGTCGGTAAAAATTCCGAATGCTGCCAAGCAAATTAATGTGGAATGCGTGAATTTATATGATTTTTTAGAGCTGGTTTCAGAAAATAACTTCCAAATGAAACCATGATGAAATAAATGAAGGTCTCAGGCGTTCTGAAACCTGAAAGATGCAAAACATTCGAAAACAGGCACACCAAAAATGGCTATTTACCAATCAGGCGTGATTTTTGACCAAGTGGATACCGCCAATCCCGATTGCTGGACATTGGACGAATACGTCAAACGTGGCGGTTATACCGCCCTGCGTAAAATCCTGTCCGAAAACATCTCGCAAAGCGATGTGATTGACGAGGTCAAAGCCTCCGGCTTGCGCGGTCGTGGCGGTGCAGGCTTCCCGACCGGTTTGAAATGGAGCTTTATGCCCCGTTCCTTCCCGGGCGAAAAATACGTCGTTTGCAACACCGACGAAGGCGAACCGGGTACATTTAAAGACCGCGACATTATTATGTTCAATCCTCATGCCCTGATTGAAGGCATGATTATCGCCGGTTACGCGATGGGCGCGAAAGCAGGCTACAACTACATTCACGGCGAAATTTTCGAAGGCTACCAACGCTTTGAGGCCGCACTCGCCCAAGCGCGTGCCGCAGGTTTTTTGGGTAAAAATATTTTGGGTTCGGATTTTGAATTTGAACTCTTTGCCCACCACGGCTACGGCGCATATATTTGCGGTGAAGAAACCGCATTGCTCGAATCGCTGGAAGGCAAAAAAGGCCAGCCGCGCTTCAAACCGCCATTCCCTGCATCGTTCGGCTTGTACGGCAAACCGACCACCATCAACAATACCGAAACGTTCTCCTCTGTCCCATTCATTATCCGTGACGGCGGACAGGCATTTGCCGACAAAGGTATTCCGAATGCAGGTGGTACCAAATTGTTCTGTATTTCCGGCCACGTTGAGCGTCCTGGCAACTATGAAGTGCCATTGGGTACGCCGTTTGCCGAAGTCCTGAAAATGGCAGGCGGTATGCGCGGCGGTAAAAAACTTAAAGCCGTCATTCCCGGCGGTTCGTCCGCGCCCGTGTTACCTGCCGATATCATGATGCAGACCAATATGGACTATGACTCGATTTCCAAAGCAGGCTCCATGCTCGGTTCTGGCGCGATTATCGTGATGGACGAAGACGTGTGCATGGTGAAAGCCCTTGAGCGCCTGAGCTACTTCTACTACGACGAGTCTTGCGGCCAATGTACGCCTTGCCGAGAAGGTACGGGCTGGCTCTACCGCATCGTCCACCGCATCGTAGAAGGCAAAGGCCGTATGGAAGACTTGGATTTGCTGGATTCTGTCGGCAACCAAATGGCAGGCCGCACCATCTGCGCCCTCGCCGATGCCGCCGTCTTCCCTGTCCGCAGCTTTACCAAGCATTTCCGTGATGAGTTTGTGCATTACATCGAACACGGCGGACCGATGAAACCAAATAAGTGGTGCTAAATTTTCAGACGGCCTCTAAAAGAATTATTTATTAAATACCCGTAACTAGGAACGAACCATGTTACAAATCGAAATCGACGGCAAACAGGTATCTGTGGAGCAGGGCGCGACGGTGATTGAAGCCGCGCACAAGCTCGGTACTTATATCCCGCATTTCTGTTACCACAAAAAACTTTCCATTGCCGCCAACTGCCGTATGTGTTTGGTGGACGTGGAAAAGGCCCCCAAACCCCTGCCCGCCTGTGCCACGCCGGTTACAGACGGCATGATTGTGCGTACGCATTCGGCAAAAGCCCGAGAGGCGCAAGAAGGTGTGATGGAGTTCCTGCTCATCAACCATCCGCTTGATTGTCCGACCTGCGACCAAGGCGGCGAATGCCAGTTGCAGGATTTGGCGATGGGCTACGGCAAAAATACCAGCCGTTATACCGAAGAAAAACGTTCCGTCGTCGGCAAAGACATGGGTCCTTTGATTTCCGCCGAAGAAATGAGCCGTTGTATCCACTGTACCCGTTGCGTGCGTTTCACTGAAGAAATTGCCGGCGTGCAAGAAATCGCTATGGCCAACCGCGGCGAACATTCCGAAATCATGCCTTTTATCGGCAAAGCAGTGGAAACCGAATTGTCGGGCAACGTCATTGATTTGTGTCCTGTCGGCGCATTGACCAGCAAACCGTTCCGCTTCAACGCGCGTACTTGGGAGCTGAACCGCCGCAAATCCGTTTCTGCCCATGATGCTTTGGGCAGCAATCTGATTGTACAAACCAAAGACCATACCGTCCGCCGCGTGTTGCCGTTGGAAAACGAAGCCATCAACGAATGCTGGCTGTCCGACCGCGACCGTTTCGCCTACGAAGGCCTGTATCACGAAAGCCGTCTGAAAAACCCGAAAATCAAACAGGGCGGCGAGTGGATGGATGTGGATTGGAAAACCGCGTTGGAATATGTCCGCAGCGCAATCGAATGTATCGCCAAAGACGGCAACCAAAACCAAGTCGGCATTTGGGCCAATCCGATGAATACGGTTGAAGAGCTGTATCTGTCCAAAAAACTTGCCGACGGTTTGGGCGTTAAAAACTTTGCCACCCGTTTGCGCCAACAAGACAAACGTCTTTCAGACGGCCTTAAAGGTGCGCAATGGTTGGGACAAAGCATCGAATCTTTGGCTGACAACGATGCCGTATTGGTAGTCGGTGCGAACTTGCGCAAAGAACAGCCGCTCCTGACCGCCCGTCTGCGCCGCGCCGCCAAAGACCGCATGGCTTTGAGCGTATTGGCCAGCAGTAAAGAAGAATTGTTTATGCCGCTTCTGTCTCAAGAAGCCGCACATCCCGACGAGTGGGCAGGCCGTCTGAAAAATCTGTCTGCCGATGCAGAACACGCTGTTACCGCCAGCCTGAAAAACGCTGAAAAAGCAGCGGTGATTTTGGGCGCGGAAGTGCAAAACCATCCCGATTACGCCGCCATTTATGCCGCCGCGCAAGAGCTGGCAGACGCGACCGGCGCAGTGCTGGGCATTTTGCCGCAAGCCGCCAACAGCGTCGGTGCGGATGTATTGGGTGTGAACTCGGGCGAGAGCGTTGCCGAAATGGCAAACGCGCCGAAACAGGCAGTCGTGCTGCTCAACGTCGAGCCTGAAATCGATACGGTTGACGGCGCAAAAGCCGTAGCCGCGTTGAAACAGGCGAAAAGCGTGATGGCGTTTACGCCGTTTGTCAGCGAAACGCTACTGGACGTGTGCGACGTATTGCTGCCGATTGCGCCGTTTACCGAAACCTCGGGCAGCTTCATCAATATGGAAGGCCGTCTGCAATCCTTCCACGGCGTGGTACAAGGTTTCGGCGAT
Organism: Neisseria mucosa; assembly: GCF_013267835.1. Classification (NCBI taxonomy): domain Bacteria; kingdom Pseudomonadati; phylum Pseudomonadota; class Betaproteobacteria; order Neisseriales; family Neisseriaceae; genus Neisseria; species Neisseria mucosa. The sequence continues at coordinate 1,869,858 of NZ_CP053939.1, forward strand.
TCGCGTCCGCTGTGGAAAGTGTTGCGCGTATTGGGCAACCTGTTTGACCTGAAAGGTTTTGAATACCACGATACCGCTTCGATTCTGAAAGATGCGCTGGATGCAGAAAGCCTGCCGTCCAAACTGGACAACCGCAGCACATGGGCAGGGGAGGGCGTTCAGACGGCCTCAGACCGCCTCGTCCGTGTCGGCGGCGTCGGTATTTATCACACTGATCTTATCGTGCGCCGTTCCGCGCCGTTGCAAGAAACCAGCCATGCCGCCGTGCCTGCCGCGCGTGTGAATCCGAACACATTGGCACGCTTGGGCCTGCAAGACGGACAAACCGCTGTCGCCAAACAAAACGGCGCAAGCGTATCGGTTGCCGTCAAAGCCGATGCCGATTTGCCTGAAAACGTGGTGCATCTGCCGCTGCATACCGAAAATGCCGCGTTGGGTGCGTTGATGGACACTATTGAACTGGCGGGAGCTTGATCATGCAAGAATGGTTCCAAAACCTCTTTGCCGCAACGCTCGGTCTGGGCGATTTGGGTATCACCGTAGGCTTGGTGGTATCCGTCATCGTCAAAATCGTGATTATCTTGATTCCGCTGATTCTGACCGTTGCCTACCTGACGTATTTCGAACGTAAAGTCATCGGCTTTATGCAGCTTCGTGTCGGTCCGAACGTAACCGGCCCGTGGGGTCTGATTCAGCCGTTTGCCGACGTGTTCAAACTCTTGTTTAAAGAGGTAACCCGTCCGAAGCTGTCAAACAAAGCCCTATTCTATATCGGCCCGATTATGTCGCTTGCCCCGTCTTTTGCGGCGTGGGCGGTGATTCCGTTCAACGAAGAATGGGTGCTGACCAATATCAATATCGGCCTTTTGTACATCCTGATGATTACCTCGCTGTCGGTTTACGGCGTGATCATCGCGGGCTGGGCTTCCAACTCCAAATATTCGTTCCTGGGCGCAATGCGTGCTTCCGCACAAAGCATTTCCTACGAAATCGCCATGAGTGCCGCGCTGGTGTGCGTTGTGATGGTGTCGGGCAGCATGAACTTCTCCGACATCGTTGCCGCACAAGCCAAAGGTATTGCCGGCGGTTCAGTATTCTCGTGGAACTGGCTGCCGCTCTTCCCCATCTTCATCGTCTATCTGATTTCCGCCGTTGCCGAAACCAACCGCGCGCCGTTTGACGTGGCAGAGGGTGAATCTGAAATCGTTGCCGGTCACCACGTTGAATACTCCGGCTTCGCATTCGCGCTGTTCTTCCTTGCCGAATACATTTTCATGATTCTGATTGCCGCGCTGACATCGCTGATGTTCCTCGGCGGCTGGTTGTCTCCGTTCCCGCAAAGCTGGGGCTTTATCGGTACGCCTTCCGCATTCTGGATGTTCGTGAAAATGGCGGCGGTTCTGTACTGGTACCTGTGGATCCGTGCAACTTTCCCGCGCTACCGTTACGACCAAATCATGCGTTTGGGCTGGAAAGTGCTGATTCCGATCGGCTTCGCCTACATCGTGATTTTGGGCGTGTGGATGATTTCACCGCTGAATTTGTGGAAATAGGGCAGGGAGGCCGTCTGAAAGTTTTCAGGTAGCCTGAACCCCAAATTTTTAACCGTTTCAAACCGAGAGAAACCGATGAAAGCTCAATGCCTGTGCGGCGCAGTATCACTGGAAACCGCCGAAAACCGCGAACTCCACGCCTGCCATTGCGGGAAATGCCGCACATGGGGCAGCGGCGCGTCTTTTACTTTGGCCGCCCGGTCGCCCGAAATCACAGGCAGCGAGCACATCGCGCATTATCAGTCGTCCGAATGGGCGCAACGCTGTTTTTGCAAACACTGCGGCACACACCTGTTTGTGCAGGTTGGCAACGATTATTACATCAACGCCGGGCTGTTTGCCGACAACGCGGGCTTTGAAACTACCTCACAAATCTTTATTGATTGCAAAGCTCCGTATTATGACTTGGCCAACGATACCCCGAAGCTGACCGAAGCCGAGTTTTTAGAAATGGTGGGCGCGGCAGGTTAAAAAAACCGCTTTCAGACGGCCTGTAAACAGAACAATCCGAAAAGAGCATCCGAAAATGGCTAATTTAGTAAAAACCTTCCTGCTGGGCGAATTGGTGAAAGGCATGGGCGTAACGCTCAAAAACTTTTTTGCCCGCAAAGACACAATTTATTTCCCCGAAGAGAAAACGCCGCAATCCGTGCGTTTCCGCGGCCTGCACGCGCAACGCCGTTATCCGAACGGCGAAGAGCGCTGTATTGCGTGTAAATTGTGTGAGGCAGTTTGTCCGGCAATGGCGATTAACATCGAATCGGAAGAACGCGAAGACGGTACCCGCCGCACCAAGCGTTACGACATCGACCTGACCAAGTGCATCTTCTGCGGTTTCTGCGAAGAGGCCTGCCCGACCGATGCGATTGTGGAAACCCATATTTTTGAATACCACGGCGAGAAAAAAGGCGACTTGCACATGACCAAGCCGATTCTTTTGGCCATTGGCGACAAATACGAACCCGAAATCGCCAAACGCAAAGCCGCTGACGCGCCGTATCGTTAAGGAGCAGACGAATGACTTTTTCCGCGATTCTGTTCTATATCCTTGCCGCCATCGTTTTGTACGGTGCGGTTCGTACCGTTACTGCTAAAAACCCCGTACATGCTGCTTTGCATCTGGTGCTGACCTTCTGCGTGAGCGCGATGATTTGGATGCTGATGCAGGCCGAGTTTTTGGGTGTGACGCTGGTGGTGGTTTACGTCGGCGCCGTGATGGTGTTGTTCCTGTTCGTCGTGATGATGTTGAACATCGACATCGAAGCCATGCGCGCCGGTTTCTGGCGTCATGCGCCTGTTGCCGGCGTGGTCGGCACATTGTTGGCGGTTGCCCTGATCCTGATTTTGGTCAACCCGAAAACCGACTTGGCCGCATTTGGTCTGATGAAAGACATTCCGGCCGATTACAACAATATCCGCGATTTGGGCAGCCGTATTTATACTGACTACCTGTTGCCGTTTGAGTTGGCGGCGGTATTGCTGCTGTTGGGTATGGTGGCCGCGATTGCGCTGGTTCACCGCAAAACTTTCAATCCAAAACGTATGGATCCTGCAGACCAAGTCAAAGTACGCGCCGATCAAGGCCGTATGCGTCTGGTGAAAATGGAAGCGGTCAAACCGCAAGTCGAATCTGCCGAAGAAAGCGAAGTTTCAGACGGCCTCAAGCCGGAAGGGGAGGGCAAAGCATGATTACCTTGACGCATTATCTGGTATTGGGTGCGCTCCTGTTCGGTATCAGCGCAATGGGTATCTTTATGAACCGCAAAAACGTGCTGGTATTGCTGATGTCCATCGAGCTGATGCTCTTGGCGGTGAACTTCAACTTTATCGCTTTCTCCCAATATTTGGGCGATACTGCCGGACAGATTTTCGTATTCTTCGTATTGACCGTTGCCGCTGCCGAATCCGCCATCGGTTTGGCAATTATGGTGCTGGTGTACCGTAACAGAAAAACAATCAACGTTGCCGATTTGGATGAGTTGAAAGGGTAATCATGAACGACATGACTTTATATTTGGTAATTGCCCTTGTGCCTTTGGCAGGCTCACTGATTGCAGGTTTGTTCGGCAACAAAATCGGACGTGCCGGTGCGCATACGGTTACGATACTCGGTGTGGCGGTGTCCGCCTTGCTGTCGGCTTATGTGCTGTGGGGATTCCTCAATGGCAGCCGTACCAAGTTTGACGAGAACGTCTATACTTGGTTGACAATGGGCGGCTTGGATTTCTCCGTCGGCTTCTTGGTCGATACGATGACGGCGATGATGATGGTCGTAGTAACCGGCGTATCGTTGATGGTGCATATCTATACCATCGGCTATATGCACGATGAAAAAGTCGGCTACCAACGCTTCTTCAGCTATATTTCTTTGTTTACTTTCAGCATGTTGATGCTGATTATGAGCAACAACTTCATCCAGCTCTTCTTCGGCTGGGAGGCTGTGGGTTTGGTGTCGTACCTTTTGATCGGTTTCTATTTCAAACGTCCGAGCGCAACATTTGCCAACCTGAAAGCCTTTTTGATCAACCGTGTCGGCGACTTCGGCTTTTTGCTCGGTATCGGCTTGGTGCTTGCCTATTTCGGCGGCAGCCTGCGCTATCAAGATGTATTCGCCTATCTGCCCAACGTACAAAATGCCACCATCCAACTGTTCCCCGGTGTGGAATGGTCTTTGATTACCGTAACCTGTTTGCTCCTGTTTGTCGGTGCGATGGGTAAATCGGCGCAATTCCCGTTGCACGTTTGGCTGCCTGATTCGATGGAAGGCCCGACACCGATTTCTGCATTGATTCACGCCGCAACCATGGTTACCGCCGGTCTGTTCATGGTATCGCGTATGTCGCCGATTTATGAGATGAGCAGCACTGCGTTGTCTGTCATCATGGTAATCGGTGCGATTACTGCCCTGTTTATGGGTTTCTTGGGCGTGATTCAAAACGACATCAAACGTGTGGTTGCGTATTCCACCTTGTCTCAACTGGGCTACATGACCGTGGCACTGGGTGCGTCTGCCTATTCCGTGGCGATGTTCCACGTGATGACCCACGCTTTCTTTAAAGCCTTGTTGTTCTTGGCCGCAGGTAGCGCGATTATCGGTATGCACCACGACCAAGACATGCGCCATATGGGCAACCTGAAAAAATACATGCCGATTACTTGGCTAACCATGCTGATCGGTAACTTGTCGCTGATCGGTACGCCGTTCTTCTCCGGCTTCTACTCCAAAGATTCAATTATCGAAGCGGCGAAATACAGCACCCTGCCGGGCAGTGGCTTTGCCTATTTTGCCGTCCTTGCCAGCGTGTTTGTTACCGCGTTTTACGCATTCCGCCAATACTTTATGGTGTTCCACGGCGAAGAGAAATGGCGCAGCCTGCCTGAACATCATGACGATAATCATGGAGAAGAGCATCACGGCTTGGGCAAAAACGACAATCCGCACGAAAGCCCGCTGGTCGTTACCCTGCCTTTGATTTTGCTTGCCATTCCGTCCGTCATCATCGGCTATGTTGCCATCGAGCCTATGCTTTACGGCGATTTCTTCAAAGACGTGATTTTCGTCAATGCCGATGCGCATCCGACCATGCACATCATGAAGGAAGAGTTCCACGGCGCATTGGCAATGGTGTCGCACAGCCTGCATTCGCCTGTACTCTACCTTGCTATCGCAGGCGTGTTGAGCGCATGGCTCTTGTACGTCAAACTGCCGCACCTGCCAGCCAAAATTGCACAGGCGTTCCGTCCGATTTACGTTTTGTTTGAAAACAAATACTACCTCGACGCCCTGTATTTCAACGTCTTTGCCAAAGGCACGCGCGCATTGGGTACTTTCTTCTGGAAAGTCGGCGATACCGCCATTATCGACAACGGCATCGTCAACGGCTCTGCCAAACTGGTCGGCGCGATTGCCGCGCAGGTACGCAAAGTCCAAACCGGCTTCATCTATACCTATGCCGCCGCTATGGTATTCGGCGTATTAGTACTGCTCGGCATGACCTTCTGGGGATTGTTCCGATAAAAGCGGGATTTCAGACGGCCTGTTTATAGTTTGTGTATAGGGCCGTCTGAAAAAGAAAATTTGAGCAACAATGATTGAAGACAAATTACCGCAAACCCTGGACGAAGTCCGTGAAGCCATCGATGGTTTGGATAAGGGATTAATCGAATTACTCGCCCGCCGGCAGAAATTGGTACGGCAGGCTGGTCGTCTGAAACCTAAAAACGATGTGCAGGCGGTTTCTGCGCCCGAACGGGTGGCTCAAGTGATTGCCTCTCGCCGCGCTTATGCCGAAAAGGCCGGTTTGTCGCCCGAAGTAGCAGAAGCAGTTTGGCGCAGCATGATTGATGCGTTCATTAAACTTGAGATGGACACCAACCGTACCGACGGGGCGTAGTCAAAATCTTCGGATAACGGTTTTGACAAGAAAAATAGGGAAGAGGCCGTCTGAAATATAAAGGCGAGAAAAAACCATGTCGGACACACAAATCATCCGCTCCGCCGAATTTACCGCTTCCCGCGCATGGGGCGCACTCGACATCGCCAATATGAACGGCATCACCGTGCGCCTGCACTGGACGAACCAGCCCTACACATGGCACATCAACGACGGCGAGGAAGTGTTTGCCGTGATGGATGGCGAAGTTGAGATGCACTACCGAGAAAACGGCGAAGAACACATCGTTCGTTTAAAAAGCGGAGATATCTTCTATGCAGGAATCGGCACGGAACACGTCGCCCATCCGTGCGGCGGGGCGCGGATTCTGGTGATTGAGAAAGAGGACAGCGTTTGAGGCCGTCTGAAAAGAAGGTTTGAGACAGCAACAGAATAAGAGAATGACGGCAGATATACATTTTTCTTGATTTTGCCGTACACAAAATACACAATCTTTTTCAGACGGCCTCCTGAAATGTCGTCTGGAAACCAACCCATACAACTATATTTTTTATTTTAACCACAGGTTAACCACTATGTTTTCCAACTACCTACTCAGCTTGGCAATATGGATACCCATCGCCGCAGGTGTGCTGGTTTTGGCGACCGGTAAGGACAGCCGTGCGCCGCTGGCGCGTGTGCTTGCCTTCATGGGTGCGCTTGCCGGTTTCTTGGTAACGCTGCCCCTGTTTACCGGTTTCGACCGTTTGAGCGGCGGTTATCAGTTTACCGAGTTCCACGAGTGGATTCCGCTGCTGAAAATCAACTACGCATTGGGCGTGGACGGTATTTCAGTGCTCTTTATCATTTTAAATGCGTTTATTACGCTGTTGGTGGTATTGGCCGGTTGGGAAGTCATTCAGAAACGTCCGGCGCAGTATATGGCCGCTTTCCTGATTATGTCGGGTTTGATTAACGGCGCGTTTGCTGCGCAGGATGCGATTCTGTTTTATGTGTTCTTCGAGGGTATGCTGATTCCGCTGTACCTGATTATCGGTGTATGGGGCGGTCCACGCCGCGTCTATGCGTCGGTCAAGCTGTTCCTCTATACGCTGATGGGTTCGCTTTTGATGCTGGTTGCCATGGTTTACCTGTACTATCAGACAGGCAGCTTCTCTATTGTCGATTTCCAAAACATCAAACAGATTCCGTTGGGCGTGCAACAGCTTTTGTTTGCGGCATTCTTCCTGTCATTCGCCGTAAAAGTGCCGATGTTCCCTGTGCACACTTGGTTGCCGGATGCCCACGTTGAAGCGCCGACCGGCGGTTCGATGGTGTTGGCGGCCATTACGCTGAAGCTGGGTGCGTATGGTTTCTTGCGCTTTATCCTGCCGATTATGCCGGATGCGGCACGCTATTTTGCCCCTGTGATCATCGTATTGAGCCTGATTGCCGTGATTTACATCGGTATGGTGGCTTTGGTGCAAACCGATATGAAAAAACTGGTGGCATACTCTTCCATCAGCCACATGGGTTTTGTCACTTTGGGTATGTTCCTGTTCGTGAACGGCCAACTGAATGACTGGGCATTGAAAGGCGCAATCGTTCAAATGATTTCCCATGGTTTTGTGTCTGCTGCGATGTTTATGTGTATCGGTGTGATGTACGACCGCCTGCATACCCGCAATATTGCCGACTATGGCGGCGTGGTCAATGTGATGCCTAAGTTCGCGGCGTTTATGATGTTGTTCGGTATGGCCAATGCCGGTCTGCCTGCGACTTCCGGCTTCGTGGGCGAGTTTATGGTGATTATGGGCGCGGTTAAAGTGAATTTCTGGGTAGGCGCGTTGGCTGCCATGACCTTGATTTACGGTGCGTCTTATACCCTGTGGATGTACAAACGCGTTATTTTTGGTGCGATCCACAATCCGCACGTTGCCGAAATGAAAGACATCAATTGCCGCGAATTTGCGATTTTGGCGATTTTGGCGGTTGCTGTTTTGGGCATGGGTCTGTATCCGCAAGCGTTTATCGAAGTGGTGCATCAAGCGGCAAACGATTTGATTGCCCATGTGGCACAAAGCAAGATTTGAGGTGTGTAAATGAACTGGTCTGATTTGAATTTAATGCCCGCCATGCCCGAAATCGTGCTGCTTGCGCTATTGGGTGTCGTATTGCTGGCAGACTTGTGGATTTGCGATAAAAACCGCTATCTGACCCATCTGATGAGTTTGGGAACGGTCATCATCGTGGCCGTTACCCAGTTGGCGGTATGGGAGCAGGGCAGTGTCGATGCCTTTCACGGTATGTATATTGCAGACGGCATGTCCCGTTTGGCAAAACTGGTGCTGTATGCGCTGACGTTTGGTCTGTTTATTTACAGTAAACCGTACAACCAAGACCGCCAAATCTTTAAAGGCGAGTTTTACACCCTGTCGCTGTTTGCCCTGTTGGGCATGAGCGTCATGGTCAGCGCGGCACATTTCCTGATGGCGTATATCGGTTTGGAATTGTTGTCTTTGTCACTGTACGCCATGATTGCCCTGCGCCGCGATTCCGGCCGCTCTGCCGAGGCCGCGCTGAAATACTTCGTATTGGGCGCGTTGGCTTCCGGCTTGCTGCTCTATGGTATTTCCATGGTTTACGGCGCCACCGGTTCCCTCGATTTTGCTTCCGTCTTGGCTTCTGCTTTCAATGAGCAGGCAAATGAATGGTTGTTGAAATTGGGTATGGTATTTATTGTGGTCGCCATTGCATTTAAATTGGGTGCGGTTCCATTCCATATGTGGGTACCCGATGTGTACGATGGCGCGCCGACATCCGTTGCCGCCTTTGTGGGTACGGCTCCGAAAATTGCCGCCGTTGTCTTTGCGTTCCGTATTCTTGTGACCGGCATGGGTACAGTACATTCAGACTGGGCGCCGATGTTGGCCATCCTTGCCGTTGCTTCTTTGGTGGTCGGTAACCTTGCCGCCATCATGCAAACCAATATCAAACGTATGCTTGCCTACTCCACCGTATCGCACATGGGCTTTATCTTGTTGGCGTTTATGGCAGGCGCAGTCGGCTTTACGGCAGGCCTGTATTACGCCATTACCTATGCTTTGATGGCGGCTGTCAGCTTCGGCGTTTTGATGGTATTGTCCACCAAAGACATTGAATGTGAAAACATCAAAGACCTCGCAGGCCTTAACCAACGCCATGCATGGTTTGCTTTCCTGATGTTGCTGTCCATGTTCTCCATGGCAGGTATTCCGCCGTTGATGGGTTTTTACGCCAAATTCGGCGTGATTATGGCACTCTTGAAACAAGGCCATGTTTGGTTGTCCGTATTTGCCGTCATCATGTCGCTGATTGGTGCGTTCTACTACCTGCGCGTGGTCAAAGTCATCTACTTCGATGCGCCTGACCATGACCAGCCGGTCGGCAGCAACTATGCCGCCAAATTTGTCCTGACGGTCAATGCCTTCCTGCTGCTCCTGTGGGGTATCATGCCGCAAACCGTTATCGACTGGTGCGCCAAAGCATTGGAAAATACCCTGTAAGCTTTAAACAAAACCGACGGCGGCTGTTCCAAAGCCGCCGTTTTTGTTAGGATTCGCATCCGGGTGAAATATACCCGAGGCAGGTGTCATCAAGAGGTTGAATATCCTACGGATAATGATGGGTAAGAATGCCCGTTCAACATGTTAAAATCACACACAGGCCGTCTGAAAACAGAAAGACCATCATGACCGCATCCATGTACATTCTTTTGCTGTTGGCACTTATCTTTGCCAACGCACCATTTATTACCACCAAATTTTTCGGCATCATCGCCCTGAAACGCAAACACATCGGCCATCACTTGATCGAATTGCTGGCGGGCTTCCTTCTTACCGCGATCCTCGCCTATATCCTCGAATCACGCGCCGGTGCCGTGCATGCCCAAGATTGGGAGTTTTATGCGACCGTTGTCTGCCTCTACCTGATTTTTGCCTTCCCATGCTTCGTATGGCGTTACTTTTGGAATGAGCGGAATAGAGAGTAGGATTTGAATAAGGAAAAGGCCGTCTGAAAGATTTTCAGACGGCCTTGTATTTGAGAATGTAGGTGGCAATGACTACATCTTTGAGTTAGGTAGATATGGATTCAATAAAGACTTTATCTTCTTTTTGGATAAAAGTAGCGGAGAGACAATAATCTGTCTCATAAACACATCCCATAATTTTGACTTTATTTTTGTTTTTCCATTCAATACCGGCAACAATGGTCTCCAAAGGATAGTCTTTAGTTTCTGAGAAAGGCGTTACAGAACGAGATTTTGGTAATTGTGCCATTGTTACGGTTGTTTTGGGTATGCCGTTTTTTAAAATGGGAAACCAAAGAAAAGGGATGGACTCACCTTTCTTTTTATTCCATTGAGCAGAATATTTGCTAAAAGCAGTAATGGCATCGCTTAGTCCCCCTTGGTAAAAGCATCTTTGGCTTTCCCCAATCATTTCTTCTACGGGCTTTTTACAATGTAAGTTTCCAGCCAAAGAAAAAGAGGGGAGGATGAATAGAACTGTAAAAATAAGTTTTCGCATAATTAATACCCCGTATTTAGAGTCAGAAGACTGATGGAAAAGATAGAAAAGGCTTTTTTCATTTTTTATCTCTCAATGGTTGAATGAAATATAAGTCTTTAAAAGTGATTAAAAAGAAATCTCATATCGAGATTTCTTTACGTAGTTATGTGTAACATTTGCAAACATTGTAACATAGTAAATTCAATGCTACAGTTATTTGATATGTTTAATCAATTTAGATAATCGGTCATTATAACCGATTATCGGTATATTTCCCGAGGAAATTCATTTCGATTGAAAAGAGTAGAGTTGTTTATATCTATTAGCAATAAAATTCGTTCTTTGTGTGGATGGAAACAATGGTCTCAAGATAGAAGCTTAGTTTCCAAATAAATTCAGGAAAAGGCCGAGTTGATGTAGTTGCTTGAAACGATAAAGGCCGTCTGAAAGATTTTCAGACGGCCTTTATTTTGTTTGATGTTAAATATCGGTTAGAAAACAAGGCTGTTGGGGCGTAAAGCCTTGTCGTGAGGGCGGTTTAACGGTACTATTCTCGGTTAATCCTGTTTTATTCCTATGAAATTGAAAGTATAAGATGATTAATGATATTCAAAAGACAGCTGAAGGCAAAATGCAGCGTTCTCTGGAAGTATTGAAAGAAAACTTGGCTAAGGTGCGTACCGGCCGTGCGCATACCGGCCTGCTTGACCAAGTGGAAGTGGAATACTGGGGCAGCATGGTGCCTGTGAGCCAAGTGGCAAACGTAACGCTTTTGGATGCGCGTACGATCGGTGTGAAACCTTTTGAAAGCAATATGGCTTCAAAAGTCGAGAAAGCGATCCGTGATTCTAACTTGGGCCTGAACCCTGCTTCTGTCGGCGATTTGATCCGTGTCCCTATGCCTATGCTGACTGAGGAACGCCGTAAAGATTTGATCAAAGTGGTACGCGGTGAGGCGGAAGAGGGCCGTGTGTCTATCCGCAATGTGCGCCGTGATGCAAACGACCACATCAAGAAATTGTTGAAAGACAAAGAAATTTCTGAAGATGAAGCCCGCCGCGGCGAGGAAGCGGTTCAGAAGTTGACCGACAAATACATTGCTGAGGCAGACAAGCTCTTGGCTGCCAAAGAAGAAGATTTGATGGCGATTTAATCCTGTGTGCAAACCGTTCAGACGGCTTTTGGACGGTTTGCTCCCTGAAAGGCAGACATGAAAAGCAGTACGCAGACGATTTTGGAACACTCTGCCATCCCCCGACATATTGCTGTGATTATGGACGGCAACGGACGTTGGGCAAAGAAGCGTTTTCTTCCCCGTGTGATGGGGCATAAGCGTGGCTTGGATGCGCTGGAGAACATGGTGAAGCATTGTGCTGAGCTGGGTGTGCGGTATTTGACCGTGTTTGCTTTTTCGACTGAAAACTGGCGACGCCCCGAGGAGGAGGTTTCTTTTCTGATGGGGCTGTTTTTGCAGGCTTTGCAAAAGCAGGTGCGCCGTTTGCACGATAACAATATGCGCTTGAAAGTCATCGGCAGCCGTGAGCGGTTTAATGCTGAAATCCTGAAGGGGATTGAGGCGGCCGAGGCGTTGACGGCAAACAATACCGGTTTGACTTTGAGCATTGCCGCCGATTATGGCGGCCGCTGGGATATTTTGCAGGCGGCAAATCAGTTGATTGCCGAGGGTGTGACTGAGATTACGGAAGAGGCGTTGTCGCGCTATTTGATGTTGGGCGATGCACCCGAGCCGGATTTGTTTATCCGCACCGGCGGTGAGACGCGCATCAGTAATTTCCTGCTGTGGCAGATGGCGTATGCGGAATTGTATTTTACGGATACGCTGTGGCCTGATTTTAATGAGAAATCGCTGAACGAGGCGATTGTTTCGTTCCAAAAACGGGAACGCCGCTTCGGGCGGACTTCCGAACAGCTGCCGCTTGAGCAGCAACGGGGTTGAGAATTATGTTGAAACAACGGATTTTAACGGCGCTGTGGCTCTTGCCGCTGATGCTGGGTATGCTGTTTTATGCACCTATGTGGCTGTGGGCGGCGTTTTGCGGCCTGATTGCTATGTTGGTTTTGTGGGAATATGCCCGCATGAGCGGCTTGGACAAGCTGAAAATCAATCATTATTTGGCGTCAACGCTGGTGTTTGGTGTGATTGCCTATGCCGGCGGTTGGCAGTTGCCCAATTTGGTTTGGTGTGTCGTATTGGCATTTTGGCTGATTGTCATGCCTTGGTGGCTGAAAGCGAAATGGAAGCTAAACGGCGGCTGGCAGGCTTACACGGTCGGTTGGTTGTTGGTGATGCCGTTTTGGTTCGCACTGGTTTACCTGCGCCCTCAGCCTGAAGACGCGCTGTCTTTATTGGCGATTATGGGCTTGGTGTGGGTGGCCGATATTGGCGCGTATTTCTGCGGTAAGTCGTTTGGCAAGCGCAAAATTGCGCCGACCATCAGCCCGGGTAAAAGCTGGGAAGGTGCGATCGGCGGTGCATTATGCGTTGCCGTGTACATGACCATCGTATGGAAAGCCGGTTGGCTGGCTTTTGAAGCCGGTTGGTTCAAAACGATTTTGATCGGCTTGATTCTGACCGTAGTCAGCGTGTGCGGCGATTTGCTGGAAAGCTGGCTCAAACGTGCGGCCGGTATCAAAGACAGCAGCAATCTGCTGCCGGGGCACGGCGGCGTGTTCGACCGTGTGGACAGCCTGATTGCCGTTATCAGCATTTATGCCGCCTTTGTATATTTGTTTTAAACCGCCTGTCTCACATGGCTGGAGGAGCTGATTATGTCCGAACAAAAACAGATTTCATCTTTATCGATTTTGGGCGTATTGTTGGCACTGGGATTGATGGCTGCGGCGTTTATTTTGGGCGTGCAGTTTAAGAATCTGCGCCAACCGGGGACGATTACCGTAAAAGGTTTGGCGGAGAAAAACTTCCAATCCGACAGCGCGACGTGGAATACGGGTGTGAACGCGCACGGCGAGAGCTATCAGGAAGTTTTGGATTTGCTGACGGCAAGACGCAAAAAGCTGTCTAAGTTTTTGGGCGAGCAAGGCTTTACGGCTGCTGAAATGAAAGTGGGCCTGCCTGAAGTGTCGCGCGTTTTCAATGAAACCCGCGACGAACTGGGCAACGTAACCCGCACGCCCAACGGCTACGACGGCGACCTCAATATTGTGGTCAACACCAAAAAACTGGACAAAATCCAAGCCGCCCAGCGCGCCATTTTGAATTTCCGTGCGCAAAACGAATTCATCCGCTTCGACAATCCGCAATATTTGCTGGGCAATTTGGAAACCATCAAACGCGATTTGATTACGCAGGCGACTGAGGATGCGCAGAAACGCGCGGCCGAATTTGCCAAAACCGGCGGCGGCAAAGTGGGCGCCATGCGTTCTGCTTCGCAAGGCTCGTTCAACATCTATGCCGACACCGGCAGTAGCGAGGACGACGAGTACGGCGGTTCTTACGATAAAAGCACTGTCGGCAAACAAGTCCGACTGGTTGTTACCATCGAATACGGCATTGAGTAATTCTTTCAGACGGCCTGTTTAGCCGGTAGGCAAAAGGCCGTCTGAAAATTGGAAACGGCAAAGAAATCTATTTCAAACACAATGAATACCGTTTGCACAGCACACAAAGAACACACCATGACACAACAAGTTCTGACCATATTAGGCAGTACCGGCAGCATAGGCGAAAGCACTTTGGACGTTGTTTCCCGCCATCCCGAAAAATTCCGCGTGTTCGCGCTGGCAGGGCATAGGCAGGTGGACAAGCTGGCGGCGCAATGCAAACAGTTCCGCCCGGAATATGCCGTTGTCGGCGATGCCGGCCATGCGGCCGAGCTGGAAAAGAAACTCAAACAAGAAGGTATCGATACGCAGGTTTTATATGGTGCTCAAGCCCTGATTGATGTCGCCTCTGCCAATGAAGTCAGCGGCGTGATGTGTGCCATTGTCGGCGCGGCCGGTTTGCCCTCGGCTTTGGCCGCCGCTCAAAAGGGCAAAACCATTTATCTGGCCAACAAAGAAACGCTGGTGGTTTCCGGCGCATTGTTCATGGAAACCGCCCGTCAAAACGGTGCCACCGTCTTGCCGATTGACAGCGAACACAACGCCATCTTCCAAGTATTGCCAAGGGATTACGCAGGCCGTCTGAATGAGCACGGTATCAATTCGATTATCCTGACTGCATCGGGCGGCCCGTTCCTTAACACCGATTTAAGTACATTTGACAGCATCACGCCCGAGCAGGCGGTCAAGCATCCGAATTGGAGCATGGGGCGCAAAATTTCCGTCGATTCCGCGTCAATGATGAATAAGGGCTTGGAATTGATTGAGGCGCATTGGCTGTTTAACTGTCCGCCGGAAAAACTGGAAGTCGTCATCCATCCGCAATCCGTGATACACAGCATGGTGCGTTATCGCGATGGTTCGGTATTGGCGCAGTTGGGCAATCCCGATATGCGTACGCCGATTGCTTATTGCTTGGGCCTGCCCGAACGCATCGATTCCGGCGTGGGCGAGCTGGATTTCGGCGCATTGTCCGCGTTGACCTTTCAAAAGCCTGACTTTGACCGTTTCCCATGTTTGAAACTTGCCTATCAGGCCATGAATGCAGGCGGCGCCGCGCCTTGCGTGTTGAACGCCGCAAACGAAGTGGCCGTAGCCGCTTTTTTAGATAAACGTATCAAGTTTACCGATATTGCCCAAGTTGTGGCCCACTGCCTTGCCCAAGATTTTTCAGACGGCCATCATGATATTGAAAGCCTGCTGGCGCAAGACGCGCAAACACGCAGACAGGCAGAAGTCTTTATCGGCAAACAATAAAGCTTCAATGACAGGCCGTCTGAAACGCCAACCGCTTGGCATTTAGGCAGACAAAATGGAACAACTGCCTTTATAATCGGTTTTCAGACGGCCTTATCCGTTGATTATCACATTCCACCCAGGGGATTTTTTTGCAAACCTTTTTAGCCTTTATCGTCGCCATTCTGATTTTGGTCAGCCTGCATGAGTTCGGACACTATATTGTTGCCCGCTGGTGCGGCGTTAAAGTCGTGCGCTTTTCCGTCGGCTTCGGTAAGCCCTTTTTCACCCGAAAACGCGGCGATACCGAGTGGTGTCTCGCCCCGATTCCGCTGGGCGGTTACGTTAAAATGGTCGATACGCGCGAAGGCGAGGTGGCAGAAGCAGATTTGCCCTACGCCTTTGACAAACAGCATCCAGCCAAGCGCATCGCCATTGTCGCCGCCGGTCCTTTGACCAATTTGATTTTGGCCGTTTTGCTTTACGGTTTGAGCTTTTCCTTCGGCGTAACCGAGTTGCGCCCCTATGTCGGCATGGTCGAGCCTGCCAGTATTGCCGCCAAAGCAGGTTTTCAGGCAGGCGATAAGATTGTATCGGTCAACGGAATCGCCGTAAAAGACTGGAGCGATGCGCAAACCGAGATGGTGTTGAACCTTGAAGCCGGTCCTGTAAAAGTCGCCGTTCAGACGGCCTCAAATACCCAAGCCGTCCGCATAATTGATGCCGCCGGCACGCCTGAAGCAGGTAAAGTTGCGAAAAACCAAGGCAACATCGGCCTTTTGCCTTTTAGAATTACTAACCGCATCGGCAAAGTCTTGGCTGATAGTCCGGCCGAAAAAGCAGGCTTGAAGGAAAACGACAAGCTGCTGACCGCCGATGGGAAGCCCATCGAAAGCTGGCAGGCATGGACGGAACTCTTCCGCGCCAGCCCCGGCCAACGAATCGAACTGACTTACGAGCGCGACGGCAAAGTGCTGGCAACCGCTATCCGGCCGGACAGCGTCGAGCAGTCGGCAGGCGTGCTGGTGGGTAGGGCCGGGCTTGCCGCCCAAGCGGATAAAGAGTGGGATAAAACCATCCGCTACCGTTATACGCCTTCCGTTGCCCAAGCCTTTGAATTGGGTTGGAACAAAACCGTCAACTATTCGTGGACGACCCTCAAATTTTTCGGAAAACTGGTTACGGGCAATGCCTCTTTGAACCATATTTCCGGCCCCCTGACCATTGCCGATGTCGCCGGACAGTCCGCCAAACTCGGATTGCAGAGCTACCTCGAATTTCTGGCCTTGGTCAGCATCAGCTTAGGCGTGTTGAACCTTTTGCCCGTACCCGTTTTAGACGGCGGACATCTGGTTTTCTATACCGCCGAATGGATACGCGGAAAGCCTTTGAGCGAGCGCATACAGGCAGTCGGCCTGCGCTTCGGACTGGCAGCCATGCTTTTGATGATGGCTGTGGCTTTCTTTAATGACATCAACCGTTTGTTTGGATAATTTATGAAACTGAACCAGATTGCTTCCGCTTTAATGGTATTGAGCCTGTCTCCCTTGGCATTGGCTGACTTTACCATTCAGGACATCCGCGTCGAAGGCCTGCAACGCACCGAGCCGAGTACCGTCTTCAACTACCTGCCCGTTAAAGTCGGTGATAATTTCAATGATGCGCGCAGTGAAGAAATCATCAAAAAACTCTACGCAACCGGTTTCTTTGACGACGTACGCGTCGAGACCATGGACAATCAAGTCCTGCTGACCGTAATTGAGCGTCCGACCATCAGCTCGCTCAATATTACCGGCGCGAAAATGCTGCAAAACGATGCCATCAAGAAAAACCTTGAAGCCTTCGGTTTGGCGCAATCCCAATACTTCAACCAAGCAACGCTGAACCAAGCCGTTGCCGGTTTGAAAGAAGAGTATTTGAGCCGAGGCAAACAGTCGGTCAAAATCACGCCGACCGTCACCAAACTCGCCCGCAACCGTGTGTCTATCGATATTGCCATCGAAGAGGGCAAATCTACCAAGATTACCGATATTTCCTTTGAAGGCAACGAAGTTTATTCCGACCGCCGCCTGCTGAAACAAATGTCCCTGAGCGAAGGCGGCATGTGGACTTGGGTGACCAAGAGCAACCAGTTCAATGAGCAAAAATTTGCTCAGGACATGGAAAAAATCACCAATTACTACCAAAACAACGGCTACTTCAACTTCCGTATTTTGGATACCGACATCCAAACCAACGAAGACAAAACCAAGCAGACCATTAAAGTAACCGTCAGCGAAGGCGACCGCTTCCGCTGGGGCAATGTACGCATCGAAGGCGATACGCTGGAAGTGCCGAAAGAAGATTTGGAAAAACTGCTGACCATGAAGCCGGGCAAATGGTACGAGCGCGCGCAAATGTCCAATTCGCTCGAAGCCATCCAAAACCGCATGGGTCAGGCGGGTTACGCATTCAGCGAAATCAATGTCCAACCGATTCCCAATGCCGAAACGCATACCGTTGATTTTGTGCTGACCGTCCAACCGGGCCGCAAAATCTATGTAAACGAAATCAACATTACCGGCAACAACAAAACCCGCGACGAAGTCATCCGCCGCGAGTTGCGCCAAATGGAATCGGCGCCTTACGATTCTGCCAAACTGCAACGTTCCAAAGAGCGCGTTGAGTTGTTGGGCTACTTCGACAACGTTCAATTTGATGCCGTTCCTGTGGCCAATACCCCCGACCAAGTTGACCTGAACATGAGCCTGACCGAACGTTCGACCGGCTCGCTCGACTTGAGCGCAGGTTGGGTTCAGGATACCGGTTTGGTAATGTCTGCCGGCGTGGCTCAAGACAACCTGTTCGGTACGGGTAAATCCGTTGCCCTGCGTGCTTCCCGCAGTAAAACCACAGTAAACGGTTCGTTGTCGTTTACCGACCCATACTTCACACCGGACGGCGTAAGCTTGGGTTACGATATTTACGGCAAGACTTACGACCCGCGTAAAGCTTCTTCCAGCGCGAAACAATATAAAACCACGACTTTCGGCGGCGGTTTGCGTATCGGTATTCCGGTTACCGAATATGACCGTGTGAACTTCGGCCTGGCCGCGGAACGTCTGACCGTGAATACCTACAAAGGCGCACCTAAACGCTATGCCGACTTTATCAACCAATACGGTAAAGGCAACGGCAACGGCGTGGGTAACTTCAAAGGCTGGTTGTACAAAGGCACCATCGGCTGGGGCCGCAACAAAACCGACAATGCCTTGTGGCCGACCCGCGGTTACCTGACCGGCGTAAACGGCGAAATCGCACTGCCGGGCAGCGACCTGCAATACTATACCCTGACCCATAACCAAACTTGGTTCTTCCCGTTGAGCAAAGATTTCACATTGATGCTGGGTGGCGAAGTCGGTTATGGCAACGGCTACGGTAAAACCAAAACCATGCCGTTCTTTGAAAACTTCTACGGCGGCGGCTTAGGTTCTGTCCGCGGCTTTGAAAGCGGTACGCTGGGCCCGAAAGTCTATGACGAATACGGCGAGAAAATCAGCTACGGCGGTAACAAAAAAGCCAACGTTTCCGCAGAGTTGCTCTTCCCGATGCCGGGCATTAAAGACTCGCGTACCGTCCGTCTGAGCTTGTTTGCCGATGCGGGCAGCGTGTGGGACGACAAAACCTACGACAACAGCAGCAGCAATACTTATTACACCAATGGCGCGCTCCAAAACGTGTACGGCGTAGGCAAAACGCACAAATCGACATTCAAAAACGAATTGCGTTACTCTGCCGGTGCTGCCGTGACCTGGCTCTCTCCGCTGGGTCCGATGAAGTTCAGTTATGCTTATCCGATTAAGAAAAAAGAAGGCGACGAAATCCAACGCTTCCAATTCCAACTCGGTACGACATTCTGATGATGTTTAGGCCGTCTGAAACCGGGTTTGTCCGTTTCAGACGGCCTCATGGCAGATTGGCGGCAGGCTTATTGCCAACCGCCCGTCTGTTTTCAAGCAAGGATTTTTATCATGAGTAAAATAGCCGACACCCTCCGTGTCCTCGCTGTAGCCCTGCCGGGTTTCGTGCTGTTGCCGCAAGCGGCGGCGGATGGCGTGCAGAAAATCGGTTTTATCAATACCGAGCGCGTTTATCAGGAATCCAAGCAGGCGCAAAGCATTCAGACGACTTTGGAAAAAGAGTTCAAAAGCCGTCAAACCGCCTTGCAAAAGCTGCAGCAGGAAGGCGAGGTTTTGGAGCGAAAACTGAGTAGCGACAAGCTCAGCGACAGCCAAAGGGAAGCGGAAACCCAAAAATGGCGCAATCTGGTACAAAAATTCCGCAAGCAGCAGGCCGAGTTGGCAGAAGACTACAACCTGCGCCGCAATGAAGAATTCGCTGCGCTCCAGCAAAATGCCAACCGCGTCATCGTCGATTTGGCCAAACGCGAAGGTTACGACTTCATCTTGCAGGACGTGATTTACGTCAACGGCCGCTACGACATTACCGACAGCGTTATCAAAGCCCTAAATGCACACTGACCCTGCTCGGCAGCGAATGTGACCATACAGACAAACCTAAGGCCGTCTGAAACCCAAACCGGCATCTTTCAGACGGCCTGACATCTTGACGGCAGATTATCATGACTTCACAAGCATACACCCTGTCCCAAATCGTTTCCCAACTCGGCGGCGAATGGAAAGGCGAAGACATCGCCATTACCGCCGTCCGTCCGTTGGATCAGGCGCAGGCGGAACACATCAGCTTTTTGGCCAACCCGAAATACAAAGCCGAAGTACACGACAGCCGGGCAGGCGCAGTGATTGTGTCGCCGAAAGCCGCAGACGAATTTGCAGGCCGCAACCTGATTGTGGCTGCCGACCCTTATCTTTATTTTGCCAAAGTGGCACGATTGTTCTCGCCGATTGTCAAAGCACAGGGCGGCGTACATCCGACTGCTGTTGTCGAGGCCAGCGCCAAAGTGCCGGCAAGCTGCGAAATCGGCGCAAATGCCTATATCGGCGCGAATGCCGTATTGGGCGAAGGCTGCCGTATTTTGGCCAATGCCGTTGTCCAACACGATTGCACGTTGGGCGATGAAGTCGTGCTGCATCCCAACGCCGTCATCTATTACGGCTGCACTTTGAGCAACCGTGTCGAAATCCACAGCGGCGCCGTCATCGGCGCAGACGGTTTCGGCTTGGCCTTTGCCGGCGATTCATGGTTTAAAATTCCGCAAACCGGCGCAGTCACGCTGGGCGATGATGTGGAAATCGGTTCGAACACCAATATCGACCGCGGCGCGATGAGCGACACGACCGTCGGCAACGGCACCAAAATCGACAACCAAGTCCAAATCGGCCACAACTGCAAAATCGGTTCGCACACTGTTATCGCCGCCAAAACCGGTATTTCCGGCAGCGTCACCATCGGTAATTATTGCATTATCGGCGGCGGCGTCGGCACGGTCGGACACATCGAAATCGCCGATAAAACCACCATCGGCGGCGGTACATCCGTTACCCACAGCATTACCGAAAGCGGCCAGCATCTGGCCGGTATTTTCCCGATGTCGGGCTACAAAGACTGGGCGCGCAATGCCGTTTATATCCACCGCTTGAGCGAAATGAACAAACGCCTCAAAACGCTGGAAAAACAGCTTGACGATAGCAACGAAGCTTAAAGGCGGCGCAAACAGTCCGCGCCCCGCATCCGAATACGTTTAAACCCAATACAAACAAGGAAAGACGAACATCATGGACGTACAACTCCCGATCGAAGCCAAAGACATTCAAAAACTTATCCCACACCGTTATCCGTTTTTGCAACTCGACCGCATTACCGCGTTCGAACCGATGAAAACCCTGACTGCGATTAAAAACGTGACCATGAACGAGCCGCAGTTCCAAGGCCACTTTCCCGACCTGCCCGTGATGCCCGGCGTGCTGATTATCGAAGCCATGGCGCAAGCGTGCGGTACACTCGCCATCCTCAGCGAAGGCGGCCGCAAAGAAAACGAATTCTTCTTCTTCGCCGGTATCGACGACGCCCGTTTCAAACGCCAAGTCATCCCCGGCGACCAACTGGTTTTTGAAGTCGAGCTGTTGACCAACAAACGCGGTATCGGCAAATTCAACGCCGTTGCCAAAGTCGACGGCCAAGTTGCCGTTGAAGCCGTGATTATGTGCGCCAAACGCGTGGTGTAAGAATGGGACAGGCCGTCTGAAAGCTTCAGACGGCATCTTGCAGGCAATACCTGTATCAGACAGCAAGGAAACAGCATGACCCTTATCCATCCGACCGCCGTCATCGACCCAAAAGCCGAACTCGACTCCAGTGTCAAAGTCGGCCCGTACAGCATCATCGGCCCTAATGTGCAAATCGGTGCGAATACCGAAATTGGTCCGCATGCCGTCATCAACGGCCATACGACCATCGGTGAAAACAACCGCATTTTCCAATTTGCCAGCCTCGGCGAAATTCCGCAGGACAAAAAATACCGCGACGAGCCGACCAAGCTGATTATCGGCAACGGTAACACCATCCGCGAATTTACGACGTTCAACCTCGGTACGGTTACCGGCATCGGCGAAACCCGTATCGGCGACGACAACTGGATTATGGCCTACTGCCACCTCGCCCATGACTGCGTGGTCGGCAACCATACCATCTTCGCCAACAACGCCTCACTCGCAGGCCACGTTACCATCGGCGACTACGTCGTCTTGGGCGGCTACACGCTGGTGTTCCAATTCTGCCAAATCGGCGATTACGCCATGACCGCGTTTGCCGCCGGCGTACACAAAGACGTACCGCCGTACTTCATGGCCGCAGGCTACCGCGCCGAACCGGCCGGCCTCAACAGCGAAGGTATGCGCCGCAACGGTTTCACTGCCGAACAGATTGCCTCCGTCAAAGATGCGTATAAAACCATTTACCATCGCGGCATTCCGTTTGAAGAAGCCAAGGCGGACATTCTGAAACGCGCCGAAACCCAAAGCGAATTGGCGGTATTTAAAGACTTTTTTGCACAATCCACACGCGGCATTATCCGTTGATGGATGGATTGAAGGCCGTCTGAAACCTTTTCAGACGGCCTTTGGATTGCAAAAATCCGCGCAGTAGGGCAGGTTTCCTGTCTGTTTGCCGCCGATGCCGTCTGAAAACGGGCGGGCAAATGTCTGCCCAAAATCTTTTAGCTTTTAAACCTCAACACATGAATTCCAATCCTTCCCCCCTTATTGCCATCAGCGTCGGCGAAGCTTCCGGCGACTTGCTCGGCGCACACTTAATCCGTGCCATTAAGGCGCGTTGCCCGAACGCGCGGTTTACCGGCATCGGCGGCGAGCGCATGAAGGCGGAGGGTTTCGAGAGTTTGTACGATCAGGAAAAGCTGGCGGTGCGCGGTTTTGTTGAGGTCATCAAACGCCTGCCGCAGATTTTGAAAATCCGCAAAGGGCTGGTAAACGATTTGCTCCGCCTCAAGCCGGATGTGTTTATCGGCATCGATGCGCCGGACTTTAATCTCGGCGTGGCGGAAAAACTCAAGCAGGCAGGCATTCATACCATTCATTACGTCAGCCCGTCGGTTTGGGCGTGGCGGCGCGAACGGGTCAATAAAATCGTACATCAGGTCAACCGCGTGTTGTGCCTGTTTCCGATGGAGCCTCAGCTTTATATCGATGCCGGCGGCAAGGCTGAGTTTGTCGGCCATCCGATGGCGCAAACCATGCCCGTGGAAGCGGATAGGGCGGCGGCACGGCAGAAGCTGGGTGTACCTGCGGACGTGCCCGTATTTGCCATCTTGCCCGGCAGCCGCGTGAGTGAAATCGATTACATGGCGGCGGTGTTTTTTCAGACGGCCTTGTTGCTGCTGAAACGTTATCCGCAGGCACGGTTTTTACTGCCTGTGGCGACGGCCGCAACGCGCAAACGCATTAGCGAAATTTTGGCGCAGCCTGAATTTGCCGCCCTTCCCATCACGCTGACCGACAAGCAGTCGGATACGGTTTGCACCGCTGCCGACGTGGTATTGGTCACCAGCGGTACGGCGACTTTGGAAGTGGCCTTGTGCAAGCGGCCTATGGTCATCAGCTACAAGATTTCACCGCTGACTTATGCGTATGTGAAAAACAAAATCAAAGTGCCGCATGTCGGTCTGCCCAATATTCTGTTGGGTAAAGCCGCCGTTCCCGAGCTGCTGCAATACGATGCCGTCCCTGAAAAACTGGCGCAGGCCGTTGCAGACTGGTATGACCGCCCTGAAGCCGTGGCCGCGTTGGAACAGGATTTCCACGCCTTGCATCTGCTGTTGAAAAAAGATACGGCGGCATTGGCGGCGGCGGCAGTATTGGAAGAAGCAGGATTTTCAGACGGCCTGAAAGACAAGTAAGGAAAATACATGAATTTATTGGGAGCCTTGGCCAAGGTTGGCAGCCTGACGATGGTGTCGCGCATTTTGGGCTTTGTGCGCGATACGATTATTGCCCGTGCGTTTGGTGCAGGCATGGCGACGGATGCGTTTTTTGTCGCGTTTAAACTGCCCAACCTGCTGCGGCGTGTGTTTGCAGAGGGCGCATTTGCCCAAGCCTTTGTACCGATTTTGGCAGAATACAAAGAAACCCGCTCGCCCGAAGCCACGCAGGCGTTTGTGCGTCATGTAGCCGGTATGTTGTCGTTTGTGTTGGTCATCGTTACCGCGCTGGGCATACTTGCTGCGCCGTGGGTGATTTATGTTTCCGCGCCCGGTTTTGCCAAAGATGCTGATAAGTTTCAGCTTTCCATCGACCTGCTGCGGGTAACGTTTCCTTATATTTTATTGATTTCACTATCCTCTTTTGTCGGTTCGATACTCAATTCCTATCATAAATTCGGTATCCCTGCTTTTACGCCGACATTTTTAAACATCTCCTTTATCGTCTTTTCCCTGTTTTTCATACCGTATTTCGATCCGCCTGTTATGGCGTTGGCGTGGGCGGTGTTTGTCGGCGGCGTGTTGCAGCTGGTGTTCCAACTGCCTTGGTTGGCGAAACTGGGCTTCTTGAAAATGCCCAAACTCAGCTTTAAAGATGCGGCGGTCAACCGCGTAATGAAACAGATGGGGCCGGCTATTTTGGGCGTGAGCGTGGCGCAGATTTCCTTGGTTATCAACACCATTTTTGCCTCGTTTTTGCAGTCTGGCAGCGTGTCGTGGATGTATTACGCCGATCGACTGATGGAATTACCGACCGGCGTTTTGGGCGTGGCACTCGGTACAATTTTGTTGCCTACCTTGTCCAAACACGCAGCCAGTCAGGATACCGAGCAGTTTTCCGGTCTGCTCGACTGGGGTTTGCGCCTGTGCATGCTGCTGACCCTGCCTGCCGCCGTCGGCCTTGCCGTGTTGTCTTTCCCGTTGGTTACGACCTTGTTCATGTACCGTGAATTTACGCTGCACGATGCGCAAATGACCCAATATGCGCTGATTGCCTATTCCTTCGGCTTGATCGGTCTGATTATGATTAAAGTGTTGGCGCCCGGCTTCTACGCGCGTCAAAACATCAAAACTCCTGTTAAAGTCGCTATTTTCACGCTGATTTGCACGCAGTTGATGAACCTCGCCTTCATTTCGCCGCTCAAACACGTCGGCCTGTCCCTTGCTATCGGTTTGGGCGCGTGTCTGAATGCAGGTTTGTTGTTTTTCCTTTTGCGCAAACATGGCATCTACCGCCCCGGCAAAGGTTGGGCTGCGTTTTTGGTCAAAATGGCCATCTCTTTGGTCGTCATGGGCGGCGGTTTGTGGCTGGCGCAATATTATCTGCCGTTTGAATGGGTGCACGTCGGCGGCTTTAAAAAAGCAGGCCAACTCTGCATTCTGATTGCCTTGGGTGGAGGCCTCTACTTCGTTTCCCTCGCCGCGCTCGGCTTCCGTCCGCACCATTTCCGCAGGGTAGAAAAATAAGCAGCCAGAGGGCGTATTGCTTTGGCTTCAAGACTATTCGCTAAAAAGGCCGTCTGAAACATTTTCAGACGGCCTTTTCTTGCTTTACGTTTTAACTGTAAAGCTTCGCCCCTTTTTTGACGAACTCAATCGCTTTTTCTTCCATGCCCTGCCGTTGGGCTTTTTGCTTGTCGGCGTAGTCGCGCACTTCCTGCGTGATTTTCATCGAGCAGAATTTAGGGCCGCACATCGAGCAGAAGTGGGCGATTTTTGCTCCTTCGGCAGGCAGGGTTTCGTCGTGGAAGCTCTCGGCGCGTTCGGGGTCGAGGCTTAAGCGGAATTGGTCGCGCCAGCGGAACTCGAAACGCGCCTTACTCAGGGCGTTATCGCGTAATTGTGCACCCGGCCAGCCTTTGGCGAGGTCGGCGGCGTGGGCGGCGAGTTTGTAGGTGATGATGCCGGTACGCACGTCTTCTTTATCGGGCAGGCCGAGATGCTCTTTCGGGGTAACGTAGCAGAGCATGGCTGTGCCGTACCAGCCGATATTGGTCGCGCCTATGCCCGAGGTGATGTGGTCGTAGCCGGGGGCAATGTCGGTAACGAGCGGGCCGAGGGTGTAGAAAGGTGCTTCAAAGCAGTGTTGCAGCTCTTCGGTCATGTTTTCTTTGACGCGTTGCAACGGCACATGGCCCGGGCCTTCGATCATGACTTGGACGTCGTGTTCCCACGCTTTGGCGGTCAATTCGCCCAAGGTGTGCAATTCGGCAAATTGGGATTCGTCGTTGGCATCGGCAATGCAGCCGGGGCGCAGGCCGTCGCCGAGGCTGAACGACACGTCGTAGGCTTTCATGATTTCGCAGATTTCGTCGAAATGCGTGTAGAGGAAGTTTTCCCGATGGTGGGCAAGGCACCATTTCGCCATGATGGAGCCGCCGCGTGATACGATGCCGGTGAGGCGGTTGGCCGTCATCGGCACATAGCGCAGCAATACGCCTGCGTGCAGGGTGAAATAGTCCACGCCTTGTTCTGCCTGCTCGATTAAGGTGTCGCGCACCAAATCCCAAGTCAAATCTTCGGCGATGCCGCCGGTTTTTTCCAAAGCCTGATAAATAGGCACGGTGCCGATGGGGACGGGCGCGTTGCGGATAATCCATTCGCGCGTTTCGTGGATGTGCGCGCCGGTGGACAAATCCATAATCGTATCCGCGCCCCAACGCAGCGACCACACCATTTTTTCGACTTCTTCAGTCAGACTGGAAGTGACGGCGGAGTTGCCCAAATTGCCGTTGATTTTGACGCGGAAGTTGCGGCCGATAATCATCGGTTCGAGTTCGGGGTGGTTGATGTTGGCGGGGATAATCGCGCGTCCGGCGGCGATTTCTCGGCGCACGAATTCGGGCGTGATTTGGTCGGGATGAGTCGGGATGTTCGCGCCGAAACTTTGCCCTGCGTGTTGTTTCAAGAGTTTGGAGTATTCAGGCCGTCTGAAAAGCTCGTCTAGCTTCATGCGTTCGCGTATGGCGGCAAACTCCATTTCCGGCGTGATGATGCCTTGGCGGGCGTAGTGAAGCTGGGTTACGTTGCGGCCTGCTTTGGCGCGGCGCGGACGGGTGATTTGGTTGAAACGCAGATGGGCGGTTTTCGGATCGTGCGCGCGTTCGGTGCCGTATTCGCTGGAGAGCTTGGGCAGGATTTCGGTGTCGCTGCGTTCGTCCAGCCATGCAGTGCGGACGTGCGGCAACCCTTGTTTCAAGTCGATGTGTGCCGCCGGATCGCCGTATGCGCCGCTGGTGTCGTACACCGGAATCGGCGGATTGGCTTCCGTACCTTGCGCCGTGTAGGTGTCGTCCTGACGGATTTCGCGCAAAGGCACGCGGATATCGGCGCGGCTGCCCGGGATATAGACGCGGTCAGAGTTGGGATATTGGAAGCGGATGCCGATGTCTTCGCTCAAGTCGGAAAGACGGCGCGCCTCATCGCCGGTTTTTTTAGCGGTAGTCATAAAAATTGCTCCTGTTTCTCGGTTATGAAATGGAAACAGGAGCATTGCTTTTTTTCAGACGGCCTTGCGGATATCTTCAATCCGTCTAAAATCACATTTGCCGAAACTCCCCACGCAGGTATTATCCTGTTCGGGTGTAAAGGGTATTTCTCAGCCGCTCGGTTTGAAAGCAGCACCCCTGTTTCTTTATTAACGAAAATTAAACCACGCGGCCGGTTTTTTGTAAAGCAACGTTTGGATATTTTCTGTCAAAAACGCTTGACAGCAATTTCGCCTTTCTGTATAGTTACAACTTCTGACGCGGGATGGAGCAGCATGGTAGCTCGTCGGGCTCATAACCCGAAGGTCGTAGGTTCGAATCCTGCTCCCGCAACCAAATATAAAAATCCCCTGCAATCGCAGGGGGTTTTGCTTTATGCGGCATTTATTGCGGATGAATTGATGGAAAGGCCGTCTGAACCATTGGGTTTCAGACGGCCTTTTGCTGTCTTGCGGCGGGGTTTGGGTAAAAATACGACAGGCCTTTTTTCAGACGGCCTCTTCCGATTTGGGCTTGTTGTCGTTGCGCAGGTGTTCTTTCAGGCGTTGCAATTCTTTTTTGTCCAACCATTTATTGCGCGAACGTTGCAATAGAATGACCAATGCGGCGATTTCGTTACGCATATTGGTGCTGAGCCAGAGGAAGCCTTGCCAGTCGTAATGCAGGCGGGCGGCCGGTTTGCTTAGTTCGGTATTGAGCGAAGTATCGATGCGGATGCGGCGGGCGTAGTGGCCTTTGATGAGGCGGACGGTCAGGCGCAGCTCGCGTTGGAGTTGGTTGAAGTGGCGGTCGAGCAGGCGGATTTCGCTTTCGTTGAGCGTGGGCGCGCGCAGTTTGGCGGCGGTGGTCAGGAGCAGCTCGGTGGTGTTGACGATTTTGCGGTGGGCATGCTGCATGGCTTCCATCATATTGTTGCTGATGTGGCTTTCGCCGGATGTGGCGGCCAGATGGCTGCGGCTTTTGACCATGCGGGCGTTGATTTGGCGCATTTTAATCATGTTTTGTTCCAAACGCTCGCGCGTCATGCGCTTGCCGTTGCTGATTTCGGCAATCATTTTGGCGCAGTCGGTGAGGTTGTCGGCAAGCATGAAGCGCCACATGAGTGTGGAGCGCAGGGGCAGGAGTTTGGCGGCGGCAATGGCGATGGCGGCACCAATCAAAACGTTCATGGCGCGCATCAGGCCGCTGTCGAGCCAGTGGTGGCTGCTGTCGCCGATGAGCATGCACATGGTCAAACCGGCAAGCATGGCGACATAGCCGTTTTTGCCGACCGCAGACCAACCGGCCACTGCGCTGGCGGCACCGATAATCAGATAGAAGAAAACGCCGTCTTGCAAATAATGCTGGTTCAACCATAAAACGGCCAAACCGACGCCCAAACCGATGGCCGTGCCGAGCATGCGTTCGACTGCTTTGGAGTAAATCGCGCCTTGGAATTGCAGCATGCCGAGGACGACAAAGACGGTCATGCCGATCCACTCGCCGTGTTGCAGATGGAAGACTTTGGCCAAGAGGGTGGAAAACACGATTGCCAAGCCGAGGCGGAAGGCGTGGATATGGCGGCGATAGCGGTAGCGTTCGTAGGCGTTGAGCCAGCGTTCGGAAAAATGGAGGCGTTCGGATTGGGCAGGCATGTTGTAAGACGTATCGGTATGTGGGGATGTAAATTATAACTGATTGGTAAAGCAGATGAAATTTGAACTGATCCCCAACGGCTTGTCCTATTGCGGATTTTATCTGCCGCAAGCGGATATAATGGCGGTTTTGAATCAGACAGGCGGTGAAGAAATGGCGACGGTTTTAAGTGCAGGCGTGGATGAAGCGGGACGCGGCCCTTTGGTCGGCAGCGTATTTGCGGCGGCAGTGATTTTGCCGGAACATTTTGATTTGCCGGGTTTGACCGACTCAAAAAAACTGAGCGAAAAAAAGCGCGATATGTTGGCGCAGATGATTAAGGAGCAGGCGGTTGCGTGGAGCATTGCTTTTGCCGACCCCGACGAAATCCTGCAACTGAACATCCTGCACGCAACCATGGCCGCGATGAAGCGCGCCATCGAGGGGCTGTCGGTCGTACCCGACAAAGTGTGGATAGACGGCAACCGCGTGCCGAAAGATTTGAATGTCCCTGCCGAAGCCGTGGTCAAAGGCGACAGCAAAATCATCGAGATTTCCGCCGCTTCGGTTTTGGCCAAAACCGCGCGTGATGCGGAAATGTATGAATTGGCGAAACGCTATCCGCAATACGGGTTTGACCGCCACAAAGGTTATGGCACGGCGCAACATTTGGCCGCGTTGAAACAATACGGCGTCTTGCCGGAACACCGCCGCGATTTCGCACCGGTCAAAACCTTATTGGCACAAGGCAATCTGTTTGAAGAATGAAAAGCATATCAAAAGGCCGTCTGAAAGATTTCAGACGGCCTTATTTTTGGAAAAGTATTATTTCAACGCAGCCAAACACTCTTTAATCAATTCAGGGCCGCGATAAATCAAACCACTGTACACCTGAACCGCACTGGCACCCAAGCGGATTTTTTCTGCCGCGTCCGCGCCATTCATGATGCCACCGACGCCGATAATCGGCAGTTTGCCATCAATGCGTTCCGCTAAAAGTTTCAACACCTGATTGCTTTTCTCGCGCACGGGCAAACCGCTCAAGCCGCCTTGTTCGCCTGCGAGCGGATGGCTGCCCAAGCTGGATTTGTCGATGGTCGTGTTGGTGGCGATGATGCCGTCCATCTCTACGGATTTGACCACATGGGCGATGTCGCCGATTTGCGCTTCGTCCAAATCCGGCGCGATTTTAACCGCCAGCGGCACATATTTGCCATGCGCGGCCGCCAGTTGCGCCTGTTTGTTTTTCAAGGCTTCCAACAATGCGCTCAACTCGTCGCCGCCTTGCAAGGCGCGCAGGTTTTTCGTATTGGGGGAGGAAATATTGACCGTGATGTAGCTCGCGTGGGCGTAGGCTTTTTCCAGGCAAATCAGATAATCGTCGGCCGCGTTTTCAATTGGCGTAACGGCATTTTTACCGATGTTGATGCCCAAAATGCCTTTAAAGCGGCTGTTTTCAATGTTGCGGATCATCGCATCGATGCCGTGGTTGTTGAAACCCATGCGGTTGATGATGCCTTGGTGTTCGGGAACGCGGAAAAGGCGCGGCTGCGGATTGCCCGGCTGCGGCTTGGGCGTTACCGTACCGATTTCGACAAAGCCGAAACCCAAAGCGGCAAACGCATCGATGCACTCACCGTTTTTATCCAAACCTGCCGCCAAGCCGACCGGATTGGGCAGCTGCAAACCCATCAGCTCGGTTGGCCGGGTGTGGCTGTCCACTTTGGGCAGCAGGCCGAGTTTTTCGGCGGTACGCAAACTGTTGAGCGTGAAATGATGGGCCTTTTCAGCATCGAAACGGAACAGGATGGGGCGGACGAGTGAATACATGACGGCGGCTTTCTGAACGGTTGATGAATTTGGCGTTATTTTACCTGAAACCGTCAAACTGCCCCAAACGTCTGTATCGATATGATTTTATGGTTTGGCGGCAAATGAAAATAAATAGGGCTTTTGCGTGTATTCGGATAGTTCATTACAATGGCAATAAGACGGTTGTTTTTCAGACGGCCTTTGTGTGGCACAAGGCCGTCTGAAAAGTTTCCGGTTCGATTGTTTACCTGATACAGGAATATTTCTATGAAACAGGCGGTTGATCCTTATGCGAGTTTCCGTGAGCTGACGTTGCGGGGGATAATTCTCGGCGCGTTGATTACGGTGATTTTTACGGCATCCAATGTGTATTTGGGCTTGAAGGTGGGCCTGACTTTTGCGTCTTCGATTCCGGCTGCGGTGATTTCGATGGCGGTTTTGAAGTTTTTTAAAGGCAGCAATATTTTGGAAAATAATATGGTGCAGACTCAGGCTTCGGCCGCGGGTACGCTCTCCAGTATTATTTTTATCTTGCCGGGTTTGTTGATGGCCGGTTATTGGGCGGGCTTTCCGTTTTGGCAGACAACGCTGCTGTGTATGTCCGGCGGTATTTTGGGCGTAATTTTCACTGTGCCTTTGCGTTATGCGATGGTGGTGAAGAGCGATTTGCCTTATCCGGAAGGCGTGGCGGCAGCTGAGATTTTGAAGGTCGGTGACCATGATGCGGACCAACAGGAAGGCGGCAGCGGTATCAAGGAGTTGATGTCGGGCGGCGCTCTGGCCGGTTTGATGAGCTTCTGCGCAAGCGGTTTGCGCGTGGTGGCGGACAGCGCGAGCTTTTGGTTTAAAGGCGGCGCGTCGGTGTTTCAAGTGCCGATGGGCTTTTCTTTGGCTTTGCTGGGCGCGGGCTACTTGGTCGGCCTGACCGGCGGTATCGCGATTTTGCTGGGTATTTCGATTGCCTGGGGCGTGGCCGTGCCTTATCTGTCGGCGCATATTCCGCAACCTGCCGATATGGAGATGATTCCTTTTGCGATGTCTTTGTGGAAGGAAAAAGTCCGTTTTATCGGCGCGGGTACAATCGGTATTGCGGCGATTTGGACGCTGTTGACTTTGATGAAACCGATGGTCGAGGGCATGCGCCTGTCTTTCCGTAATTTCGGCGGCGCGCAGATGACCGAGCGCACGGAACAAGATTTGTCGCCTAAGGCGATGATTGCCTGGGTGTTGGCGATGATGCTGGTGTTGGGCGTGTCTTTCTTCCACTTTATCGGCGACTCGCATATTTCCGGCGGTTTGGCTTGGCTGTTGGTGGTCGTATGTACGCTGCTGGCTTCGATTATCGGCTTTTTGGTGGCCGCGGCTTGCGGTTATATGGCCGGTTTGGTCGGTTCGTCTTCCAGCCCGATTTCGGGTGTGGGCATCGTCTCTATCGTCATTATTTCGCTGGTGTTGCTGCTGGTCGGCGAATCCGGCGGCTTGATGGCGGACGAGGCAAACCGCAAATTCCTGCTGGCGTTGACGCTGTTTTGCGGCGCGTCTGTGATTTGTGTGGCTTCGATTTCCAATGACAACCTGCAGGATTTGAAAACGGGTTATCTGGTAAAAGCGACGCCTTGGAAACAGCAGGTTGCGCTGATTGTCGGCTGCGTTGTCGGTGCATTGGTGATTTCGCCTGTGTTGGAGCTTTTGTATGAAGCCTACGGCTTTACCGGCGCGATGCCGCGTGAAGGCATGGATGCTGCCCAAGCCCTTGCCGCGCCTCAGGCAACTTTGATGACCACCATCGCCCAAGGTATTTTCTCGCACAATCTGCAATGGGATTATATTTTCACTGGTGTGGGCATCGGCGTGGCGTTGATTGCGGTCGATTTCACATTGCGCAAATCTTCCGGCGGCAAGCGCGCTTTGCCGGTATTGGCCGTGGGCATGGGCATTTACCTGCCGCCGTCTGTGAATATGCCGATTGTAATCGGCGCGGTATTGGCGGCGGTGTTGAAATCCGTCATCGCCCGCCGTCAGGAAAACCGTGAAGGCCGTCTGAAAAATGCGGAACGTATCGGTACGCTGTTCTCCGCCGGTTTGATTGTCGGCGAGAGCCTGATCGGTGTGATTATGGCGTTTATCATTGCCTTCTCCGTTACCAACGGCGGTTCGGATGCACCTTTGGCCCTGAACCTGGAAAACTGGGATACGGCCGCCAAATGGCTGGGCTTGGCGTTTTTTGTCTTCGGTATGTTCGTGTTTGCACGTCGCGTGTTGAAAGCAGGACGTTAAGTTTGTAGGTTGAGAAAAGGCCGTCTGAAACTCAAAACATTGGGGTTTCAGACGGCCTTTTCAGTGGAAATTTGTTTGGAATGATTTTAGGAAGTTTGGGTATAATTGTTGCGGGGCTGGTAGCAAAAAAGCCCCATTGCAGTGGGGCTTTGTGCTGAAACCGCCCTAGAAAGGATGGTTTCAATCATGAAACATACCACTCGCACGGGTCGTTCATGACTGAGACTGCGGACAGTCGTTAGGATTATCTTAACCCTGTTCCTGCTCTTAGTCAATTAAACGGCTGAAAACAAAAAACTGTTTTTCAGTTTCCGCCTGTTTGTCATG
This sequence comes from Neisseria mucosa, assembly GCF_013267835.1. NCBI lineage: Bacteria > Pseudomonadati > Pseudomonadota > Betaproteobacteria > Neisseriales > Neisseriaceae > Neisseria > Neisseria mucosa. Next base: position 1,903,122 of record NZ_CP053939.1, read on the forward strand.
AACAGGCGGTTTTTTATTGTTTAACGCTGATTCAAACAATCTGCAATCGCTTTGGCAATTTTGGCACTGGCACCTTGATGTTGCGAAATGAATTGCTCGGTGTGGTTGATCAGCTGTTGGCGCAGCGTTTCGTCGTCGAGGTATTGGCGCGTGGTTCTGTACCAGGCTTCGGTGGTTTCGACGCGGACGGCGGCTTTGGCTTCGACTGCGCCTTTGCAGGCTTGGGCGAAGTTGTAGTTGGAGTAGCCGAAGAGGGTGGGGACGCGGCAGGAGATGGGTTCGATGATGTTTTGGCAGCCGGCATCGACGAGGCTGCCGCCGACGAAGGCAATGTCTGCGCTGAGATAGTAGGCGGCAAGTTCGCCCATGCTGTCGCCTATCCAAACCTGTGTATTGGGGGAAACGGGTTGTCCGTCGCTGCGTTTTTGCACGGTATAACCAAGCGATTTGGCGGTATCGTAGGCCGTCTGAAAGTTTTCAGGGTGGCGCGGGACGATGACCAGCAAGGCTTTGCCGCGATAGCCCTGCCATGCTTTGAGGAGCAGCTCGGCTTCGTCTGTGCCTTTGTACACGCGCGTGCTGGCGCAGACGACGACGGCTCGTGCGCCGATGCGTTCTTTAAAGGCGGCGGCAAGCGGACGCAGGTCGTCGGGGGGCGCGATGTCGTATTTGGTGTTGCCGCAGACGTGGACGTTGGACGCGCCGATCAGGTGCAGGCGTTCGGCATCGGCGGCGGTTTGGGCAAAGCAGCCGGAGAGGGTCTGCATGGCAGGCTCGACCAGTTTGCGGATTTTGAGGTAGCCGCGTTGGGATTTTTCGGAGAGGCGCGCGTTGGCCAGAAAGAGGGGAATGCCTGCTTCTTTGCAGCCGTGCATCAGGTTGGGCCAGATTTCGGTTTCCATCAAAATGCCGCAGATGGGGCGGTGTTCGGCTAAAAATCGGGCGACCCATTCGGATTTGTCGTAGGGCAGGTAACGGCATTGCGCATCGGGGAACAGGGATTGCGCGGTGGCGCGGCCGGTCGGCGTCATTTGGGTAATCAGAAACGGCGAGTCGGGAAAATGGCGGCGCAATGCCTGCACCAAAGGTTCGGCCGCACGCGTTTCGCCGACGGATACGGCGTGTATCCAAATCGGGCGTTGCACGGGATTGGGATACGTCTGCCCGAAACGCTCGTCCCAATGCTCGAGATAGGCTGGGGATTTGAGGGCGCGGCGGCGCAGGTGGCGGCGGATCAGGAAGGGGGCGAGGTGCCACAGCGTGGCGTAAAGGCGGCGTATCATGCTTACGGGTCTTGTGTCGGAATAGGCCTATTTTATCGGAAACTGAAACGGAAGATATAGCTTTGATGCGTGTTTTACGCAAAGGAAACAGGCCGTCTGAAAGGTTTCAGACGGCCTTTAATGCAGGCATAAACGCGTTTATTTCACTTGCGCCATATATTTTTTCAGACGGCCTTTGCTTTGCATGGCGCGGTTTTCCATTTCATCGACAACGGCTTGCGCTTTGGCTTTGTTCACCGGCTTGCCGACCTGAATCACGCCGCTCATGTTCATCATGCGGTGCGGCGGGCAGGTATAGACGTATACGCCTTCCTTGTCGAGTTTGAGGGTGAAGTCTTTGCCGTCTTCGGAGAGGAAGTCGGCAACGCCCTCGGGCAGGGCTTTGCTTTGCACCCAGTGTCCGCTGTTGGCGGCTTTGAAGGTAACAGTGTCGCCGACTTTGGCGTTGACGTAGCCGGGTTCGAACACCATGCTGCCGTCTTTGCCGTTGTCGAGCATTTTAACTTCGTGGTTGGCGGCGTATGCGCCGAGGGAAGCGGTCAGCATGAGGAGGAAGAGGGATTTTTTCATGGGGGAGTCCTTTCTAAGGATAAAAATATGGGTCGGGCTGATGAGTCGGAGAGGCAAGCCTTGGGCTTACCGCCCTCTCCCTAACCCTCTCCCGCGGGAGAGGGGATAAGTTGCAGGGAGAGCGCAGACTGGATGCTCAATCCGACATTTCAGAAACGGTTAAGTTACGCACTCTGCCGCATCGGGCGGATAACGGGCAGGCCCTTGCTGTCGTATAAGAGTTCGATATCCACTTTATATAGCCTACCTATCATGTCCGCCTGCAACACGTCCTGCGGCGCGCCCTGCGCCTGTACTTTGCCTTCGCCGAGCAAAATCACGCCGTCTGAAAACTGCGCGGCGAGGCTCAAATCGTGCAAGACCATCAGCGTAACCAGATTGTGTTCGTGCGTGTATTGCACCACGCGCTCCAAGAGGTTCAACTGGTGGTGCATATCCAGCGCGCTGACCGGTTCGTCCAGCATCAGGATTTCGGGGCGGCGCAGCATGACTTGGGCAAACATCACAAGCTGCCGCTGTCCGCCGGAAAGCCGCATGACGTCGCGGTGCGCCAAGTGGCTGATGCCCAGCTCCGCCATGATACTTGCGGCTTCGTGCAGCAGTTCGTCGCCGACGTGCATGTGCAGCGCGTCCATGCGGCCGAGCAGCACGACTTCCAGCGCGGTCAGCGAGGCTTCGGCGGCGGTGTCCTGCGACATATAGCCTATGCGTTTGCGCCAGCTTTGCAGGTGGATTTTGCTCAACATTTCGTCGCCGTAGCGGATGGTGCCTTTGTGCGCCACTTCGCCGAAAATCGTTTTCATCAGCGAGGATTTGCCCGTGCCGTTCGGGCCGAGCACGGAATAGACTTTGCCTTGTTCCAGCGTCAAATCGATACTGTCGGCGACCACATAATCGCCGCGCCGGATGTGTACGTTTTCAAGTTTCAACATTTCAGACGGCCTATCGTTTCGTTAATACAATCCAGAAGAAGAACGGCACGCCGACAAACGACGTAACGATGCCGACCGGAAACAGCGCGCCGGGGATAATTACCTTGGACAACACGCTCGCCACCGATAAAAACGCCGCCCCCGCCAGCATTGCGCCGGGCAGGAAGAAACGTTGGTCTTCGCCCAAAAGAATCCGCGCCACATGCGGCGCGACCAAGCCGATAAAGCCGATCACGCCGACGAAACTGATTGCCGTCGCCGTCATCACCGCCACCAACACCAGCGTTTTCAGGCGCAAAAGTTGCAGATTGATGCCCAGCCCGACGGCGCGTTCCTCGCCCAAGCGCAACGCGGTCAGCTTCCACACGTCGCGCGAAAGCAGAAACACGCATACCGCCGTAACCGCCGCCGTAACGATGACCGTCTCCCAAGTCGCCTTGGTCAAACTGCCGAACAGCCAAAACAGAATCTGCTGCGAAATCTCAGGCGCGGCAATAAATTGAATCAGCGACAAAATCGACTGAAACAGAAACAACAGCGCAATCCCCACCAGCACCAGCATCGCCGAGTTGAAGCGGCGCGCCGAGGCAAACAGAAACAAGATGCCCGAAGCCAGCATGGTCATCACAAACGCACCAATGGGGACGGCTACTGTTTCAGGCAACCCGAAACCGCCGAACGCAATCACCACCGACGCGCCCAAACCTGCCGCCGCCGCCAAGCCCAGCGTATAAGGGCTGGCCATCGGGTTGTTCAAGAGCGTTTGAATTTCCGCACCGCCGACGCCTAAAGCCGCACCGACCACCAGCGCCATTACCGCAATCGGCAGGCGCAAATCCATCACAATCAGGCGGTTCATTTCATCGACTTCGGGTTTGCCCAGCAAAACATTGACCACTTCGCCGACCGGCAGTGTGTCCGTCATCGCCGGGCCGGTGGCGATGTCGAATAGGAAACTGACCGCCGCGATGATTAAAAACATCAAAACAATCAACCAACGCTTGCTTTCCAACTTGCGCTGGTTTTTC